>PCSF01000049.1:39923-41927 GCA_002771315.1 Desulfobacterales bacterium CG23_combo_of_CG06-09_8_20_14_all_52_9 | reverse complement strand
CAAGTACGAAGACGGACGGCAAGCGCATATCAAAACAGACATGCGGATCGTGACCCTCAAGGATTAGGCGAGGGGGCCTAACGTGCCCTTCCGAACCGGGAGTCAATGAAGGAGGACGCTCATGGAGTTGTTGCTGATGGCGCTGACGACAGGGATCATGGTGGGCGGGATTTACGCCCTCGTGGCGCTGGGATGGGTGCTCATCTATAAATGCTCCGGGGTCTTGAATCTGGCCATGGGTGAACTCACCCTCATCGGCGCATACGTCTCCCTGAGTTTTTATTCGATGGGCATTCCTTTTCTGCTTTCTCTCCTCTTTTCTCTGATTATCGGCCTGGTCTTAGGGATTTTGACCGAGCGCATCTTTTTAGACAGACTCATCGGCGAGCCGGTTTTAACGGTGATCATGGTCACCGTGGGGCTGTCCTTTTTCTTCAAAGGAACCGTGGAGTTCATCTGGGGAGTCGACACACGGACCTTTGATCCGCCGGTATTTTCCATGGAACCGATGCGGATCGGCCCTTTGATCATCGGGAAGGTTTATCTTTGGAGTTTTCTGGCCGCACTCATCCTTCTGGTCGCTTTCGTCAGCTTCTTCAAATACACCCGCTGGGGCCTGGCCATGCAGGCAACCGCAGACGATGAAATGGCGGCTCTCTCTTTAGGGGTTTCCGCCCGGTTCGTCTATGCGGCGGCCTGGGCTATCGCTTTCATGGCCGCCGGCGTGGGGGGGACCCTTTTAGGCAATATCAATGGCCTGAACATTTCCGTGGGTTACCTGGGATTGCTGGTGCTCCCTGCAGTGGTTTTGGGGGGGCTCAACTCCGTTCCTGGTGCCATCGTCGGAGGCGTCATCATCGGCGTCCTCGAAAACCTCAGCGGCGCGTATCTGGACAAATACTTTCCCGGCGGTATTAAAGAGATTGCACCTTTTGTATTTATGACGGTTTTCCTTCTCTTCAAGCCTTACGGGCTGTGGGGATGGGAACGGATCGAACGGGTGTAAAAGGAGCGTTTTATGTCGACGACTTGGCTTCCCTGCGGCGATTACCATCAGTCTTATCGCGAAGACCATGCATGGTTCCAGACCCGCTTCATCAAGGGAAAGATGATCCTTTTAGGGCTTGTCCTTTTCATCTTCATTCCTCTGATGGGGGAAACATATTCACTTAGCGTCTGCAACCAGATCGGCTATACCGTTCTTGGCGCCCTGGGAGTGCAACTCCTGATCGGCTTCTGTGGACAGGTAACCCTGGGTCATGCAGCCTTCATCGCCGTCGGTGCCTATACCAGCACCCTGTTAATCCTTGAATTCCCCTGGCCACAGTTCATCCTGGACATCGGGCTCGCCTATCCCATCAGCATCTTCATCGCCGCCGTCACCGCAGGACTCTGGAGCGTGCTGTTCGGCCTCCCCTCGGCCCGCGTCAAGGGATTTTACCTGATTCTGACCACCATGGCCGCCCAATTTATCACGGTGGAGTTTATCATCACCCAGTATGTTTCACAGATCGGCGGACGCGGGCAGGCCTTTTCCCTGCCGCCGGGAACCATCAAAATAGGGCCATGGGTAATTGATTCGGACCTGAAAGTCTATTATATGATGATCGTTCTCACGAGCTTGTGCATCATCGGGCTAGCCAACCTTCTCCGATCTAGAGCGGGACGCGCATGGGTGGCAATCCGGGACAACGACATCTCCGCCGAAGTCATGGGGATCAATGTCATCAAGTACAAGCTTTTGGCATTTTTCGTCGCCGGGTTTATCGGAGGGGTCGCCGGAGCCTTCTGGATCAGCAATCTGGCAGCCATCAGCCCCGAGCATTTCCAGTGGTTCTGGTCCCTCTGGCTGGTAGGGGTCATCCTCATCGGGGGCGTTGGGTCCATTCATGGAGCCGTATTCGGTTCCATCTTCATGGTCGTGGTCATGGAATTACTCCAATTGGCGGTCATTCCTCTGGCCGATGAATATCCGAAGTTGCTGATGGACTTTCTCTTCGTGAA
>PCSF01000049.1:35486-39901 GCA_002771315.1 Desulfobacterales bacterium CG23_combo_of_CG06-09_8_20_14_all_52_9 | reverse complement strand
CCATCTGCGTCTTCATGATCTTCGAGCCCTATGGGCTGGCCTATCGATGGTGGCAAGTTAAAAATTATTTCAATCTCTGGCCCTTTTCTTATCGATGAATCCAAATACAGTTGGAAGGAGGTGAGTGTCGGCATCGGCAGTTTCGGTTAGGGTATCAATTTTCCTTTACTCAACATGCGAAGGGGGATGACTATGGATCTGAAAAAGAAATGGTTTAAGTTCGTGGCGGTCATTTTTATCCCGGCCCTCATTTTCGGCATTTCCGCGAGTGCTCTCGCCGCCGAAGTGAAGGTCGGCGCACTCAACGACGTCACGGGAGCCACGTCCGATGTGGGCAAAGACTATGCCTTAGGGATTGCGGATGCCATCCGATATGTCAATGACAACGGAGGCATCAACGGCAAACCCATCAAACTGTACCAGTTCGACTACGGCTACCGGATTCCCGAAGCCCTCACCAAGTACAAGCTCTTCAAACGGCTTGGCTGCGTGGCGGTTCTTGGATGGGGCACCGGAGATACCGAAGCCCTGTCTCCGACCGTCACCCAGGATAAAATGCCCTATGTGAGCGCTTCATACAGCGCACACCTGACAAACCCGGCGAAGACGCCTTACAACCTGTTCGCCGCCACCGACTACTCCACCAATGCCAGGGCCGCCATCACGGCATGGTATGACACCCGCTGGAAAAAGAACCCGGAATTCGGAAAACGGAAACCCAAGTTCGTCTGCAGCTACCACTTCGCCCACCCGTATTGCAGCGCACCCATCAAAGCCATCAAGGATCAGGCAGAATTGTTGGGGTTTGAAGTGGGTCCGGATCAGAATGTTTCGCTGGTGGCCATTGACACAAAGAGCCAGGTTTTGGCCATGAAAGACTATGGTGCGGACCTGGTCTGGCACGGCAACACCACCATGTCGGTATCCGCCACCGTCCGGGACGCCTTCGCCCTCGGTCTCAAAGCCGAGCATATCGTAAACTGCTGGGGCTTCGATGAAAACCTCGTAAAACTAGCCGGAAAGGCCGCTGAAGGTGTTTTTGGTGCCCCGAGGTGCGCATTCTTTGGCGAAAATGTGAAAAACATGGACAAGGTCGTGGAATATGCCAAAAAATATAACCCGGGCGTCCCTCTGGAAAATCGTACAACCCACACTGTTGCCGCATGGGCAAACACGCTTGCGTTGTGGGAAGCCATGAAACGGGCCGACAAGGCTGGCGATCTGACCGGAGAGGGGATCCTGAAAAAGGGATTTGAAACGATCCGTGATTTCGATATCGGGCTTGGTGTTCAGCCACTGAACTATACCTCAACGGATCATCGTACCGCAGGAAAAGTTTCAATTTACGAGATCAAGAACGGTAAATTCCAGGTGGTGGAGCTTGTGGATTTAAAATCTCGTTGGCCTGAAAAATGGGGAAAAGAATGGCTGGGATGGTAGTGTTATCTTGCACCATTGCAGGCTTTTCCAAACACCCCCGAGGAGGTTGAAACATATTGTCCAGCGATAAGATGATCTTGAAGATCAATAACATCGAAGTCAAGTATCACGAGGTGATCCTGGTCATCAAGGGTGTCTCCATCGAGGTTCCTGAGGGCGATATCATCGCCCTCCTGGGGGCCAACGGTGCGGGAAAGAGCACGATCCTGAAAGCCATTTCCGGCCTGTTGAAGCATGAGAACGGTCAGGTGACCGACGGTTCCATCGAGTTTTTGGGAGAACGGATCGACCGGATGAGCCCTGAAAAAATCGCCAAGATGGGAATCGTCCAGGTCATCGAAGGTCGCCGGGTCTTCGAACACCTCACCGTAGAACAGAACCTGAAAGTGGGCGCTCACATGCGCAAATACGGGCGGTCTATCAAGGAAGGCCTGGAAAGGGTGTATCATTATTTTCCCAGGCTGCGTGAAAAGCGAAACGAGGTGGCAGGATTAGTCAGCGGCGGAGAACAACAGATGACCGTTGTGGGACGAGCGCTCATGACCCACCCCAAGCTGATCCTGCTCGATGAGCCTTCTATGGGACTGGCGCCGCTTTTGATCCACGAGATCTTCAATATCATCACTCAGCTCAACAAGAAGGAAAAAATCTCCATCCTCCTGGTGGAGCAAAACGCCAAGCTGGCACTGAATGTGGCTCCTTACGCCTATGTGCTGGAAAATGGGCGCATTGTTATGAATGATTCCGCCGAAAAACTCAGGGAGAACCCGGACATTAAGGATTTCTACCTGGGGATGACCGATTTCGGGGGAAGAAAAAGCTTCCGTGATGTCAAGCATTACAAGCGAAGAAAGCGATGGTTGACCTAAACCCGTGATGGGAAAGCAGGGAGGAAAAATATGCGAGAAAAATCGACGATCTTTGCGTTTCTAAGCGTCTTGGCCGTCGTCGCCTTCATGGCCGGATGCGCCGGCATGACGGCCAAACCCACTGATAAGAATTTCAAGGCTCCGGGGGTCACCCTCAGCCACATGGAAGTTCAATCTTACTGGGGATGGTGGTTCTATGACGCCAAGATTGAACCGACCAAGGGAAAAGCAGGAGCCAATGGATCCCCTCTGGTTCTGGCGTTTATCTTCAATGTGAGCAATCCCAATGACTTCCCGGTGTTGATGGAAAAAATGCAGTTTACTGTGGGGTTCGAAGATTTTGACATCAATACCCAAGGCTCCAGCGAAGCCATGTGGATCCCGGCCGGAAAAACCAACCAGGTTCGGGTGATCGCCGTTCAGGACCCCGCCGTCACCTCAGGGAGCCTGATGGTCGCCAGCGGAGACAAGGTGAAGGCCTCGGGAAAGGGGCCTATGGATCTTATCGAAAACTGGTGGACTCAAATTCCGGACTTTACTTTCCCGATTTATGCACGGAACGGATCCGCTATTTTTAAGGCAGACGGGGTAGTCAAGAGCGTCCCCTTTAGCGCCAAGTTTCCATAAAGAGACCCCAACAATTTGAACCTTATGAAATTTACCCGCTCCGGGATTCCACGGTTTTTCACGGTCCCGGAGCGGAGCCTTTTGAGATATCTGAACATTTAACAGCAATTTCACAAAAGTATCAGGGGAAATCGATTCCATGGGCTTGCACGATCTTACCTTTTACGACATCATCAACCGAAACGCCACGGCTTTCGGGAATGCACCGGCCTGGTTTGAGGCCGACGACGAACGAAATCTCACTTTTAAGGAAGTCAAAGAAAGGGTCGATCGGCTTGCCGCCGGGCTTCAGGGAATCGGCCTTGAAAAAGGGGATCGCATCGGCGTTTATGGGAAAAACAGCCTGGAATATTTCCTTCTTTACGGCGCCGCGGCCGCCATCGGCGTCATCGTGCTTCCCGTGAACTGGAGGTTAAGCGCTGATGAAGCGGCGTTCAATCTCAATGACGGTACTCCGAAGGCCCTTTTCGTGGATCCTGAATTCCAGGAATCGATTCAAAAAAACAGAGACCGGTTTCCGTCGATTCGGTCCTTTTACAATCTAAGGCCCGGCGGTGTCTATGATAGGTTGGATTCCCTGATGACCGGATCGGCCGGTTTCCGGGCAGCGGATGTCGCCACGGATGATGGTTTTGTGATCATTCACACCGCAGCGGTTTCCGGAAGGCCCCGGGGGGCGATGCTCAGCCATGGGAACGTCCTTTGCGCCGATATTCATCTGAATCTTTGTTTCAATCTTTCTTCACGGGATGTTCACCTAAATCTTTTGCCCCTGTTCCATGTGGGAGGATTATTCATGGCGACCAACGCGTTTCACGCCGGTGCCCTGAATGTCAACATGAGCAAGTTTGAAGCCAAAAAAGCGGTTTCTCTGATCGAAGAAAAGAAGGTGACCCTCTTTTTCGAATTTCCGCCGATCCTTTCTTCAATCCTTCAGGCGCATCAGGAAGCGGGAAAAGAGATTCGGTCGTTGCGCGCCGTTTTAGGCTTAGGCGTTCCTGAGACCATCCGGGTCTTTCAAGAAACCACGGGCGGCACCTTTTATTGCATGTACGGACAGACCGAAACCTCGTGCCTAGCCACCATGGGACGTTATGACGACAGGCCCGGTTCGGCCGGAAAGATCATCCCTTTGTCGGATTTACGACTCGTGGACGATGACAACCGCCCGGTGTCGACCGGCCAGGTGGGGGAAATCGTCATGAAAGGCCCGATGGTCTTCAAGGGATACTGGGGACTGCCGGAGGATACGGTACATACTTTTCGGGGCGGGTGGCATCATACCGGGGATATGGGCCGGTTTGACGAAGACGGATTTTTATTTTTCGCGGGCCGGAAAGCCGAAAAGGAACTAATTAAACCCGGCGGTGAGAATGTCTATCCCGCTGAGGTGGAAAAAGTGATTCTCCAACATCCTGACGTGGAGGCCGTCGTCGTCTTCGGGGTTCCGGATCCGAAATGGAAAGAAGGGATCAAGGC
>PCSF01000049.1:23674-35473 GCA_002771315.1 Desulfobacterales bacterium CG23_combo_of_CG06-09_8_20_14_all_52_9 | reverse complement strand
AGAACCGGGGCCATACTCGAAGCTAAAGAACTCGCCCGATTCGTTGGGGAACGTATCGCTAATTACAAGAAGCCCCAATATGTACAATTCGTCTCTGAAATCCCGGTAAAAACAGACGGATCTCCGGATCGCGCCCAAGTCAAAGCGCTCTACGGCGGTCCCCAGTAAAAAAAACGGGGTTTTGCCTATTTCCCGGGTCAAAAAACTGCGGCGATTAAAAAGCAAAACCTAAATTGAGCGATTTTCGAGATTGCCGCAGATGCAAGGCGTCTCTTTTCTAACACAAGAATATTTATCTATAATTATTTCTTTGCCAAATTGGAAACGATTACCTTAGGTAAAATCATGAATGATGCAGTCGGCCTCAAAGAGCGGATCCGGATCATTGAAGAAACCTACCGTACTTACGATCTGATGGGATCTCGGGGAGAAACCCTCTCCGCTTTAAGCCGATTTGAACATGAAACCCGAGAACTCGCTCAAACCCCGGAGATCGACGCCGTCATCCGATGGTATAAGAATCTTTTTTTACAAAAATGCTATTTCTTCCCCAGGGCCGAACAACTCCTGGATGAAGCGCTGTGTATCCTCGAGGATGCCGATGATCCGGTGCTGAAGCCCTGGAAACTGCGTATTTTCATTTCATTGGGTTATGTTCACCGGGCCCGGTGTAATTATGCCGATGCCGACACCTATCTCAATGACGCACTGGACCTGGCGCAATCCGATCCCACGCTTTCCTATTTTATTGGAGAGATCTATTCCCTGCTGGGAAGCGTCAACCTGCTGCTTCATCGAAATGATCTGGCGCAAAAGTATGCCGCAAAAGAAAAGGAGATCTCTTGGAATCGATACAGAGAAGTCCCGGATGATGCATCCCGTGCGTTGACCTATGGCTTTTCTCTTATCAATTGCTCTTGCGTTCATCGAAAAATCGGACTCATCCAAGCTGTGGATCGCGCTGAACTGGAGACGGCCATCAACCTATTTTCCCAGCTCAAACACCAAAAAGGGCTTGCCATCGCCCGATTGGAGCTTGCCGAATACCTGTGTGACACCAATGCCGTAGACGAAGGCCTGAAGATCGCCATTTCCCTTGAATCGGACTTTTCCATAATCGGGATGCTCCAAGAGCGCATCCTTGCGGGTCTGATCGTTATGAAATCATTTCATAAGATCTATCTTTTCGATCAGACACGGAATAAAGGGGAAGATATCCTGGCATTTGCAACGGCGAACGGGCTCGAATCCGACCGGGTGATGACGGATGTCTATTATGAAATTGGAATTTGCCAATATGAAATGAACGAAGAGAAAGCGGCGATGGTCTGTTTCAGGAAGGCCGCACGTCTCGGCATGGTGCACGGGATGAAAAGCGCCATTGTCCGGTCCTTCAGTGCCGCACGAAAGATCGATGCGCATCAGGCCGCGGCGCTGCTGACTTCGGATCTCGTCTATCAGGATGCGGCTTTTATCCGAAACCGGGTGGAACGGACCATCAATCCTTTCAAAGAAGCCCGCACCAAGTTGAAAATCCCCGCATCCACTCTTTTTTTGGACATCGTCGATTTTTCCAATATCATGATGCGCTCCGATGAAGACCTGACGGTCAAGATGGTGGATGAATTCATCGACCGGATCTGCCTGATCATTTATATGTATGGGGGATACATCGACAAGTTCCTGGGGGATGGGGTGATGGCCATCTTTGAACACGGGAAAACGATCCTTCCCTCCATAGCGCTGAACACCGTAAAATGCGGGCTTGACATTCTTCGCGCACTGAAGCACAAAAACTACAAGTTAAAAAAGCATTTTATGGCCAAACAAAATATCCAAGTCCGCATCGGAATCAGCACCGGTGAGATTTACGCCATGCTACTGGGAAACTACATCAAGACCGAATTCACCTACCTGGGAAACTCTGTAAACCTGGCCTCCAAGCTGGAAAAACAGGCGGCCAGCCACATGGTTCTCATCGATGAAAAAACGCGAGAGCTGGCCGAGGAAGAGATCTTATCCGAACCCGTACCGGTCACGATTCCGGGGATCGGGGAGACCATCGCCCATCGCGTGGTCCGTCTCAAACGCAAAATTGAAAGGAGCCCGTAACATGGTTCGAACAGAGATTTCCCTTTTCATGAAAAATGTTCCCGGGGAGCTCGGAAAGCTCGCCTCCCTTCTCGCCGGTGAAAACATCAACATCGATGCTCTCACGATTCAGGACGCTTCCGCCTATGTTCAGGAGCTGTTCAGGGCACGTGGAAAATCCCTCAAGCGGATCGCATCGGTTGCAAGCTACAATTCCATGAGAAAAGACTCCGCCGAGTTTGCCCTGATCCGTCTTTTGGTGAATCAGACCGATAAGGCTATTGATCTGCTCTCCAAATACGAATATGTCTTCGATATCATGCCGGTCATTGCCATCGAATTGGATAACCGGCCCGGCGCGCTGGCTGAAGTGACGACCAAGTTTGGGGAAGAGGGAATCAATATCAACTATGTCTATGGATCCGTCTCCTCCCCGGATCAAAAGTGCCTGTTCGTTTTCTGCCCGGAAGACATCGAGCTTGCCTCCAAAATTTTCCAATAGGCCGCAGACTCCGGGTGGGTCGAAACCCGATTGGCGGGTAAAGGAGGGGTTCGCACCGATCATGAATACGATTCATCAAATGACGATCCTTGCCATCGATGATGATCCGACCAGCCTCCGGTTTATCAAAAAGATTTTGAAAAAGGAAGGATATCAAAATATCCGGACATGCAGCAACGCTGCCGATGGCTGTCAATGGGTAAAAAAAGAAACCCCGGATTTGATACTCCTCGATCTGATCATGCCGGACATGGACGGTTATCAATTCACCAAGCACCTCCGGGAAAACGATGCCACCCGGGACATCCCCGTCCTGGTGGTCACCGGCGGCGCGGCAGAGGCTAACGAGGCTATCGAAAAAAGCTTTAAGGCGGGCGCAACGGATTTTATCACCAAACCCATCAACACCACCGAGTTTTTCGCCCGGATTCGTTCCGCGTTGTCCATCAAACAGGCCCATGACCGGATAAAGGAAGAGCTTTACAGGCGACAAACAGCCGAGAAGGAAAAAGAGAAACTCATCGCAGAGCTCAAAGAAGCCTTAGCCAAAGTCAAAAAGCTTTCCGGATTGCTCCCTATCTGTGCGTCCTGCAAGAAGATCCGGGACGACCATGGGTACTGGAACCAGATCGAAAATTACATCCGCGAACACTCGGAAGCCGAATTCAGCCACAGCCTTTGCCCGGAATGCGTCGAGAACATGTATCCGGGTCTCTCAAAATCAACCGATAAAAAATCATGACCCTTAGGGGCGTTTCGCCTGCAAAACGCCCTATTCTTCTTTCCGGACCATTTGAAAAGGAGTGATTCATGCCTTGCGATCCGACCAAGCCTAGCGGAAGGGGGTTTAGAAAGCGCGCTTGTCCTGTAAAATGTGGTTGGAAATGACCACGCGCTGGATTTCCGACGTGCCTTCATAAATCGTGAAGACCCGGGCGTCCCGGTAGAACCGCTCCACCGGATATTCCTTGATAAAGCCATACCCCCCATGGATCTGGAGGGCCTTTGCGGTCACCCGGTTGACCATCTCCGAGGCAAAAAGCTTGGCCATGGAGGCCTGGGCCGTGAAGTTCTCCTTACGGTCCTTCATGGCTGCAGCCGACAGCATCAACTGGCGGGCGGCTTCGATCTCCGTGGCCATGTCGGCGATCATCCATCGGATTCCCTGAAACTTCGAGATAGGCTGGCCGAACTGTTCCCGTTCTTTGGCATATTTTACCGATGCATCCAGGGCTGCCTGAGCCACGCCCAACGACTGGGCGGCGATTCCGATCCGGCCGGAGTCCAGCGCGGTCATGGCGATGGTAAACCCCATTCCCTCTTCACCCAGCCGATCTTCGACCGGGATGCGGCAGTCTTCGAAGATGAGATCGGTGGTGTCGGAAGCGCACAGACCCATCTTGTTTTCCATGGGTCCGGCGGTAAAGCCCGGCGTTCCCTTTTTCACCATGAAGGCGCTGATACCCTTGTGTCGGGCCGCAGGGTCGGTCTTGGCGGTCACGATGACCAGACCGGCATTTTTTCCGGTGGTAATGAATCGCTTGGTGCCGTTGAGGACGTAATGCTCGCCGTCCCGCCTTGCCGAAGTGGTTTGTCGGGACGGATCGGAACCGGCAAGGGGCTCGGTAAGGGCGAAAGCGCCGATGAAATCCCCCCTGGCCAGGGGCTTGAGATACTTTTGCTTCTGATCCTCGGTCCCGAAGCGCAGGATGCTTTCACAGACGATGGAATTGTGAACGGACATCACCACGGCCGTGGAAGCGCATGCATAGGCGATCTCGGACAGGGCCAACACATACGCCACGGCATCGGCCCCGGCACCATCATACTCAGCAGGGACCATCATCCCCATTAGACCCAACTCGGCCAATTTTTTAAGGTTTGCAGCCGGAAATTCCCGGGTCTTATCGCGCTCCATGGCGGTGGGAAGGATGACTTCCCGGGCAAAATCGCGCACCATGGATTGAATCATGATCTGCTCATCCGTCAATTTGGATACCATCTCCCCATCCTTAGTGTATGCTGTCCCTACCGGATTTTTGCCATCTACCCATTGCCGCCTTCGCAAGCCCTTCAGGGGTTGTAGATGACCACTAAAAGCTCTGCCTGTTCCTTCCCGATGTTTCTTAAGTTGTGCCGGATCGCGGAATTGAAATGGAGCGATTCATCCTTTCCCAGGATATTGATGTGCTCTCCCACACTGACCTCCATCTTGCCGGACAGGACATACACGAACTCCTCTCCTTCATGCTGGTAGCCCACCCCTTTATGGGCCTGCATGGGTTCGACAATGATTCGAAAGGCTTTGAGATGCTTGTTTTCCGCACCCGGCGTCAGGGTCGTGTAGGCATAGTTGTCCGTACGCGTAGTGTAGGCCTTGATCCGCTTCTTCAGCGTCGATTCCTGTTGTCTTAAAAAAAATCCGCAATCGATTTCCAGAGCCCGGGCGATGGTCAGCAGGGTTCCTACCGGCGGCGTGATCTTTCCGGATTCGACTTTCTTAAGATAGTCGATGGAAAACCCGGTTTCGTTGGCCAGCCGATCATGGGTCATCTTTTTTTGGGATCGGATTTCCTTGATCTTTTCTCCGATGCTCGCTGAAGTATCGGCTTTCTTTTTAGGCATGCTGCCTCCTCATCCTGTTTTGAACGGGTTTACATTTTTTTTGCGGCGTTTCAAAAATCAGGCGTACTCGTAAAAGCCGCGCCCGCTCTTCTTTCCCAGCCAGCCGGCCTCCACATACCTTCTTAAAAGCGGGCATGGCCGGTATTTGGAATCACCCAATCCCGCATAAAGCGTCTCCATGATGGCCAGACATGTATCCAGTCCGATCAGATCGGCCAGCGCCAACGGGCCCATGGGATGGTTCATTCCCAGCTTCATCACCGTATCGATGTCCTCCCGGGTCCCCACACCATGATACAGGCAGAAGATCGCCTCGTTGATCATGGGCATCAGGATCCGGTTGGCGATGAACCCGGGGTAGTCCTCGGCTTTCGCCGGTGTCTTCCTGAATTTAATGGCCAAATCCCAGGTCGTCTTCAGGGTCTCTTCAGAAGTCGTGATGGCGGGGATCACTTCCACCAGCTTCATGATGGGAACCGGATTCATGAAATGCATACCGATGACCTTCTCGGGTCTCTTCGTCTTGGCGGCGATGCGTCCGATGGGAATCGATGAGGTATTCGTGGCAAGGATCGCATGAGACGGGCAGGCAGCATCGAGATCCTGGAAGATGTTAAATTTGATTGATTCGTGCTCCGTCGCCGCTTCCACCACAAAATCGGCTTCACCAGCCGCCTGGATATCGGTGGAGGTCCGGATGCGGCCGATGATGGCGTCCATTTCATCTGAGAGAAGCTTTCCCTTTTCAACGCTTTTTGAAAGGAAGCGCCGGATGGCGCCCATTCCCCGATCGATAAATTCCTGGCGGATATCCGTCATGATCACCTGAAGTCCGCTGACCGCCGCCACCTGGGCGATTCCGCTCCCCATCTGCCCGGAACCCACCACACAAAAGGTTTTGATCTCCATGATCTTCTCCTTCTTCATCGAGTTTGTTACCCCACCCGTTTCACCACCATCGCCACAGCCTCTCCGCCGCCCAGGCAAAGGCTGGCGAGGCCAATGCGTTTTTGGGACCGCTGCATTTCATAAAGGAGTGTTACGAGGACCCGGCATCCACTGGCACCGATGGGATGCCCCAGAGAAACGCTTCCTCCGTTCACGTTGACCTTGGAGAAATCGAGCCCCAGCTCCCTCAAGACGGCCACGGTTGAGCCGGAAAACGCTTCGTTGACCTCGAACAGGTCTACATCGCCGATGCCGATCCCTTCTTTTTTGAGACACTTGGGGATGGCCCAGATGGGGGCCACCAGGACATATTTCATGTCAACCCCAAAGGAAGCCTGGGCTCCGACAGAGGCCATGATCGTGCACCCCATGGACTCCGCCTTCTCCCGGGCCATGACCACCGCGGCCGCCGCGCCATCGCTGATGATGGAGGCGTTTCCCACGGTAGTCAGGCCGTCGGTCTTGAAGGCGGGACGCATCTTGGCCAGGACATCGTAGGGGGTTTCCCGGGGGCATTCATCCTCTTCAAAAAAGATGCTCTGTCGTTTTTTTCCTTTAATCTGAACCGGCACGATTTCATCTCTGAATCGACCCTTTTCCTTCGCATCCAACGCCCTGCGATACGACTCGGCCGCATACCGGTCCTGGTCTTCCCGGGTCACGCGGTATTTTTCAGAACAAAGCTCATTGGAGATCCCCATATGAAAGTCGTTGACGATATCCCATAACCCGTCATGGACCATGTGGTCTTCCACGACATTGTCACCCATCCGGTATCCAAAACGGGCCTTTTTGAGGAAATACGGGGCCATGCTCATATTTTCCATGCCGCCGGCCACTACCACATCGGCATCCCCCACCGCAATGGCCTGGGCCGCCAGCATCACGGACTTGAGGCTAGACCCGCAGACCTTATTGACGGTGATGCACTCGGCTTCCCAGGGCATCCCCGCCTTTACTGATGCCTGCTTAGCCGGATTCTGGCCGTATCCGCATGGAAGGACCTGACCCATGATGACTTCGTTGACATCCCGTTTTTCGATCCCGGCCCGCCGAATCGCCTCTTCGATCACGACGGCTCCCAGATCTGTGGCTCCAACATTTCCTAGAGACCCGTTAAAGCTTCCCAACGGGGTTCGAACTGCACTGACAATGGCCGCTTCACGCATGCGATTCTCTCCTTTGTTTGGTCGATGGGTACCCTGCGGGTATCTGATTCTTTCAGGTTACATACTCCGCCGATATCTACCGCCGACATCATATAAGGCCCGGGTGATTTGGCCCAGGGTGCAGCTGCGGACGGTTTGCATCAGCTCCGCAAAAATATTCTTTCCGGAAAGCGCGGTATCCTGAAGACGCTTCAGGGCAACCGGTGCTTCGGCCTCGTTTCGTTTCCGAAAATCGGCAACCCGTTTTAACTGCGACTGTTTTTCCGCATCCGTAGCTCTCGACAGCTCCAGATTTTCACTAAGCTGTTCCAAATCGGCATCCGGATCCCGGAACGTGTTGACGCCGATGATGGGCAGCTCCCCCGTGTGCTTAAGCTTTTCGTAGTGAAGGGATTCTTCCTGGATCTTGCTCCGCTGATACCCGGTCTCCATGGCTCCCAGGACTCCGCCCCGCTCCGAGATCCGATCAAATTCTAGCAATACGGCCTCTTCCACCAACCGGGTCAGTTCCTCCACAATGAAACTGCCTTGGTTCATATTTTCGTTTTTTGTCAGTCCCCACTCCCGGTTGATGATCAGTTGAATCGCCAGCGCCCGTCGCACCGACTCCCGGCTCGGGGTGGTAATCGCCTCATCGAAAGCATTGGTATGGAGGCTGTTGCAGTTGTCGTAAATGGCGCACAAGGCCTGCAAGGTGGTTCGGATGTCATTGAACTGAATTTCCTGGCTGTGCAGGGACCGCCCCGAGGTCTGGATATGGTACTTGAGCATCTGGGAACGGTCGGAGCCGCTGTACTTGTGTTTCATGGCGATGGCCCAGATGCGACGGGCCACCCGACCGATGACGGTGTACTCCGCCTCCATGCCGTTGGAAAAGAAGAAGGAAAGGTTTGGAGCAAAGCTATCCACCGGCATTCCTCTGGAAAGATAATACTCCACATAGGTGAATCCATTGGCCAGGGTAAGGGCGAGCTGCGTGATCGGATTGGCCCCGGCTTCCGCGATATGATACCCGGATATCGACACGGAATAGAAATTGCGGATTCCGTTTTCAATGAAATATTCCTGGATGTCTCCCATCATCTTCAGGGCAAACTCAATGGAAAAGATGCAGGTGTTTTGTCCCTGATCTTCCTTGAGGATGTCCGCCTGCACCGTTCCCCGCACGCTGGAGAGAACGGCACGATGAATTGCTTCACGCTCCGCCGCCGCAGGCGGCCTTCCCGATTCGGCGGTGAATCTATCCACCTGCTGATCGATGGCCGCGTTAAAGAACATGGCCAGCATCATGGGCGCCGGTCCATTGATGGTCATGGATACGGAAGTGTTGGGGGCGATCAGGTCGAATCCCGAATAGAGTACCTTCACATCATCCAGCGTGCATATGGAAACCCCCGATGTCCCCACCTTGCCGTATACGTCGGGTCGCGTCTCCGGATCGAACCCATAAAGAGTCACCGAGTCGAAGGCCGTGGATAAGCGCTTGGCTTCGTAGGCCGCCGACAGGAGCTTAAACCGTTGGTTCGTTCGCGCCGGGTCTCCTTCCCCTGCGAACATCCGCGTCGGATCCTCGTCCGTCCGCTTCAGCGGGAAAACACCGGAGGTGTAAGGAAACCGGCCGGGTACATTCTCTTCCCTGAGCCATCGATAGATTTCACCCGGGTCTTCGAATCGGGGCAGGCAAATCTTGGGTATTTTCTGATGGCTCAACGACCGGGTGTAGAGAGGCACCCGAATCTTCCGATTCCGGACTTCGTAGACAAGGTCATCCTTTCGGTAAGTCTCGCGGATGGTTTCCCAGTCTAAAATCAGCCCCTGGGTCTCTTCTTTAAGACGTTTTTCAACCTTGGCGATTTCCTCTTTCAACTGTGAAAGCAACGCGGAAGTTTCGGCATCCTGAGTCCTGCGCTCAAAGGCCGCTGCCGTTTCCTTGAGGTGCCAGTGGCTTCGCAACGCTTGGGCCTGCTCCCGGGTTTCGGAGTGATAGGCTCGCACCGTATCGGCGATCTCGCTTAAATAGCGGGTCCGTTCCGGAGGAATGATGACGGTCTTGGAGGTGGAGGTTTTGGCGATGGGTCTGGGAAGCTTTGATTTAAAAACAATTCCGGTTTTTTCGGCAATACCATCGAGAATGGCATGATACAAAGCAGTCACTCCGTCATCGTTGAACTTGGACGCGATGGTTCCAAAAACCGGCATCTCTTCCGGAAGAACATTCCAGGCTTTCCGATTCCGCTGAACCTGCTTGCGGACGTCCCGGACCGCATCCTCACCCCCTCTTTTTTCGAACTTATTGACCGCCACCAGGTCTGCAAAATCGAGCATATCGATCTTTTCCAACTGAGTGGCCGCTCCGAATTCCGCCGTCATGACATAAAGAGATAAATTCACCAGATCCACGATTCTGGAATCTCCCTGCCCGATTCCCGCAGTTTCCACGATGACCATATCATACCCCGCCGCTTTGACCGCATCGATGGCTTCGGGAAGCACCTCCGGGATCTCGGTGAAGGAGCGGCGAGTGGCCAAGCTTCGCATATATACCCTGGGATTTCCGATGGCGTTCATACGGATTCGGTCTCCCAGCAAGGCGCCGCCTGTCTTTCGACGGCTCGGATCGCAGCTGATGACGGCCATAGTGACTTCCGGCACATCCAGAAGCAGCCTCAAGATCACCTCATCGGTCAAAGATGATTTGCCCGCACCTCCTGTTCCGGTGACTCCAATAACCGGGACCGCGCGGGTGCCGATCCGCTCTTTCATTCGCTCTTTCAGCTCAGCCAGTCGCCCGTTTCCTGCCGCCCGAGCCTGTTCTACGGTCGAAATCAGGTTTGCCGTCACCCCCTTGTTTTCCGGAGACAACCGAGCAAAATCAAAAGGCTCGTCTTTCACCGTGGGAAAATCGATGCTTTTGACCATATGGTTAATGATCCCCTGAAGCCCCCATTTCGCGCCGTCTTCAGGGTGATAGATCTTGGCGACTCCGTAAGCCTCAAGCTCCTTGATTTCATGAGGAACGATGACGCCGCCGCCGCCCCCGAACACGCGGATATGAGAGGCTCCCCTTTCCCTGAGCAAATCAATGAGGTACTTGAAAAATTCGATGTGGCCGCCCTGGTAGCTTGAAACACCGATTCCCTGGGCGTCTTCTTCCACCGCTGCATCCACAATTTCTTCCACGGAGCGGTTATGCCCCAGATGGATGACTTCCACTCCCGTATCCTGAAGGATCCGACGCATGATATTAATGGATGCATCATGGCCGTCGAAAAGCGAAGTCGCGGTGATCACCCGGACGCAATGTCGAGGTCTGTACGGTTCAAGTTCCGGATTCATGCTTCCTCCAGCATCCCGTTGCCGGTTCGATATCGGCGTTTCAGTCGCTGTCTTTGAAATCTATCAGCCAGATCGGCCCACAAGGTTTAAAATAAACCGGGTCTGATACTGTATGTACTCTTCAATGGAATAGTGTCGGGCTAAAAACCACCTTCGAAACGTCCACATATGCCCCAGAACCGAAATATTGTGGGCGGCGATTTCTAAAGACCGCTCGTCCATTTTCGGGATTTCTCCGGTTTCCGCCAGTCGCGCGAGGACTTCAACAAAGATCCCGGTGATCCTCAGCTCGTTTTCCAGGACTTTTTTTTGCCACTGGGCGGGGAGCGACCGCGTCTCCTGGTAGATCAGCAGGATGAAATCGCTCATACGGTGACACACTAAAAAATATTCCCGGAGTACCTCCATCAATGTTTCCTTCCCCTTGCCGCCTCGATTCATGGCTTCGGCCACCCTGTGCTCTACTTCTTCATGAATCGATTTGCACACGAGATAAAGGACATCCTCTTTGGAAGCAATATATTCGTACAGGGATCCGATAGAAACTCCGGCCATCCGGGCAATTTCCCGCGTGGTGGTCTTGTGGAAGCCCTTCTGGATGAAAAGCCCCACGGCCGCGTTAGCGATCTGACGACGCCGGCGCAAAACCAGTTCAAGGTTCTTAATCTGGGTGGGAATCGTTCCGGACCCGTTGGGGGGAACCACTTTTGCTGAAACCGGTTTGGTTTCCGACATACTTCCGGCTCCTTGGCGATGAATCCGGCTTTTCAGGGTTCAATTTCCCGGCCGCCCTGATAGGCTTTTAACGGCTTCTGCGTCTATATCCTTTAAACTGCCGATTTATGACTGAGCGCTCGGTCATTATTTATCATTTCAAAGTAGGCCTGTCAAGGCTGGAATGAGTATTGACAGGTTCACATCTATTGGATATGTTATAAAAATATGACTGAGCGCTCGGTCATAAATCGGTCATAGACCCGTTTCCAGAATAGTATCACCATAAAGGAGGGGCGGAAAATCTTCCGCCCTTCGTAAAAAGTCGAAAATCAGATGGCAAAGTAAAAAGTTCAAGTTCAAGTTCAAGGCGTCGCGAATCCCGTGTGATGAGGCGTACTTATCGTACGTCGA
>PCSF01000049.1:0-23658 GCA_002771315.1 Desulfobacterales bacterium CG23_combo_of_CG06-09_8_20_14_all_52_9 | reverse complement strand
CCCGTGTGATGAGGCGTACTTATCGTACGTCGAAATCGCAACGGGATGAAGCGCAACGCAGAAATTGGACTTTTTACGAAGCCATCAAAGATTAGCGGATCTTTTTTCGGCCATCGGAAAGGAAAAACTTATGGACTCCGACATTCTCCTGGTGGAAGAAAAAGAACGGACGGCAATTTTGACACTGAACCGGCCGGAAGTCATGAACGCCTTCAATTTCCCGCTTCTTTACGCCCTGCGCAACGCCGTCGAGGCACTCAGGACCCGAACCGATATCCGAGTGATCATTGTTACCGGCACAGGAGACAAGGCTTTCTGTTCCGGCGCCGACCTCAAGGAACGGACGGCTCTTTCTCCGCAGCAGGTCAAGGAATTTATTTACACCATCCGAAACCTTTTTACCTTCATCGAATTTTTGAACAAGCCGGTGATTGCCGCCGTGAACGGCCTCGCCCTAGGCGGCGGAACCGAACTCGCCCTGGCCAGCGACATCCGCATCGCATCCGAAAATGCCACATTGGGACTCACCGAGACCCGTCTGGCCATCATCCCCGGCGCCGGCGGGACCCAACGGCTCCCGCGATTAGTGGGAAGAGGAAAGGCCAAGGAGTTGATCTTTACGGGGCGTCGGGTCGGAGCCGAAGAAGCGCTTCGTATCAACCTGGTCAACCAGGTCTGCAAGGCAGGCGATCTCATGGACGAATGCATGAAGATGGCCGCCATGATCTGCGAAACCGGCCCTGTTGCCATCGAACAGGCCAAATACGCCATCAACTACGGCCTTGAATCCGCCATTCATACCGGGTTGGCCATCGAGTCCAACGCATATTGGGTGACGATCCCCACCGAGGATCGCACCGAAGCTCTGGCCGCATTCCGCGAAAAGCGAAAACCTCAATTCCGGGGAAAATAGGCAGCGATTTTGGGAACACCGCCCTTGAAAGGAAAACGGAGATTATGAGCGAATACGATTTAAGGAAAATCTTTCCCCGAATGCCCAGGAAAGTGACGATCGGAGATATCACCGTGCGCGACGGTTTCCAGCATGAGGAAAAGTTCATCTCAACCGCCGCCAAGATCTTCTACATCGAGGAGATGGTCTTTGCCGGATGCCGCAATCTGGAAGTGACCAATCTGGCCAATCCCAAAATCATGCCCCAGTTCAGGGATGCCGAGGAGATTTTGACTTACCTGAGGAGCGACGAATTCAAAAAGAAATGCGAAAAGCGTAAAATCGATGTCGGCGATATCTGCTTCACCGCAGTCACCATCCGGGAACCATCGGTGGACCGGGCCATACGCCTGAGAGAAAAAGGGATCGGACCGGACCGGCTTTTGATGATGGTCTCCACGGAAGAAGAACACCACTTTGTCAATTCAAATACTACACTGCCCGAATACTGGAAAGAGGCCGAACGCTGTATCAAGAAATGCACCGATGCCGGGATGAAGATGTGCGGAACCGTAAGCACCATCTGGGGAAGCCCCATCGGAGGCGCCACCAAGCTGGAAGACGCGGTGGAATTCACCAAGCGATGGCTTTCCATCGGCGCCGGCGATATCGAACACGCCGACCATGACGGAAGCGCCTCAGCTCCGGAAGTCTATCGATACTATTCAATGATCCTGGATGAGATTCCCGACCCTTATCTGCACATCGCCCACTTCCATGAAACCAAACGGATGGCCTCGGCTTCCATCCTGGCCGCCCTCCAGGCCGGGATCACCCAATTCGAAGCCACCTTGGGCGGACTGGGTGGCCAGCCGTCCAACTTCATGGACGACTGCCCCGTGAAGGGGACCGGCGATTATTATTACGATGACCCACGGTACGTGGGCCTGGTCACCCTGGAAGACACCTTGGTCCAGATCGACGAAATGGGAATCGAACACGGATTCGACGTGGATCGAGTCCTCTGGATCGGCAAACAAATGGAAAAGACCATCGGCCGGCGCCTGAGATCCGAGGCGGTGATCAACGGCCGCACGCAAAAGGGAGGGCATATGAAGTACGCCAGGCCCGGCCTCAAAGAGCGAAAAGCCAAATTCGGCGAGGGCCAGGGCCAGAAGATCCCTTCGGATTGGCCTGCCAAGGCCGTCCTGCCGTAAGGGTTCCGAACCTTTTGATGTGCTGCTTCGTGGGACGGCATTTTATGTGGCGCCCTTTTTAGGGCCGGGTTTTAAACCCGACCCTGCAGTAAGAAACCCTTGACACCCTAACATTATAAAATTATACGTTTATTTAACCTAAATTGAGCGTTTTCAATTTGGTAAATAATTTCACTGCATGCCTTTTAGGTTTTAGAAAAGGAAGGGGATTGATGGGCCCAGGGAACACTTCCATTGCTTTATACTACCGGGTGGCCGAAACGCTTAAGGGGCGGATCGCATCGGCCCGTTATAGCCCGGAGAATATCTTGCCGCCGGAAAACAATCTGGCACAGGAATTCAACGTCAGCAACATCACCATCCGAAAGGCCATGGCGCTTTTGGTGGAGCAGGGATTGGTAGCCCGTCGGCGCGGAATCGGCACCCAGGTTGTCGATCTGAGAGAAGACCGAATCCCATTAAAAATCACGGGGAATTTCAGCGACTGGGTGGATTCGGCCATCAACCGGAGCCTCAGACTGGAAGTCGAGGTCTTGGGAATCTCGGTGGTTTCCTGCCCTTTTTCTATAGCCAACAAACTCGGCCTTCCAAACAGATCGCCTATATGGGAGTTGAAGCGCCTGAGAAAGCGGAACGGGGAAGCCACATCTTATTACCTGAATTACACCCCATCTGACCTGCTCCATGGCGCCTCGAAAAAGGATTTTACAAAAGAATCCTTCATTGACATTTTTCAAAGAAAAACCGGCTTGCGTGCTGCGAAAATCTCACAGCAGGTGGAAGTTGTCGTAGCGGACCTGGATTTAGGCGCAATTTTGGGCGTCGGCTTCGGTACCCCCATTTTTTTCGTGACCAACACCTACTTCACACCGGAAAACACACCCCTTTGGGTCACTCAAATGTATTTCAGGGGAGACCGGTACGTTTATCAGGGGGACATTTACCTTGAAGGTCAAAAGGCTAAGGGAGGATAATCCCCCATGGCGTGGATTCGATTGCCGGGAATCGAAGGGCTGGTTTATCAGCCGGAATCGGATCCATCGGCACCCCGCAAGCACGACTGCACCGATTGTTTCGTATGCCAGATGTGCAGCGACAGCCGATGCGTTGAATGCCGAAAACAACGGGCGGGTGATGCCTGTCACCCGATAGCTAAAGATTCTCAATAGGATGCCACTTAAAACCTGCGTCAATCCCCCCCTCCCTAACATCCCACCGGCCGCCACACTCAGAATCAAGGCTTCCAGCAGCGCTATAGCCGAATAGACCACATCTTTCTTCCGAAGCAGCATCGGGATAATGGCCAGGCAGCAAATCATGGCCAACCCCGCAAGGATGGCGATGCCGATGAAGTTGATGAAATCACCTTCAAAAAATTTTCTTTCCCAACGCATAAAAAGCAGGTATAGTACTGTTTTTTAGATCTTCTTTGGACTATCGAAATAAGACTGGATACACCGTTATGGCCAATGGGAAGGAATGGAAAATCGTTTTTATCGACGATGAGGAAGATATCCGGCAAGTGACGCAATTAACGCTGGAGGACGCCGGATATCAGGTGTTTCCTGCAGCGGACGGTAGAACAGGGCTGCAATTGTGCCGTGAGGTGCTCCCCCAGATTGTGATCACCGACATCCGCATGCCGGGGATGGACGGCCTCCAGGTCCTCGAAGCCCTTAAAACAGAATCTCCCGACATCGAGGTGATTGTTGCAACCGCCTTTGGAGAAATGAACCTTGCCATTAAGGCGCTTCAACTGGATGCTTCTGATTTTATTACTAAACCAATCGGCGATGAGGCCTTGCGTCTTGCCTTAAAGCGCGCCAAAGAGCGCCATCTTTCCAGAAAGCAGGTCAGAGACTACACTGCTATTTTAGAAAAGGAGAACGCCAAAACCAGCCAGGAGCTTTTTAAAAGCCTGGCATTTCAGAGGAACTTGATTGAAAATTCGATGGACGGCATCCTGGGCTCGGATGAAAACGAAATCGTCGTTATTTATAACCACAGCCTTGAAGGAACGCTTGGTTTTTTAAAGGAAGAAGTCCTCCATAAAATGACGCTAAACCAATTCTTCCCGGCAGAAAAATTCGAAGACTTCAAAAAGAACCTGTTCAGCAGCGCCTACGGGGGCGAAAATCGACTCATGCTTTATGAAACCAATTTGATCGAAAAATCCGGTCGCGAAATTCCGGTCCAGGTTTCCGCCAGCCTGCTTTCGGATCAGGGTCTAGACAAAGGATTAGTCTGTTTTTTCAGGGACCTGCGTCAGATCCGCAAACTCGAACAGGAGTTTTCCGATCAGGCGCGGATTCTGCATCAGGACAAGATGATGTCTATGGGACGGCTGGCGGCCAGCGTTGTTCACGAAATCAATAATCCATTGTCCGGAATCTTGAACTACCTCAGGCTGATGAACCGAATTCTGAGTCAAGGCCCCTTGTCGGAAGAGCGGCAAATTAAATTTCAACGCTATGTGGAATTGATTGAAAAGGAAACCGATCGGTGTTCCCAAATTGTTTCAGGCCTGCTGAGTTTTTCACGTCGCTCCCCCCCCTCTTTCGGAGAAGTCCGGATGGAAAAAGTCCTTCGCCTCTGTATTCTTCTCAGCCAGCATAAGCTCGAATTGAGCAATATCCGTCTTGAAACCGATATCGAGTCTGATTTGCCGTCCATAAACGGAGATTTCAATCAGCTCCAGCAGTGCATGATCAATCTCATTTTCAATGCCGTGGATGCCATGCAAGAGGGCGGGATGTTGACGCTTAAGGGCTTTCTTAACAGGAGCAACCGCAAGGTAATCGTCACCGTCCGGGATACGGGTCATGGAATTCCTCCCGAAAATCTTCCCCATATTTTTGAACCTTTTTTTACCACCAAGAAAGACGGGTATGGAACCGGACTGGGTCTTTCCACCGTTTACGGGATAATCGAGCGGCACCAGGGAACAATCAGCGTCGAAAGTCATATCGGAAAGGGAACCACCTTTATCATCGAACTGCCGGCTTCCGGTTCGAATCCTGAGGATGGGAAAAACCGTGTCATTCAACAGGGCTGAACCGGACCCCGGCATCGGATTCATGGACCAAAACCCAGGAAGCAGTCTTCATGAGCAAAACACATAAAAATCCCGGTAACATGGTGTCGTCCGAGGCGTGGTTGGAAATCATGGACGAATTGAATATCGGGGCTTTTACTGTCGGCCTCAACCGACAGGTGACCTCCATGAACCTTACCGCCCAAGCGCTGCTCGGAGTAAAAAACTCGGAAGCCTCGGGCAGAAATTGCAGGGAAGTTTTTATGGGTGTCCCCTGTCTGGCCAAATGTCCGTTTAGGGGTTCCAACGAACCCGGTACCAGAGAACCCCTCATTCAATTAACAAACGGTGAAGATACCATCCATTGGACGACACGGATGGCGGCCCCCGTCTTCGGATGCGACGGTGAGGTTGTCGGATGCATGACCATCCTGCAGGATCATTCTCCGATTACGGATCTGATCGATCGCATCCATCACGAAGAACAGAACACGAAGATCATCCTCGATAACCTGGACGTCGGCATATTCACAGTTGATCGCGGCGGGCATATCACGTTTTTTAATACGGAAGCAGAAAAGATCGTCGGCTATAGTCGCCGTGAGGTCTTAGGTCAACCTTTTGCCATGATATTTAGTGATACTCCCCCGGCAAGAGCCGGGGGCATCTTTGCTCAAAAAGGCAGTTGCAGTTGCCCGTTATCTTCTTTCTCCTGGTGTTCCACATAGGCGAGAATTTCCTTTTCGTTGAGACCGATACCGGATACACAGTAACCACGTGACCAGATGCCCTCACCAGAAATATATACCTTCTGAAGAAAAGGAAATTTCGCCTTAAGTGCCTTTGCCGATTTTGACTTGATATACTGCACTACACGGGCAACTGCATACTTTGGGGGAATCACTACTACCATGTGGACATGATCCTCCTGTACGTTCAATTTAATCACCTCGATATCGGGATTAAGCTCAGGGACGTGGGAAAGCACCTTTTCCGCGTATTCTTTCACACCCCTGACAAAAACCTTCCTCCGATATCGAGGGATCCAGACGAGATGATACTCGGTTTTATAGATGGAGTGGGCACTTTTTCTGAATTTCATTCCATAATGTTATCAAACTCCATCTCGTCTGGATAGCCGCTGCATCTCCAGACAGGAGTCTGGAGTTTTATACGGCTGAATAAAGACTCGAGGTCCCAGGAAATCAGTTTATTGAAAGACACGATTGCCGACGGGAAAACCCGCAGCAACAGGCGCGGAGAAATGATCACCCGAGACGGCGCCCCCATTCCCGTCCGCATCAATCTGATGGCGTTGATCAACGAAAAAGGAACGGTCGTCGGGGGGTTGGCCACTTTCCACGATCTCACGTTGGTCCAGCAGCTCAAACAAGCCACCCGGCAACGTTACACATTCCACGACATGATCGGTAAAAGCCCTGCGATGGAAAAAATATTTGAGATGGTCAATGTGGTGGCAAAAACCGATGCCACCATTTTGATTGAGGGGGCCACGGGTACCGGGAAGGATCTTCTGGCCCGAGTGGTTCATTCCATCAGCCGCAGGGCGGACAAACCCTTTGTCAAGGTCAATTGTGCGGCCATACCGGACAACTTGCTTGAATCGGAAATGTTCGGCTATGTCAAAGGGGCCTTTACCGGGGCTGAAAAAGACAAGATCGGACGCTTTCAGGAAGCCGACAACGGAACTATATTCCTGGATGAAATCGGAGATCTTCCGTTGCCGTTGCAGGCCAAACTGCTTCGGGTATTGGAAGACAAAGAATTCTACCGATTGGGCAGCCGGCATACGGTCAAAGTCAACGTGCGCATTATCTCCGCTTCCAATAGGGACTTGCCCCAACTTGTCGAGAAGCGCCTATTCCGGGAAGACCTTTTTTATCGATTGAACCTGTTTCACATCGAACTCCCGGAATTGAAGGATCGCAGGGTGGACCTGCCGTTGCTGATCGGCCATATTTTAAGACAGCTGAGTTCCGCCAGAGGGATTCGTCCGCCGACAGTCTCCGAAACAGTAATGGGACTCCTGCTGAACTATAGCTATCCCGGCAACATCCGAGAACTGGAAAATATCCTGGAGCATGCCCTCATTATATGCCGGGAAGATACGATTCAATCGGAACATCTGCCGCAATATCTCCGGTTTTCCCACACCGAGCGGCAGAATGCTCTTCCCAAGAGCCCGAAAGGTGCACCTTTTTCCGAGAAACAGGAACGGAGTGAAATTATTTCCATGCTTGAACAATACCACGGGATGCGTTCGGAAGCAGCGCGAGCTCTGGGCATCAATCGAACCACATTATGGCGTAAGATCAAAAAATACGACATCCGCCCTTGATTCAATGTCTGTATGATGTTGCATAATATGTTGCATTTATGTTGCGAAACAGGGATTAATAATTAATAACTTATTAAGATTATTAATTATTATTTTATCCATTCCTATCCCGTTCCCACTCCATATGTTGCAATAATTTGCAACATATGGAAGTTTGTGAAGCCGCCCCCCTGATCCATTTTTCATTCAACATCCTGTTATCATATCGGAATTTTCCGATCTGAGCTTCCTGGCACACTCCATGCTTTCATTCTTTTGCATCGAATCCTGAAAGCCCCCGAGACGGGCGAACACTTTTTTTTAATTGCACAGAGGTCGTTTTGACCCCCGAGCCAGTGAAGAAAAAGATCCTCGTCGTCGACGATGAGCTGAATATGCGCATTTTTCTTTGCAACCTCTTATGCAACCGGGGTTACGAGGCCATCGATGCCGCGAACTGTGTGGAGGGAATGCAGAAAGCAAAAGCGGAAAAACCGGCGCTCATCATCCTTGATGTCATGATGCCCAAAGAGAACGGTATCCAGATGTATCGTGAACTCAATGATAATAAGAAGCTTAAACATATTCCGGTGGTGATGTTGTCGACGATCGATAAAAAGACATTCTCTTATTACCACAAATTCCGGAATGTACCCCTGGAAAAGGGTTTTCTTGAGTCAAGTGCCTATCTGGAAAAACCGTTCGAGGCCGAAACTCTGATCTCACTGGTAAACCAAATGATATCCTCGGGGAAAGTCGGCCTCGCCGATCCTGTGGGCGATTCAACTTGAAAAAGACAGGGCGATTTTTAGACGGGAAAGGACCTGAACGCGCTGAACACAAAGCGGAAAGAGCGGTCTGAAACGATGAATGAAAGCGTCGATGCCAAACTGTATCAAGAGGTGGCCCAATTCGGAGCGACGGACATGGAGATCTGTATGCAGTGCGGTATCTGCAGCGCATCCTGTCCACTGTCCAGCGGAAATAATCCGTTTCCACGAAAGATATATCGATATCTTCAGCTTGGATTGAAGGACAAGCTCCTCAAGTCACCCGAGCCTTGGCTGTGCTATTACTGCGGAGAGTGCAACAAGGATTGCCCCAGGGGTGCCGAACCGGCCGAGACGATGATGGCAACTCGCCGCTGGTTGACCACTCAGTACGACTGGACCGGGCTTGCAAAACGGTTATACCTCTCCGAAAAGTGGGAATTCGGTGCATTGGGTTTTGTTTCACTCTTGATCATTTTGCTTTTCACTTTTTTCCATGGACCGATAATCACCGATCGCGTTGCAGTGAATTCCTTTGCGCCCGTCGCATGGATTGAAATCGGCGATTTGGTCATGGCCGCAATTCTGTCGACGTTTCTGCTGTCAAACGCCTTCAGAATGTTTCGCTTTATCATGGATGGCACGAAAGTGCCGTTCTGGCTCTATCTCACGCAAGCCAAAGCCTTTGTGCTGCACTTTTTAACTCAGAAACGCTGGCGCGAATGCGGAGAGGACCGGAGCCGATGGATCAAGCACCTTCTTCTGGTGACCGGCTATCTGACCATGATGACCTTGGTCATTGTTTTCATCCGCTGGTTTCAGGTCGATGGCCGCCATTGGCATTTTACAAGTCTTTTCGGCTACTATGCCACCGCAGTCCTGCTAATTATAACTGTGGAGATGTTTCGCAGCCGTCGTAAAAAGCAAGAAACAATCCACCGATATTCCCACTTATCCGACTGGCTTTTTCTGATTCTTCTGTTTTTCACCGCATTC
The DNA here is from genome assembly GCA_002771315.1 of Desulfobacterales bacterium CG23_combo_of_CG06-09_8_20_14_all_52_9. Lineage (GTDB taxonomy): Bacteria > Desulfobacterota > Desulfobacteria > Desulfobacterales > UBA2156. Next base: position 14,411 of record PCSF01000049.1, on the reverse strand, counting down.
ACCGGCATCCTGATGCATCTGGTTCGTATCGCCGGATGGCCCATGGGAACCTATGTCATGTATGTCATCCATCTTGCCGTGGCAGTCCCCATGCTGGTCATTGAAGTTCCCTTCGGAAAATGGTCTCATCTCTTCTATAGGCCGCTTGCGGTGTTTCTGGCAACCGTCAAGGAGAAGGCCTCCAAAGATTCAAGCGTCCATGTCGAAGATGTGAAAGCCGAGATCGGCGAAACCTTCCTGACCTGTCTGCAATGTGGCACCTGTACAAGCATCTGCCCGGTAAACCTGATTTCATCCTACAGCCCACGCCAAATCCTGCGTCAACTCGCAATGAAAACCGGTACCGAGCAGTCCGTAGATCAGGCCGTCTGGAGCTGTTTCACCTGCAATGCCTGCGGGGTGAACTGCCCTCGCGGCATACCGATCATCGAAGTCATAAAGGCGGTGCGGGGACTCAATGTCGCAGGCGGAAGGATCCCCGAATCATTCGAGGCGCCGCTGAACAGCCTGAAAGAAAACGGCAATCCCTGGGGTGGTCTTCGCGAAAATCGAACGGAATGGGCGAAGGACCTTGATCTCCCTGCTTTTAAGGCTGAGCACGAGTATTGCCTGTTCACCTGTTGTACAACCGCCTACGATCCCGGCATCCGAAAAGCCGGACAGGCTCTTCCGCGGCTCCTTGAATATGCAGGGGTTTCTTTCGGCAGCCTCGGAACTGAAGAAAATTGCTGCGGAGACCAGGCCCACAAGATAGGTGCAGGCGATATCTTTTCGGAGCTTTCCCGAAAAAATACAGAGCTTTTTTTACGTGCCGACGTTCGGAAGATACTGACCGTTTCGCCTCATTGTTTGAATGCTTTTAAAAATCTCTATACCGATTTGAGAGGTTTTGCAGGCGCCGAGCATTATTCCGAACTTCTGGACCGACTCCTCGCAGAGGGCCGATTAAAACCTGCACTGGAAGTGGCATCCGTCGTCACCTACCATGATCCGTGCTATCTGGGACGTCACAATGGTATCTACGAGGCGCCTCGCAGGGTTTTGCAAAGCATTCCGGGTCTTAAGCTGGTCGAGATGACGAACAATAGAGAGAGCAGCCTGTGCTGTGGGGGGGGCGGCGGCGGTGCATGGAATGATTTCCCGTATCGCCAGAACCTTGGCGTACTGCGCATTAAAGAGGCTCTGGGAACCGGCGCCGAAATGATTGCCACTGCCTGTCCCTACTGCATCCGCATGCTCGATCATGCCGTACGGGAACTTCGCGTCGAAAAACAAATCGCCGTCTGCGACCTGGCAGAACTGCTGTTACGGTCGGTTATGGTACGGGATGAAACAACGGTGATTGGACATATCGATTTGGGCATAAGCCGGGAGGTCTGTCATGTCTGAACGCATCGGATTTTATATTTGCCACTGCGGCATCAACATCGCTTATCGTGTCAGGGTTCAGGAAGTGGCCGAGTATGTGGCGAAACTGCCGAACGTGGCAATTTCGAGGGATTATCTGTTCATGTGTTCCGATCCCGGACAGGAAATCATTGAAAAAGATATCCGAGAGTATCATCTCACCCGCGTTATCGTGGCATCCTGTTCACCGCGGATGCATGAAAAAACCTTTCGGGCGGCCTGCCAGAGGGCTGGTCTCAATCCTTACCGGGCATTTCATATGGTATGCGTGCGCGAACATGTTTCGTGGGTCACCGAAAGTGAAGACGAAGCCACCGAAAAGGCTAAGAACCTGGCCAGGGCCGGTATCCTGCGTGTGGTGCATCAACGCGAATTGTTCCCTGCCACATTTCCGGTATGCACCAATACCCTGATTGTGGGAGGAGGAATCGCCGGCATGCAGGCAGCCCTTGATGTGGCCAAAGCCGGATTCAAGGCCTTCCTGGTTGAACGACAACCCACGATCGGCGGGCATATGCTCCAATACGACAAGACCTTCCCCACCCTTGATTGTGCGGCGTGTATCGGTACACCCAAGATGGTTTCCGTTGGTCAGGAACCCCGGATCCGGTTGTTGACCTACAGCGAAGTGGAAAACGTCAGCGGATTCATCGGCAATTTCAAGGTAAGCGTCCGTAGAAAAGCCCGCTATGTCGAAAAGAATTGCACGGGATGCGGAGAGTGCGAAAAGGCCTGCCCCGTCGATTTTCCCAATCTCTGGGATGTAAACACCAAAACCAGGAAGGCTATCTACCGACCTTTTCCCCAGGCCGTACCGATTACCTACTGCATCGACAAATACGACCGCGCTCCCTGTGTTCAGACCTGCCCGGCCGGAACCAACGTGCAGGGATATGTCGCGCTGATTAAGGCGGGCAAATATCGGGAAGCGTTGAACTTGATCATGGAACGCCTCCCTTTGCCCGGAACCCTCGGCCGCGTCTGTCCAGCGCCGTGTGAACACGTCTGTCGCAGATCCGAAGTAGATGAAGCCATCGCCATCCGCGATTTGAAGCGATTTGCGGCAGACCAGGTGAATCCTCTGGAAATGCCGCTGCCTGATATCCAAGACCGGCCGGAAAAAATAGCGGTGATCGGATCCGGCCCGGCCGGCCTCACGGCGGCGCATTACTTGCGGCTGAAAGGCTATCAGATCACCATTTTTGAGGCGCTGCCGGCGCTGGGAGGCATGCTCCGTGTGGGCATCCCCGACTATCGGCTTCCTCCGGAAATCCTGGATCGTGAAATCCAAAACACACTCCGAATGGGGATTTTGACCCAGATGAATCAGAAGTTCGGAGTCGATTTCTGTCTCGATGACCTCAGAAAACAGGGATTTAAAGCCATCTTCCTCGGAATCGGCGCCCACCGCAGCTTGAAGCTGGGCGTTCAGGGCGAGGAAGATTTCCAGGGCGTGACGGATGCGGTCGATTTTCTCAGGAAAGTGAATCTGGGCCATCGGGAACCGCCCGGCAAACGGGCGGTGATCATCGGCGGGGGCAATGTGGCCGTCGATGCTGCCCGAGCCGCCTTGAGAACCGGCTGCGGACAGGTGGACATCGTTTACCGGCGCAGCAGAGAGGAGATGCCCGCCTATCCGGAAGAAATCGAAGGAGCGCTCGCCGAGGGCGTGAAAATCCATTTCCTGACGGCTCCGATCGCAATCCGTGGGGAAGGCGGTAAGGTTGCCGGGTTGGAATGCATCCGGACCGAATTGGGTCCTCCTGATGAAAGCGGACGGCGGCGTCCGGTGCCGGTGGCGGGTTCCGAGTTTGTCATCGAGTCCGATGTGATCATACCCGCCATCGGGCAGCAACCCGACTTTGAATGGCCTGCCGAAAAACAGATCCTGGAACTCACGAAGCGCAAGACGATATCGGTAAATCCACACACCATGCAAACCAGCCTTCCGGATGTATTCGGAGGCGGTGATGCGGTGAGCGGGCCGGCAACGGTGATCGAAGCGGTAGCCGCAGGTCGAAAGGCGGCGGACGCAATCCATTCCTATATCATGGGAGAAGATATGGAAAGCTACGCCAAAAGAGCCGCAGCCAAGGAACCTCTCGGCCAAAACTGGCGAGCAATCTTAAAAACCACCCCAAAAAAAGAGAGAGCCCGGCTGCCGCATCGGGATGCAACCGAAAGCGCCGCCTCCTTTGCAGAGGTGATGTCCGGCTTTGGTGAGACGCAGGCTCAAGAGGAAGCGGCCCGCTGCGTCAATTGCGGCGGATGCTGTGAATGCAAGCTCTGCGAGAGCGCTTGCGAGGCGAAAGCGGTCAACCACTCCATGAAGGATGAGATAGAAGAAATCGAGGTGGGTTCCATCATCGTCGCCACCGGTTTCGATCCTCTCGATCCGACACCGATCCGGCAATACGGATATGGTCAGCACACCAATGTCTTTACCAATCTGGAATTCGAACGGTTGTCGAATGCGACAGGACCGACAAGGGGGAAACTGCTGAAACGGGATCCGAAGGATCGTCTCAGATTCACCGAGCCCCCGAAAAGCGTGGCGATCCTTCATTGCATAGGCAGCCGCGATAAGAACTACCATGAGTATTGCTCGCGCACATGTTGTATGTACGCTCTTAAATATGCCCATCTTATAAAGGACAAGTGCGGTCACGATACCGAAGTCTACAATTTCTATATCGACATGCGTTGCTTCGGCAAAGGATATGAGGAATTCTACAAGCGCGTCCAGAGCGAAGGGGTGCGGATGGTTCGCGGCAAAGCCTCTCGGGTAGATGAGAAAGACGGTATGCTGATCGTCACCGCCGAGGATACGCTTTCCGACAGAATGGTAAAAATCCCTGTGGAGATGGTGATTCTCTGTACCGCAATGGAGGCGCGTCCGGATGCAACCGAAGTGGCGCGCGTCTTTGGAATCAGCACTGGAAGTGACGGATTCTTCCAGGAGGAACATCCCAAACTCGAACCGGTTTCCACCCCCACCGCCGGCGTTTTTCTGGCCGGGGCCTGCCAGGGACCCAAAGATATCCCCGACACGGTTGCCCAGGCCAAAGGGGCCGCCGCCGAAGCCCTCGCCCTTTCCGCTTCCGGAAAAGTCTCGGTCTCTCCAATGATTTCTTCCATCGACCCGGACATCTGCGTCGGCTGTCAGATATGCATCGGCCTGTGCGCATACTCGGCGATCGAGTTCAATCCCTTGAAAGGGATCAGCGAGGTAAACGAGGCCGTCTGTAAGGGCTGTGGAAGTTGCGCCGGCTATTGCCCGAGCGGGGCCGCACAGATCCGGCACTTTACAAGCAAACAAATTTTTTCTGAAATCGACGGCATCTTGGCCGCATGACCGATAATAGAAAGGAGTTAAAAGATGAGCGAGTTTGAACCGACGATTGTGGCTTTTTTCTGCAACTGGTGCACTTTCACAGCCGCGGACCTGGCCGGCACTTCCCGCCTGTCATACCCCCACAATATCCGAATCATACGGGTTATGTGCACCGGCATGGTTGACCCGCAATATGTCATTAAGGCCTTTTTGGAAGGCGCTGATGGCGTACTGGTCAGCGGGTGCAATCCAGGGGATTGTCATTACATCAACGGCAATTACAAGGCCCGGAGGCGGATCAAGCTTCTCAAAGAGATTCTACCCCAATTCGGTTTTGAAAACGAACGGCTGAGATTAACCTGGATCGGTGCCAGCGACGGGGTTCGTCTGGCCGAGATCCTCCGAACTTTTGTAACACAAATCAAAGCCCTGGGACCGAGTCAGACAAAGCTCAAGATGGCGATTTAATTAAAAAGATTCCGGGTATTTAAAATGTTCATCTCTCCCATAGCTTAGATGCCGAATTCAAAACAACTTTTCTGGAGGCAGTTATGACCACCATGGCCAAAATCGACCTGAAGGAACAGAATCCTTTGGAAGCCCTAAAGCAGTTCTTCGCAGGAATTCTCAAATTGAAAGATGTCACGTCTATCCTGGTCCCTCAGCGGCTTTCAACCCTAAACACAATCATGCCGACTCTGGTAACCGATGCCGCCCTGCTGGAAGGAGTTGATCCCCTTGCGCCGGCCTTCCCAATGAATGCCGCCAGAATCGCTTCCCGGCTGACCCGAAAACCGATGGGCGGGAAAGTGGCGGCGGTGTTGCGCCCCTGCGAGATACGGGCGTTCATTGAGCTGGTCAAACTGAACCAGGCCCACAGGGAAGAGATCCTTCTCATCAGCACGGATTGCCTGGGTGCGTTTCCAAACAAAGAATACTTCAAGTTTGCAGCCCAGGATGGAGGAGAAGAAACACTTCGCTTCTATAAAACCATGCTGGGAGGAAATACCCATGAAATGGAAGGGTATCCGCTGGCTCCAGCCTGCAAGGCATGCGAACATCCGGTCTCCGAAAATGCGGACATCCAAATCGGCCTTTACGGCATCAAGCCCGGCGAATCCATCCTGATCAAGGCTCAATCCGAAGCCGGGGATGAGATGTTAAAGCAGATGAACCTGCCCGAAACTACTGAACCGACCGGTCGCCAGGCCGCCATTGACACCCTCATCTCCCAACGCATCCGGTTCCGAGACGACATGTTCGCCAAAACCCAGGAAGCCGTGAATAGCTTGGATAAGATGGGAGCTTATTTTTCAAATTGCGTCAACTGCTACAACTGCCGGGTGGCTTGCCCGGTCTGTTATTGCAAGGAATGCGTTTTCGTCACCGACGTATTCGATCATGAACCTTCCCAATATCTTCAATGGGCCGCCCGAAAAGGGATGATCAAGATGCCCACGGATACCCTGTTTTATCATCTCACCCGACTGGCCCATATGAGTACGGCCTGCGTGGGCTGCGGCCAATGTTCCAACGCCTGCCCCAACGACATCCCCATCATGGAAGTCTTCCGCACGGTGGCCCAACACACCCAGCAGGCCTTTGGCTATGAAGCCGGGAAGAACCTTGAGGAAAAGCCGCCTTTATCCGTTTTTTTTAAAGATGAGTTTCAAGAGGTTGTGGGTATTTCATAAAGCCAAAAAACAAGGGAGATGCAATGATGCCGCAAGAAGCCATTCAATTAACACGGGACAGGCAAACCCCCTTCATGGACAAAGTGGAAGCGATCCTTCCCGAAGGAGGAAATCTCAATCTGTGTCTGACGTGCGGGGCCTGTGTTTCGGGGTGTCCGGCCAGCGGTCTGAGCGGCATGGACCCCCGCAAATTCCTGCGCATGGCCGCCTTGGGGATGGATGAAGAAATCCTGAAGAGCAACTGGGTCTGGTTTTGCACCATGTGCCAGCGCTGCGTCTATGTGTGTCCGATGAAAATCGATATCCCCCAGTTGGTGTATCAGGCCCGTGCGAGCTGGCCTAGGGAAACCCGTCCCAAAGGGATTCTAGGTTCCTGCGATATGGCACTGAAAAACGACAGCTGCAGCGCCATGGGAGCCTCTCCCGAGGATTTCGATTTTGTAGTCAACGATGTGCTGGAGGAATACCGGGAAGCTCAGCCCGAATTCGCCGAAATGACGGCGCCCATCGATAAGAAAGGCGCGGAGTTTTTCCTCAACCAAAACTCCCGGGAACCCGTGACGGAGCCGGACGAATTGATTCCGTTATGGAAAATACTCCATACTGTGGGAGCGGATTGGACCTATGGTTCCAAGGGATGGGGCGGTGAGAACTATTGCCTATTCCTGGCCGACGATAAGTCCTGGGAACACATCACCCGGACGTCTGCAAACCAGGCGGACGCTCTGGGGTGTAAGGTCTTTCTCAATACCGAGTGAGGGCACGTCACCTTCTCGGTCCTGGCAGGACTGAAAAAATTCAACATTCCGCACAATTTTGTCGTTAAAAACATCTATGAATATTACGCCAAGTGGATCCGCGAGGGAAAGCTCAAGGTCAATTCCGATTGGAACAAGGATCTCAAAATCAAATTCACGGTTCAGGACCCTTGCCAGATCGTTCGGAAAAGCTATGGGGATCCGATAGCGGAAGACCTTCGGTTGGTCGTGAAATCCCTCGTAGGAGAAGACAACTTCATCGATATGCAGCCGAATCGATCCAACAATTACTGCTGCGGCGGAGGCGGCGGCTTTCTTCAATCGGGATATAAGGAAGCCCGGCTGGAATACGGCCGACTCAAAGATCGGCAAATACAGGAAACCGGTGCGACATACTGTATTGCGGGGTGTCATAATTGTCACGCCCAGATTCACGAACTCAGCGAGCACTATGGCGGAGGGTATCACGTGGTTCACCTGTGGACCCTGATTTGCCTCTCCCTCGGTATTTTGGGACCCAACGAACGAGAATACCTCGGGGAAGACCTCAAGGAGGTCCTGGTCTTTCATCCGGAATCCGCACACTAGAAATCAGATATCTACCGGGTTGCTTCCCGGTCAATAACTTGAAGAGAGCAGGATAGATCAAGCGAAAGGATGCATTATGAATAAAAAAATCGGCACGGCAATGGTGGTCGGGGCCGGGATCGGTGGAATCCGGGCCGCTCTGGATCTGGCGGAATCCGGATATGGGGTCACCCTGATCGACCGAGCTCCGCACATGGGGGGCATCTTGAGCCAGCTCGATTATCAATTTCCCACCGACCGCTGCGGCATGTGTAAAATGCTCCCCCTCGTCGATCGGGACGCATCCTCCCAATATTGTCTGCGGAAAGGCTTCTTCCATGAAAATATTCAGGTTCTGCTTTCCACCGAGTTGATCGGGGTGGAGGGGGATCCGGGACATTTTCAGGTGACCCTTAAGCAAAAACCGAGTTGGGTCGATCCTGTCCTGTGTGTGGGATGCGGGCTTTGCACGGAAGTTTGTCCGGTGCAAGTTCCGGATGCCTTCAACGCCGGTTTGTCCAAAAGAAAAGCCATCTATCTTCCGATTCCCCATACCATTCCAAACCCCTTTATCATCGATATGGTCGCATGCACCCGGTGCGGGGAGTGTGAGAAAGTCTGCCCGACCCATGCCATACGCTTATCGGAACAGGATCGTAACAAGTTCCGCATCCTCGTGGTGGATGACGAACTGATCGTCCGGGATTCTCTCAAGGAACTCCTTGAAAATGAAGGCTTTTTCGTCAATATGGCTGCTTCCGGTGCAGAGGCGCTCGATCGTTTATCCGAAGCGCCATACCATCTGATGCTCACCGACATCAAGATGCCCGGTATGGACGGGGTGGAACTCCTTCAGAAAGCCAAGGAGACTTTCCCGGAGCTGAGCGTTGTCATGATGACCGCCTATGCCACAGTGGAAACCGCCGTCGAGGCGATGAAAATCGGAGCCGTCGACTATCTTGTCAAGCCATTTGAACCCGACACACTCATCCCCATGATTCTCAAGAAATACGAGGATTTTGAAACCGCCGGCGCCAGTCAGATAGAGGTCGGCGCGATCGTTCTCAGCGGCGGCGTCGCTTATTTTGATCCCCGAAGCGGAAAGAACACCCTGGGGTATGGAATTTATCCGAATGTGATGACGAGTATCGAATTCGAAAGAATACTCAGCGGCAGCGGACCCAGCCAGGGCAGGCTTGTTCGCTTCGATGGAAAGCCGATCCGGAAGGTGACGTGGCTCCAATGCATCGGTTCCCGGGATATTCAGATCAATGCCGACTTTTGCTCCAATATCTGCTGCATGTATGCCATCAAAGAAGCCCTCGTCGCCCAAAGGCAGGCAAACGGAGATCTGGAAGCAACCATCCTGTACATGGACATGCGGACATTCGACAAATCTTTCCAGCGGTACCGGGACACCGCCGAGCAGGTCCAAGGCATTCGCTTCATCAGAGGCCGCGCGCATTCCGTCACCCAGGATCGCACCAGCAGAGATCTCGTGATCCGTTATATGGATCCAGGCGGTCAAATGGTTGAGGTCGCCCAGGATGCTATAGTTCTTTCCATCGGGCAGAGGCCGGCCATCGGATCTCAGGTATTGGCCGAGCGGCTGGGAATTCAGCTCAATCCCTGGGGCTTTTATCAAAATCCGCCTTTCTCCGCCACTCGAACATCTCGGGAAGGGATTTTTGTGGGAGGCTCCTTTTCCGGGCTTAAGGATATTTCGGATTCGGTGATTCACGCCTCTGCCGCAGCCCTCTCCGCTTCCCGGATTATTCACACGTCAGGCGGTAGCTTGTCGCCTCAACCGGCGCCAAGCGCCGAAATCCGGAATGTGACCAGGGAATCTCCGAGCCTTCTCATGACTCTTTGCACATGCAAAGGCGCCATCCTTGACGAAACAGCCAAGGCGGCACTCAAGACCCATTTCATGTCCGATCCGAATGTGGCCCAGGTGGAGTATGTGGAACAAGCCTGCACTTCTGAAGGATGGACGGGATTGTCGAAACTCGTAAAAGATCTGCGCCCGAACCGAGTTCTCATCGGAGCGTGTCTTCCCCAAGGATACAACCGAAAACTTAAGGAGCTGAGCCGGGAAACAGGACTCTCTCTCACCCTGATGAAAGTGGTCGATATCGGATCGCCGATATTTTGCGCCAACGATGTTCCTAAAGAAAAGTATGAGCCCACATTGAAACGGATCCTCGAAACCGGCATCGCCATTCTCAAAGGCGCCGATCCCGCCCCGACGGCGCCGACCCGAATCCAGCAGAGTGCGCTGGTGATCGGCGGTGGAATCGCCGGCATGACCGCAGCCCTTGCCGTCGCCGATCATGGCTATTCCGTGGATCTGGTGGAACAGGATGCACAGCTCGGCGGAAATCTTCGTTGGATTAAAAAAACCATCGAAGGACACGATACCCATTCGCTGTTGGAGGAAACGCTTTCCCGCGTGGAAAAACATCCGAATATCCGCGTGCACACCGAGTCCCATGTCTTAGAGGCCTATGGACAGGCGGGACGTTTTGTGACCAACATTGAAAACGGCGTAAAGGAGATCACAACGATCACGCACGGCGTTGCGATCCTCGCTACCGGTGGAACTGAAGCTCGAACCCAATCCTATGGCTACGGCACATCCGAAATCATCGTGACACAGAAGGAGTTGGAACTCAAGCTTCACGAAAACCAGATAGATGCTGCAAAATTAAAATCAGTGGTGATGATTCAATGCGTCGATTCGAGGGAAGAGCCCCGCAACTACTGCAGCCGCGTCTGTTGTGTATCGGCACTGAAAAACGCGCTCTATCTGAAGGAAAAGAATCCGACTTGTAACATTACCATTCTCTACAGGGATCTGATGTCCTATGGGTTCTCCGAAACCTATTATACTCAGGCTCGGCGTGCCGATGTGATCTTCATCCAGTATGATGTCAAGAACAAACCCGAAGTGGTTTCCTCAAAAGAAGGACTTCTCATAAAGACCTATGAGCCGATCATCGGCCGTCAGGTGGAAATTGAGGCCGATCTGGTCGTGTTGGCTACCGGCATTGTGCCGACGCTCCCGGTGCCTCTCGCTCAGGCTTTCGGGGCCTCGATCGATCCGGACGGTTTTTTCCAGGAAGCGGAATCGAAATGGCGGCCGGTCGATTCCCTCAAAGAAGGAGTCTTTGCCTGCGGTATCGCCCATTCTCCCCGATCCATCACCGAATCCATTGCAACTGCGGAAGCGGCCGCCCAGCGTTCCCTCCGGATCCTGAATCAGAAGAGCATCCCGACAAGCAGAGTGACCGCCATCGTCCGTCATAGCCTCTGCAGCCTTTGCGAGCGATGTATCGATGCCTGTCCATACGGCGCCAGAACCCTCGATCCGGATCAAACCCAGGTGCAAGTCAATTCCCTGATGTGCCAGGGTTGCGGGACGTGTGTTTCGACCTGCCCGAACGGAGCTGCGGTATTGGAGGGATTTCGAAAACAACAGATGTTCGACGTCATCGATGCGGCGCTCATTTGAAAGAAGGCGGGGAATAATCCGGACTGAAAACCATTCGATTCTTAAGGAAGCAGCCTCTCTTTCCTTGATGCGGATCACCATGATGTTTGGCGTCTGATCTTTTCATCGGACCCATCCCTCCGAACTCAAAACCGGGGATGTGAAAATGTTGACACGGTTGAAAAGCATCCGTCATAAGCTTGCGGCAAAGCTGATCGTGATGCTGGGAGTAATTTTCCTCGCCACCTTCACCCTCTGGTCGCACTACAGTCTCAACTACCAGAAAAAGCGATTGATGGATTACCATATTGAGAGTGCGGATCGGCTGGCCAATACCATCAAGCTGGGAGCCCACTACTCGATGATGTTCAACAACCGGAATGAGATCAACCAAATTATCAAGAACATCTCCACCCAGCCCGATTTCGAATCCATCCGCATCTATACCAAGAGCGGGCAGATCAAATTTTCAAAAAACCCTTCCGAAATTGACCAGACTACCAATATCAAGCACGAGGCCTGTATCATCTGCCATAGAAGCGATACCCCATTGACCCATCTGGAACTGTCCGAAAGGACACGGTTGTTCGATTCAGGGAAAGGATATCGCCTTCTTGGGGTCATCAACCCGATTTACAACGAACCGATCTGTGCTGCGGCCGATTGTCACGTTCATCCGGAAAAAGAAGTACTATTGGGTGCCCTGGATGTGGTGGTTTCGTTGGAAAAAACGGATGGGGAAATTCTGCGTGCGGAAAAAAATTTTATCGGCCTGGCAACTTTAGTTTTTCTCTTCACTTCCGCCATCAGTTTTCTGTTTATTTTAAGGTTTGTCGCTCATCCCATCAAGAAACTGATAGGCGGTGTCAGGCGGGTCGCCAAGGGGGAATATACCGGAACCATTGAAATCGAACAAGTCGATGAAATGAGCGAGCTTGCCGGTGCCTTCAACCATATGGCCAGGGAAATCCTCAAGCACGAAACCGAGCTGAAAACCAAACGACAAGAATATCAGAACCTGTTCGAAAGCGTTCCTTGCCTGATCACAGTGCAAGATAGAAATTTTAAGCTGGTCAACTATAACCGTGAATTCGCCGACATGTTCAATCCCGAACCCGGTGACTACTGCTATCGGGCCTACAAAGGGCGCAATGAAAAATGCGACGTCTGCCCGGTGGAGCAGGCATTTCAAGATGGTCATCTCCATCACGCGGAAGAGACGGGAATCGGAAAAGACGGAAAAGTCATGCACTGGATCGTCAGAGCATCCCCTGTCATGAACAACCAGGGAGAAATCATCGCCGCGATGGAGATTTCTCTAGACATCACCGAGAGAAAAAACCTGGAGGTTAAACTTGTCAAGTCGGAAGAAAAATATCATGCTATTTTCAACAACATCCCCAACCCGGTATTTGTTCTGGATGAGGAAAACTTTGAAATCCTAGATGCCAATAAGAGTGTCGAGGCCGTATATGGTTACGAAACTCACGAACTGATACATAGGCCGTTTTTGATTCTGTTTCCGGAAAAGGAGAGGGCTCAATATGCCTTCAAACTGCTCGTCTCCAATATCTTGGACCGGGTCAAACATCTCCATAAATCCGGGAAAACCCTCTATGTGAACATCCGCGTTTCTCCCTCCGAGATATCCGGGAAAAAAGTCTTTCTGGTTACCACCAGCGACATCACCAAGAGGCTTGAAACCGAGCAGCAGCTCATTCACGCAGGGAAAATGGCGACTCTGGGTGAAATGGCCACAGGAATCGCCCATGAGCTCAACCAGCCTCTTTCGGTGATTAAAACCGTCAGCAGCTTTTTTATCGACAAAATCCGGAAAAAAGAGCCGATCGGCGATGATATTCTATCAACCATGCTGACCAAGGTGGACAGCAATGTGGACCGGGCATCCCGGATCATCAATCACATGCGCCAATTCGCCCGGAAGTCGGAAATCGAGCTGGAATGGGCTCACGTCAACGAAGTCATTGAAAATGCCCTGGAGATATTCAGCCAGCAGCTTAAGGTCAAGGGGATTGAAATCGTCCGTCGACTCGATCCTGATTTGCCGAAAATTCACGCAGACCCCGGACGGTTGGAGCAGGTAATAATCAATCTCCTGGTCAACGCCCGCGATGCCATCGAGGAAAAGCGGAACACCCGGGGGCGACGGCAGGAAAATGAGAAAATCGAACTGATTACCCGTCGGGAGAAAGCTTGGATAATTATGGAGGTGCGCGATAGCGGTACCGGAATACCGGAACATCTAATGGAAAAAATATTCGAACCCTTCTTCACCACCAAGGAGGTGGGAAAGGGGACAGGACTCGGTCTTTCCATCAGCTACGGCATCATCACAGAATGCGGGGGGAAAATCGACGCCACAAATATCGACGGAAACGGAGCCTGCTTCATCATGCGGTTTCCCGTTGCAAAGGCGTTCCAATCGGAAAATACCAAAACGCTAAAAGGCGGTTAAAGGATTTTTCCCATGACACAAGCAGAAGAAAAAACGAGAATACTGCTCGTCGACGATGAAGAAGATATCCGAATCGTTTTGAGCATTGCCTTATCCAGCTCCGGATACGACGTTCTTTCCGCAAAAGACGGGGATGAGGCGATTCGTATTTTTGCGAAAACACACCCACCCATCGTCCTGACCGATATCAAGATGCCCGGTATGATCGACGGCATCGAATTGCTTCAGCGAATCAAACGCGAGAACCCGGATGCCGAAGTCGTCATGATCACCGGGCACGGAGACATGGATCTGGCCATTCAAAGCCTGAAGAACGAAGCGACGGACTTCATCACCAAGCCCATCAATGTGGATGCCCTCAAGGCTTCCTTGAAACGGGTAGAAGAAAAGATCCTCATGAAGAAACAGCTCCGGGAGTATACCCAAAGGCTTGAGACCATGATCTTCGAAAAGATGGAGCTTCGGGACCGCCTCTCGTCTCTGGGGTTGATGATCGGATCCATATCCCACGGCATGAAAGGGCTTTTAACCAATCTGGATGCCGGCATCTATCTGCTCGATTCCGGCATTTCCAGAAAACACCCGGACCGCTTGAAGGAGGGTCTGGAAACGGTCCGGCAAACCGTGGATCGTATTAAAAAACTGGTCCTGGATGTCCTCTTTTACGCCAAAGAAAGAGAGC
>PCSF01000142.1:506-2095 GCA_002771315.1 Desulfobacterales bacterium CG23_combo_of_CG06-09_8_20_14_all_52_9 | reverse complement strand
AGCTCTCTTGCTTCCACAATCAGCGGCGTGTCGCTTTCGAAGATCTCAACGGGTGTATTCGCACCGTTGGCCGGGAAAATGGCACAGTGATGTCCGTCCGTCCGGCTGCTCGCACCCAACCCGCCCCCCCGGATGATCATGGTGTGCCAGGGGTTGCCGTCATGTCTTTTCCCATAAAAGATGTTGGTCTGGGCCGGGGTCCCGCCGCTGTCGGTGATGATGCGATCCGGCGCGGCCTTGGAAAGGGCGCGAAAAACCATCTCGGTCATAAAATGACCGATCTGCATCCGGGCGGCAACCGCCGCCGGAAAACGACAATGGACCACCGATCCTTCCGGCGCCGTCATCTTTACCGGCCGGATGGCCCCCTCGTTAATCGGAACCTCCGGATCAAAAGCGCTTTTAATTGCCATAAATACATACGCATAGGTAAAATTGTAGACCACGTTGACTCCCCAGTCCACCTGCGGAGAAGTGCCGTCAAAGTCCACCGATATATCGTTCCCATCCACTGATACACACAGCTTGATGTCGATGTCTTTCTGCTTGCCCGCCCCTTCAATCCGGCCTTCATAGGGATACTCCCCGTCCGGTATTTTTGAGATGGCTTCCCGCATGCTTTTTTCAGTGCGCTCGATGATCTCGTCAGCCAAATCGTCCAGGTTGTCCAGTTTTTCATCCTGAAGCATTTCGATGATTTTTTGGGAACAGACATGGTTGGCGGCCACCTGACTCCGGATGTCTCCGACCACCTCCTTGGGCGTCCTCACGTTCCATCGGATCAGGTTCAGGACTCCTTCGTTGAGGACTCCTGCATCGTAGAGCTTCAACGGCGGAATAAAGAGACCCTCTTCATAGACTTCCCGGTTATCGGAGGAGACCCTCCCCCCGATGTCTGAATGGTGAAAAACGCAGGCGGTAAAAGCCACGGGGTTTCCCTGGTAAAAAATGGGGCTTAAAACGCATACATCGTTGAGATGCCCGGCCAGTAGCCAGGGGTCGTTGACGATAAAAACATCCCCTTCCCGGTATTGATCCAACGGGATAAAGCGGACGATTTTCTTGACCCCTAGTGCCATGGCGCCGGCCTGTCCCGGGGTACAGAAGGTTCCCTGAACGAGCTCCTGACCGCGGCTATCCGTGAACATACAGGTGTAATCATGGGCATCCCGAAGCAGGCTGGAAAAGGCCGTGCGGGAAACGGATGCGTCGGCCTCATCCACGATGGAGACCAGACGGCGCCAGAGGATCTCGAGGGTGATGGGGTCAAATGCTTTCGGCATGGCGTCCCCCCTTTCCCTTTTCCAGATCGATCCACACAAAGCCGTAATCGTCCACAACCGCGACAGCGTCTTCTCCGAGGATGATGGTGGACTCCTTTTCTTCGATGATGGCCGGGCCCCTGAATGAAGCTTTGGGGAAAAGCCGCATCCGATCATAAACCGTAAAAGGAATGAATTCCCGCTTGTTGACGGAAAAGGCATTACGCTCCCCTTTAATGCACGCCGTAAGATCCTTTTTTCGAATCTGCAGCTTCGGGATGCGAAAGGGGGGCTGGGGAATCTGTGCCCGAACTTTAAAGGTGACAA
>PCSF01000142.1:0-391 GCA_002771315.1 Desulfobacterales bacterium CG23_combo_of_CG06-09_8_20_14_all_52_9 | reverse complement strand
ATCTGTCTCTGATCCCTGGCCGATAAAACGCATGCTCAAGACGCGCTGGAAAAGAATTTCCTCCTGTTTCCCGGCCGATTGCAGGATCGCCTCGCCGTCTTTTTCCATTCCTGAAAAAAGTCGTTCCACCTCTTGAAAATCGGCAATATCCATTCTCACCCGGTGGCTGCGGGAAAGATCGAAGGCAATCGGTGCCGTAAAAAACCCCAGGGCCGACCCCACGCCGGCCAGCGGCGGAACCAGAATACGGGAGGCCCCGATCTTTTTGGCCAAGCCGTAAGCATGAACCGGCCCGGCGCCGCCAAAAGCCAGAATCAGGACCATCTGCGGGTTTCCGCCCTTTTCCGCGATATGGGTCTTGGCCGCCGCCGCCATGGTTTCATTGATCAGA
>PCSF01000060.1:24483-25967 GCA_002771315.1 Desulfobacterales bacterium CG23_combo_of_CG06-09_8_20_14_all_52_9 | reverse complement strand
CACCGTGCAAAAGGCGAAGGTTCCGGCAACGGCCGCGGCCGAACAGAAATCCATGACGGATAAGCTCATTGATCGCCTGAACCGAATCCATAAAAGGGTCGCCTGATGCGCTAACGGTGCCAAAGGATCGGGTCCCTTTTTTTAGATTTTAAATTGATTTTCAATCACGAGGAGGAACCTCTTATGGCAGAAGAAACAAAAGAAAAGGAAAAAATCAAAAAACTTGCCGACCCGGTTGCATCGTCCATTGATGTGGCGACGCAGCAGATGATCAAGCGGGCCCAGGACTTGGGGATCGATACGGTATTCGACAGAGCCGCCAGCATGAAGCCTTGTAACATCGGGATCCAGGGTATCTGTTGTAAAAACTGCGCCATGGGACCCTGCCGGCTTCCGCTCACCAAGGATGTGGATCCGGAAAACGACACCCGAAAAGGGCTTTGCGGTGCCACGGCCAACACCATCGCCGCGCGCAACTTCGCACGCATGGTGGCTGCCGGTGCAGCGGCCCATAGCGACCACGGACGATGCGTGGCCGAAGTCTTCATGTCGGTGGCGCGAAAAGAAAGCCATGATTATAAAATCAAAGATCCACAAAAACTCTTGGCCATAGCCCCGCACCTGGAAGTGGCCACCACCGTCGAGGTAGATGGAGAGACCAAGGACCGCAACATCGACGAGATCGCCCTGGAAGTGGCGGAAAAGGCCCTCGCAGAATGGGGAAAACCCGACGGTGAATTGCTGTATTTGAAACGGGCTCCCGCACCTCTCTACGAAAAATGGAAGAAATATGGGGTCTTGCCTCGAAACATCGACCGGGAAATCGTAGAGATCATGCACCGCACCCATATGGGCGTCGACCAGGATTATAAGAACATCGTCAAGCAATGCACTCGGGCATCTCTTGCAGACGGTTGGGGCGGCTCCATGCTGGCCACCGACTTGCAGGACGTGCTTTTCGGGACCCCGTATCCGCTCCAGAGCGAAGCGAACCTGGGTGTTCTGAAGGCAGACCATGTCAATATCGTCATCCACGGTCATGAACCGGTGTTGTCTGAGATGATCGTGGCGGCGGCCCAGAGTAAGGAAATGCTCGACTACGCCAAATCCAAGGGCGCCAGGGGAATCCAACTGAGCGGGATCTGCTGCACGGCCAACGAAATCCTGCAACGCCACGGAGTTCCCCTTTGCGGCACATTCCTGCAGCAGGAACTGGCCATCATCACCGGAGCGGTGGATGCCATGGTGGTGGATATCCAGTGCATCATGCAGAATCTGGCCAACGTAGCCAAGTGCTTCCACACCAAACTCATCACCACCCATCCCATCGCCAGGATGGAACAACCCAACGTCACTCATATCGAGTTCGACGAACACCATGCCATGGAAGATGCCAAGCGCATCATCAAGATCGCCATCGACAACTTCAAGAATCGTGGAGCCGAGGTCATGATCCCGAAGCAGAAAGCGGTCCAGATCGCCGG
>PCSF01000060.1:24014-24458 GCA_002771315.1 Desulfobacterales bacterium CG23_combo_of_CG06-09_8_20_14_all_52_9 | reverse complement strand
GCCACAATGAGGGGCACATCGCCATCGTCAAGGAACTCATCAAGAATGACGTCATCGTGCTGACCACCGGATGCAACGGCATCGCCTGTGCCATGGAAGGGCTCTTGACTCCGGAAACCGCCAGCGTTTTCTGCGGTCCGGGACTCAAGGAAGTGTGCGAGACCGTAGGTATTCCGCCGGTGCTCCACCTCGGTTCCTGCGTGGACAACAGCCGGATCCTCTTGGCGGCAACGGAAGTGGTCAAGGCCGGCGGCCCCTGGAAGGACATCTCCGATCTGCCTGCCGCCGGAAGCGCGCCCGAATGGATGAGCGAAAAAGCCATCAGCATCGGCCATTATTTTGTCAGCTCTGGGGTTTACACGGTCTTCGGCGTGACTTTGCCCGTCACCGGTGCGCCGATATTCCAAAAATATCTCTTTGAGGAGATGGAAAAAATGTATGGCG
>PCSF01000060.1:0-23965 GCA_002771315.1 Desulfobacterales bacterium CG23_combo_of_CG06-09_8_20_14_all_52_9 | reverse complement strand
AAGGCCCGTGACCGCGTCCTGATGGATATGGCGGATCGCCAAAAACTGGAAGCTTCTGCCTAATAAGACCGATTGAACACAACTAAAAGCCTCAAAGAAGGAGGATTGAAAGCATGAGTAGACTCGTTGCATTTGCCGCTATTCAGGGCGGCTATAACATTGTTTCCAAAGTGGAAGGAAAGTATAAAAAGGCGCTGCAGACCTATGATGCGTCCACCAAGGTGGGTTTTCCCAACACGGCCTATTACCTGCCGGTCATTTATTCGCTTTTGGAAATGAAGGTGGAAACCCTTGAAGACATGAAAAAACCCCTTGATTTCGCCCGAAAGTTGCTTCCCCCACACGTAAAGGGTCATAACCATCTTCCCTACCTGGGGCCTCTTTTGGATGCCGGCATGGCGGCGCTGTTTGCCTTTGAGATCGAAGAGGCTTTGCGTTACCTGGAACAACCGGATTTTTACCTGCATTCCGAAGAAATCGACGAGGCGGCCGGCAAGATCTGGCTGGGTGCAGCCAACGACGTCGTGTTTCGCAAACGCGGCGTGGAGTTCGTGGACGGAACCGCTCCCGGGTTTGCCGCCATGGTCGGTGCGGCTCCCGATCCGGAAACCGGCAAGATGATCGTGGAAGAATACCAACGGCGAAGCCTTTACATTTTTTGCGCCGCCAACCAGAACGGCACCACACTGATCGAACAGCTCCTGAAGGCCGGCGTCCAGGTAGGCTGGAACACCCGGATCGTTCCCTTCGGTCCGGACATTTCTTCGGCCATTTTTGCCCTCGGTTTTGCCAACCGGGTGGGCATGGCATTCGGCGGTATCCAGCCCGGCGACTACAAACGGATGCTGCTTTATAACAAGAACCGGATCTTCGCCTTCGTCAACGCCTTGGGTGATGTGAATGCCGAATGGGCGGCGGCGGCGGCGGGAGCCGTCAACTGGGGATTCCCGACGCTGGCCGACACGGACATCCCGGAGGTCCTGCCCACCGGAATCTGTACCTATGAGCATGTGGTCGCCAATGTCGCGCACAGCGAAATGGTCCAGCGCTCGGTGGAGGTACGCGGACTCAAGACCACGGTTTCCACCATCGACATCCCCTGCTCTTTCGGACCGGCCTATGAGGGCGAACGGGTTCGAGGCGGCGATCTTTTCAGCCAGATGGGCGGCGGCAAGACCCAGGCAACCGAGCTGGTGAAGATGGCGGATATGAAAGAGATCGAAGACGGAAAAGTGATTGTGGTCGGGAAGGATCTCGATGAGGTCAAAGAAGGGGAAAACCTTCCCTTGGGTATCTACGCTCAGATCGCCGGCAGGAAGATGCAGGTAGACTTTGAGCCGATCCTGGAACGCCAGATGCACCACCTGATCAACTATATCCAGGGCGTCATGCACATCGGTCAACGCGACATCGCCTGGATCCGGGTGAGCAAGGCCGCCATGGAAAAGGGATTCCGGATCAAACACATCGGGGTCGTCCTGCATGCCAAGTTCCACCAGGATTTCGGCAACATTCTGGATAAGGTGCAGATCACCCTGTACACCAACAAGAAAGATGTGGATGCACTGACCAAAAGGGCCCGCCAGGAATACAAGAAAAGGGACGAGCGGGTGGAGAACATGACGGACGAGGGTGAGGAGATTTATTATTCCTGCACCCTTTGCCAGTCCTTCGCCCCCACCCATGTCTGCAGCGTCAGCCCGGAACGAACCGGTCTTTGCGGCGCTTATAACTGGATGGACTGCAAGGCCTCCTTCGAGATTAACCCCACCGGCCCGAACCAGCCCATCGAAAAAGGGGAATGCCTGGATCCGGTGCTGGGACAGTGGAAGGGCATCAATGAATTCGTTAGAAAGGCATCTAGGGGCGCAATCGACCATTATAACTTCTATTCCATAGTCAAGGATCCCATGACCACCTGCGGATGCTGCGAGTGCATCGCCGCCATGCTGCCTTCCTGCAACGGCATCATGACGGTGGGCCGGGACTATTACGGGGAAACGCCGTGCGGAATGAAGTTCACCACCCTGGCGGGTGTCATGGGCGGCGGGGCTTCGTCCCCGGGATTCGTCGGGCACTCCAAGTTCAACATCACCCAGCGGAAATTCATCAAGGGTGACGGGGGCCTCCTGCGTATGGTGTGGATGCCCAAGATCCTCAAGGAAGAGATCAAGGAGCGTATCCTGAAACGAGGCGAGGAATTGGGAGTTCCCAACCTCTATGACATGATCGCGGATGAGACGGTAGGAATCACGGAAGAAGAAATTCTTCCCTTCCTCAAGGAAAAGGGGCACCCGGCCCTTTCCATGGAGCCGCTCATCTCTTAATACAACAGGGCCTTTGGGGCGCGGGAATCCTCGAGGAGATTCCACGCCCCAAATGTAGATATCTTTAAGCCAAACAAGGAGAAAAAAATGGCATTAACCGGTATTCAGATCTTCAAGCTCCTGCCGAAAACCAACTGTAAGGAGTGTGGTGTCCCCACCTGCCTTGCCTTTGCCATGAACCTGGCATCCGGAAAAGGCGAACTCGACAGTTGTCCTTACGTTTCCGAGGAAGCCAGGGCGCAACTGGCGGAGGCGTCTGCGCCTCCCGTCCGTCCGGTCGCCATCGGAAAAGGGGTCCGGGCATTCACGGTGGGCGGGGAAACGGTCCTCTGCCGCCATGAAAAGACCTTTTATAACAAGCCCGCCCTGGCGGCGCTGGTGAAATCCGATATGGACGACACTCAACTGGAAGCCAAACTGAAAGCATGGAATGCCTTCCAGTTCGAACGCGTCGGGCTTAACCTGCGTCCGGAAGTGGTGGCATTGAAAGATGTCAACGGCGATGCGGCGGCATTTGCGAAAAAAGCCAAGACCATCGCCGAGACTTCGGAGTTCAATCTCGTTTTGATGTCGGAAGATCCGAAGGTCATGAAGGCGGGGATTAAAGCCTGCTTATTTAAGCGACCCCTCATGTATGCCGCCACTGCGGCCAATGCGGAAGATTTCGGTAAACTGGCAAAAGAAAACAATCTGCCGCTGGCCGTCAAGGCCGACTCTATTGAAGGGCTCATTCCGCTTACCGACAAGCTGACAGGAATGGGGCTCAAAGACCTGGTCCTGGATCCGGGTTCCCGCAAGATCAAAAAAGCCCTGGAGGATCAGGTGGCCATCCGTCGTGCGGCCCTTAAAAACTTAAACCGCAAGATCGGGTTCCCCACCATCGTTTTCCCTTGCGAAATGGCCTCCAACCTGGACATGGAAACCCTGATCGCATCCATGTTCGTGGCAAAATACAGCGGAATCATCGTTCTTTCCGATTTTTCAGGAGAATCGCTTTTCCCGATGCTCCTGGAACGCCTCAACATCTATACCGACCCGCAGCGTCCCATGACCGTGACCCAGGGGATTTACGAGATCGGCAATCCGACTGAGGATTCCCCGGTCCTCGTCACCACCAATTTCGCGCTGACGTACTTCATTGTATCCGGCGAAATTGAGGGAAGCAAGATCCCATCCTGGCTTTTGATCAAGGATTCCGAGGGGCTTTCGGTCATGACCGCATGGGCCGCCGGGAAGTTTGCCGGCGACGACGTCGGCATGTTCGTGAAAAAAAGCGGCATCGAAAACAAAGTCAAAAAGAAAGAGGTGATCATTCCCGGATATGCGGCGGCAATCGCCGGCGACATGGAAGAAGAATTGTCGGGATGGACCGTGACCGTAGGTCCTAGGGAGGCGGCCCATATCCCCGGCTTCCTCCGGTCACGATAAAGTAAGGCTGAAAGCCGTCACTTGTCAACCCAAAGGAGGCGAGACATGTTACTGATTGGTGAAAGCTTAAACGTCATTTCAAGAACGATCGGCCGGGCATTTAAGGAGCGCGATCCGAAGCCGATTCAGGAAGAGGCCCTTTTCCAGAAATCGAAGGGGATGGATTTCATCGACATCAACCTGGGTCCTGCCAAAAAGGATGGTCACGAACTCATGCCATGGGTGGTAAAGACGGTCCAGGAAGTCGTCGATGACATTCCCTTGGTTTTAGACACCTCAAACATTGATGCCATTGCAGCAGCATTGAAAGTCTGCAAGCTTCCCCCACTCATCAACTCCATCATGGTGCGACCGGAACGCTACCAGCGGATGGTCCCCCTGGTCGCCGAATACAATGCGGGTTTCGTCGCCCTCATGTGGGGCCCGGAGGGTTTGCCGAGGGACGAAAACGAGCGGGCCGCACTTTGTGTGGAGTTGGTCTACTTCGCTAATGAGGCGGGTATTCCCAATGAGAGGATTTGGGTGGACGGCATTATTACGCCGGTTAACATCCAGCAGCCCCAGGCCATCAGCCTGATGGAGTTCCAAAAGATGCTCCCTGACATTTGCCCGGGAGTCAAGAGCACCTGCGGTGTGTCCAACATCTCCAATGGGCCACCCGATCACCTGCGGCCGATTTTGAACCAGACCTACACGGTGATGTTGCAAAAATGCGGCATGCAATCGGTGATCTCCGATCCGCGTGACGATCCACTCACCGCCATTGCCAGGGGCAAGCGTCCGGACATCGTCGAGCTGATCTACAAGATAATGGACGGTGAGGAACCGGATATGAAAAGCCTTTCCAAGGAGATGCGGGATTACGCCAAGACGGTCAACGTCATCCTCGGAAAGACTCTGTATTCGGATTCCTGGCTGGAAATTTAGACGATTCCGTTTTAAGGGTTGGATGCCGGCTTTTCATTAGCGGTTTTGCCGGCATCCGACACCCTTAAAGGCAAAGATCATGCCCCGCATCGACGATTATATCGCATCCCGAAACCTTGCCGCCGCCACGCTGGCGGCGGAACCATTTATGGAGATCTGTGACCGGTCAGCGTTTTTGCGGGAAAATGAAAATACCTTCATCGTCCCTTTCCTGGATCGGGTCTACCGTGTCGGTTTTCCGGAATTTTCTTTTAAGGACAGGGATGTACCGCAAAAAGACGTGCCGATCCAGGAACAAGTATTGATCCTTCATTACATGGCAGGAAGCAAATCAGGGCCTCCTGAAGGACGATGGATTTCTTATCGGGAGATTCCGGGTGCTTCTTTTTACTACAGCGCCTTTGTCCAGCGGGCCGTGGAACCCTTGAAAAAGGTTTTCGGTTCCGATGCCGCAGGACTGAAACGGGCCGCAGAAAGACTCGGCGCATCTGAAATCCAAGAAGGAGACAGCGCATTCGAGTTGTTTCCCTTCCCCAGAGTTCCCATCCGGCTCATTTTGTGGGCCGGCGATGATGAATTTGCACCGGAGGCCAACATCGTTTTTAACCGAAGCATCGGAACGATGCTTTCCCCAGAGGATGTGGCCTGGCTGGCCGGAATGGTCGTCTACCGGCTCATCGCCCTGTCCCGATAATTTCCCCCCTATCACCTGCCTGAAGTCCGAGCACGGTTTTCAAC
Source organism: Desulfobacterales bacterium CG23_combo_of_CG06-09_8_20_14_all_52_9 (assembly GCA_002771315.1). Classification (GTDB taxonomy): domain Bacteria; phylum Desulfobacterota; class Desulfobacteria; order Desulfobacterales; family UBA2156. Next base: position 18,545 of record PCSF01000060.1, on the reverse strand, counting down.
CCGGTTTCGGTCACGCCGATGGCTGCCGGCACCGGTCTTTTATCCACCGAACCGGCAATGCGCATGGAAAACAGAGTGTCGTCCACTCTTATAAACCCGTTCGTGAAGTCTATGACATTGAGCCCTTACCGGAACCGCATGTTTTTCAAAAAAATGATTTTATTCTTTACAATAATCATTTTTATTGATATTAATTTAAATTTTAAAGTGAGTCATTATCGAAATCTGCGGAGAGCTTTCATGAAACAGAACGATCTCGATTATTTCAAGAAATATCTCAACAATCAGCTCAATGAGCTGCTCAGCCAGGTGGATGATACGGTCTCTGGTATGACAACGGTCAAAGATAACTTTCCGGACCCCACCGACCGAGCCTCTCTTGAATCGGACCGTAATTTTATGCTCCGGATCCGGGACCGGGAAAGCAAGCTGATCAAAAAAATCAAAAAGGCACTGGAGTGCATGGAAAATGGAACCTTCGGGATCTGTGAATCCTGCGGCGGCGAAATTTCCATCAAACGACTAAAGGCACGGCCGGTCACCACCCTCTGCATCGATTGTAAAACCAAAGAGGAAGCGCTTGAAAAGGCTCTCGGCCTATAAAGTCCATGTGAATATCGATCTGCACATTCATACCTCGGCCTCGGATGGAACCTGTTCCGCTGAAGAAATTCTCAAACTGGCTAATGATCAGAAATTAGGCGCCATCGCCATCACCGATCATGACACCATGGCGGGCGTGAAAGAAGCGCTTGCCGCGGGAATCCCCCATGGTTTGGGGTTTCTTACGGGCGTTGAAATCAGCGCCGCCCCCTTGTCTGAGTTTCCCGTGTCCGTTACTTTCCATATCCTGGGCTACGACATCGATGTGGACCATCCCGAACTGAATCAGACCCTGTTTTTGCTCCAGAACGCCCGACGCAACCGGAACCCGAAGATCCTTAAAAAGCTTCAGGAGATGAGCATCCGGATTACCATGGATGAAGTCCGGGAGGCGGCAGCCGGGGATCAGGTGGGAAGGCCCCACATCGCCCAGGTCCTGGTGAAAAAAAATTATGCCGTTTCCATTGATGATGCCTTTGATCGGTATCTGGGTCGGGGAAAGCCCGCCTATGTCGATAAATTCCGCATCGGGTGCCACGAGGCCATTTCCCTGATCCGAAAAGCGAGGGGCCTTGCGGTATTGGCCCATCCGATTCTTTTGAATATATTCGAAGACCGCATGATGGAAGACCTCATCATCCGTCTCAAATCGATGGGCCTCGGAGGATTGGAAACCTATTATCCCGAGCATTCCCCTGAACGCACAGCCTTTTTCGCGCATCTGGCAAGCCGACACGATTTGCTGATGACCGGAGGAACCGATTTTCACGGGGAATTGAAACCCGATGTCCGCCTGGGGGAGGGCAAAGGGGATCTATCTGTCCCTTTCTCACTATTCCAAGAGATCATTAAAAGGAAATGGAAGTAGACCTCAATCGGCTCGAAGACCGGCTTTCCTATGCTTTTTCGGATAAAAGGCTTCTTCTCGAGTCCCTGCATCACACCTCCTATGTCAATGAGCGTCCGGACCAAGAGGGACTCAAGGATAACCAGCGCCTGGAGTTCCTCGGGGATGCAGTCTTAAACTTGGCGGTGGGACATCTGCTGATAGAACGTTTTCCAGAATTCAAGGAAGGGGATCTATCCAAGATGCGTTCGGGTCTGGTCAGTGAGTTCCGGCTGGCCGAATGTGCACGATCCCTGGAACTGGGCGTTTACTTGCTGATCGGAAAAGGGGAAGAAAAAAACAACGGCAGGGATAAATCGTCCATCCTGGCCGATGCATTCGAAGCCCTTATCGCCGCTGTCTACCTGGATGGTGGCTTTAACGCCGCCTTTCGGCTCATTCATAGCCTTTTCCTTCCTTACATTCGGGACCCGGTTCTGCCGTTTTTAGCCACGGACGCCAAATCGCGACTCCAGGAGATCGTTCAACAGACGAGAGAGATGGTGCCGGTTTACACCGTATTACAGGAAAGTGGTCCCGATCATGACAAGACCTTCCGAATCCAGGTTGAGGTACTCGGCATTACGGCACAAGGAACCGGCAAAAACAAAAAGGCCGCAGAGCAGGATGCTGCGCAAAACGCCCTCACGCGCATAGATGCCGGTTTTTCCGCATGCTCGAAAGATCAATAAGCCAAGAGGGAAACGCTTTTTTCATTCCGGGAAAGAAACCCTTTATCATTCCGGTATTTCTCCGCCACCAAGGGTGTCCCCATCGATGCGTATTTTGCAATCAAGCTGCCATGGACACCGATAAACTCCCCGATTTTAAACCGGAAAATCTCCGCCAATATGCGCTGGGAAACCTGAAGCACAAAGGGGAAAATCGGCATCCGGTGGAAGTGGCTTTTTACGGAGGCACCTTTTTGGGAATGCCTAAAGACCGGGTGATCCCTTTTTTAAAAGCCGCTGCCGACCTGATCAACGAGGGAGTTGCCGATCAAATCCGGTTTTCCACGCGCCCCGATACGATCACCGATAAAAATCTAGATCTGATTTCCGGCTTCCCGGTTTCCACCGTGGAGCTGGGTGTACAGTCCATGGACGACCGGGTCCTCGCCACCTGCGAACGCGGACATTCTGCCTCAGACTCCGTGAAAGCCGTGAGCCTTCTGAAAGGACGGGGTTATCGGGTCGGAGTCCAGCTTATGGTGGGGCTTCCCGGTGACACCGAAGCAGGGTCCTTTTCAAGCGTTGAAAAAGTTGCCGCGTTGGCTCCCGATTGCGTGCGGATTTATCCCACCGTAGTGCTTAAAGGAAGCGAGCTGGCCCGATGGTATGCCAGGGGCGATTACACTCCCTGGCCTTTGGATGCCTGCGTGGGCCATGTCAAAAGGCTTTATCTCTACTTTTTGCAGCATAAAATCCGGGTTATTCGGATGGGGCTTCAGCCCTCCGAGACGTTGCGACCGGAAAGCCATCTTGTTGCAGGCCCCTTTCATCCCGCCTTCGGCCATCTGGTCCAATCCGAAATTTTTTACGACGTCCTGGTTTCTTTCTTGCAGGAAAAAGCAACCGTTTCCGATCCTTTGATCCTTCGGATACATCCTTTTAACGTCTCTAAAACGGCCGGATATATCAACCGGAACATCGCATTGCTGAAGGCCCGGTTTCACATCCATTCGGTTTTGATTCGGCAAGATCCTTTCTGCCCCAGGGATTTCCTGTTCGTGGAAGGCATAGCGATCCCGGCGCCATGCTGATTCCCGTTTTTGGGCTTTAAATATTCATGGAAGAATGAGCAGGTCGCCGCACCGGTCCTGAAGCGCCACGTCGATACGGGTAAATCGGGAATCGACGGACCCCTCTATGGTGTGAAGCGCTTTTTCAGGAGTGTTGTTCGTTTCGCTGAGGTGGGCCAGCACGACATGCGCAAGTCCCCGATGCCGGATCTCTTTAAGCAGATCCCGTGATTGGACGTTGGAAAGATGCCCTTGCCGGCCCTGGATGCGCTGCTTGAGAGGCCAGGGATAAGGCCCTTCTTCCAGCATTTGAATATCATGATTGGCCTCGAGTACCAGAAGGGTGCATTCCTGCAGGTGATCCTTGACCAACCCTGTGGCAATCCCCATATCCGTGGCGATTCCGATCTTTTTCCCATTGCCGGATAGCGTCAGTCCCACCGGATCTTCGGCGTCGTGGGATAACGCAAAAGGATGCAACATCAAAGACCGGACGGCAAACGTCCGTCCGGGTTCAAAATCGATGCTTTGAAACAGCTTTCCAGTCGCAGGTTCGGCTGCCCGCTTGGTATCGCCGCTCAGGTAAACGGGGATGTGGTACCGCCGTGACAGAACACCCACTCCCAGGATGTGATCCGTGTGTTCGTGGGTGACCACAATGGCCGAAAAGGTTTCCGGAGAAATCCCCCGGAATTTCAGACGCCTTTCGATCTCGATTCCGGAGAGTCCTGCATCGACGAGGATCGAGGTGATGCCGTCGCTGACATAGATGGCGTTTCCCCGGCTGCCGCTTGCCAGCACACATACGGCCAATTTGTAATCCATGAGATTTGACCGTCCCCCCTGTTGAATCCGGGCATTTCAGTTTTGGAGTTCTACCCCCTCAACACCCCAGTCCGACTAGATTCCCGTATGTCCGAATCCGCCCGCATCCCTTGAGGTCTTGTCGAGATTTGTTACCGGCTCGATTCTGGCTCGGTAAACCCGTTGAAGAATCATCTGGGCAATCCGGTCGGCCCTGCGCACAATGAAGTCTCGTTTTCCGTGATTGATCAGGGCCACCATAACCTCTCCACGGTAGTCAGCGTCAATGGTCCCCGGGGAATTGATGATCCCGATGCCGTATTGGACAGCAAGCCCGCTTCTGGGGCGGATCTGGGCTTCATAACCGGGTGGAACGGAAACGGCAAACCCCGTAGGGATCAACCGGATTTCGCCGGGTGATAGGACCGTTTCCCCTTCGACTGCCGCACAGATGTCCATTCCGGAAGCGCCGGGTGTCATGTAGGAGGGAAACGGGATGTCTCTTTCTGCCTGGGGCCGCAACCGCAGGAATTTAACGGTGGGCCCCTCGCTCATGGCCGATTCCTGTGGCTTGCGATTCATCGCCGCTGCCTATTCTGAAATCTTTACAGGGATAAAAGCCCCTTGAGGTTCATTCGGGTGGATATCGGGCCCAAAAGGGTTACGGCCAGGCGATCCGAATGAAACAGTTCCGCAGCAAGGTCGCGGATTTCATCGGCCGTGACCGATTCGATCCCCTGAATGATCTCTCCAAGGGGGATGGCTCGATTGAAGAGAATCTCGTTTTGGGCCAGCCGAACCATCTGGTTGTCCACGCTCTCGGAACTCAGGTAAAGGCCTCCTTTGAGAAACTCTTTGGCGTTTTTCAATTCCATGCCTTCAACAGGATGGGTTTTGATCCTATGCATTTCCTCCAGGATCAGGGCGACCACCTCTTTGATTTTTTTTGCATCGCATGCGGCGTATGCGCCGAACATCCCGGCGTCGTCATAGGCGGAAATGAAGGAATAGACACTGTAGGCCAGCCCGCGACGCTCCCGAATTTCCTGAAAGAGACGCGAACTCATGTTTCCCCCCAACAGGGTATTCAAAAGCGAAAATGCAAATCGCTTCGGGTCGGTCAATGAAAGGCCCGGAGTTCCAATACACAAGTGTACCTGTTCCATTTTTTTTCGAAACGGGCGGACTTGGGCGTTCCCGACGGGCGTGGCCCGATCCGGAAGATCGTCTCCGGGGCTGATGGCCTCAAAGGCCGGTCCCATGAGTTCCAGGATCCGGTCATGCTCCGTGTTGCCGGCGGTGCAAATCAGGATCCGATCCGGCTGGTACAATTTTTGAAAAAAAGTCTGAACGACGTGGGAATCGAATCGCAAAAGATTTTCCCGGGTCCCCAGAATCGACCTTCCTAAAGGGCTTTCTCCCCAGAAGGTATTTCCGGACAATACATGGATGAACTCTTCCGGGGTGTCTTCAAGCATCCCGATCTCCTGGAAGATGACCGGTTGTTCCCGATGGATTTCAACGGGGTCAAATACGGAATTCAGGAAAATATCCGATAGGATGTCGACCATGGTCACCAAGTGATCGCGCATGACCTTGGCGTGATAACATGTCGTTTCCATGGAGGTAAAGGCGTTGGTGTGCCCGCCGACGGCATCAAACTCTTTGGCGATCTGATATGCGGACCTTTTGGCGGTTCCTTTGAAAATCATGTGCTCGATAAAATGGGAGAGGCCGTTTTCATCGGGGGCCTCATCCCGGGCACCGGCGTTGACCCATACCCCCATGGAAACACTCTGGATGTGGGGTATCTCTTTTGTTATAATCCGAACGCCGTTTGAAAGGCGGGCCTTATGGATCACGGCTGTTGCCTATTCAGTTCGGCAAGCGCCTCTTTAAGACTTAAGCGTATCTTTCCCTCCGGGGAGATCTCGAGAACTTTAACTTTGATTTTATCCCCCTCCTTGACCACGTCGGTCACTTTCTTAACCCGGTGATCCGCCAGTTGGGAAATATGGACCAAGCCGTCCGTTCCAGGGAGAATTTCCACGAAAGCACCGAAATCCGCCACTTTGACCACGGTCCCTTCATAAATAGTACCCACTTCGGGCTCGGCTGCAATTTCCTTGACCCTACGAAGCGCTTCTTCGCCTTCCTGGAGGGAAAAGGCCGTGATCTTGACAATTCCGGAATCTTCCACTTCGATGCGGGTGTTGGTCTCGGTTTGCAGTGCCCGGATGATCTTTCCTCCCGGACCGATGATCTCCCGGATCTTGTCCGGGTTGATTTTGGTGGAGATCACCTTGGGGGCGTATTGGGAAGTTTCCTTCCGCGGTTCCTTCAGTGCCTCCAGCATCTTTTCGAGAATGAAGAGTCTGCCGATCCGCGCCTGCTCCAGGGCTTTTTCCAGGGTATCTTTCGAAAGCTCCCGGATCTTGATATCCATCTGGAGCGCCGTAATCCCATCATGGGGTCCCGCCACCTTGAAATCCATATCACCCATGTGATCCTCGTCCCCTAGGATGTCGGATAAAATAATCAACTGATCCCCCTCCTTGACGAGGCCCATGGCAATCCCTGAAACCGGCGCCTTGATGGGGACCCCGCCGTCCATGAGCGCGAGGCTGCCTGCACAAACGGTCCCCATGGATGAAGAGCCGTTGGACTCAAAAACTTCCGAGACGATACGGATGGTGTACTCGAAATGTTCCTTGCTGGGGATGACCTTCTCGATGGCCCGGGTGGAGAGGCCTCCATGGCCGATATCCCGTCTCGACGGTCCGCTCATGCGCTTGACCTCACCCACCGAATAAGGGGGAAAATTGTAATGGAGCATGAACGGCCTGAATTCATCGCCGACCAACGTCTCCACCCGCTGTTCGTCGGGACCGGAGCCCAATGTCAGGACCCCGAGCACCTGGGTTTCGCCACGGGTAAACAGAGCGCTGCCGTGAGGTCTCGGAAGGATTCCCACTTCACAGGAAATCGGTCGGATCTCGTCGAAACGACGGCCGTCGATGCGGCGCCCCTCGCGGAGCATGAAATCCCGGCAGATACGGCGCTTCAGATCGTCAAAAGAATCGTCGACTTCCGCCTTTCGATCCGCGTATTCCGGTCCAAGTTCTTCCAGAATCCGGCTCTTCACGGATCCCAGCCCTTTGCTGCGTGCCTTTTTCTGGGGAATTAAAAGCGTTTCCCGGATGGAATCGGAAGCCATCTTAGAAATCCGTTGAAAAAGGTTTTCATCCGTTGGCGGAGGGGCGAAGGACTTCTTAGGAAGACCGGCGGCTTCTTTGAGCTTTTCCTGAATCTCGATGAGGGGTTGGAGTTCCCGGTGCCCGAAGAAAATGGCTTCGAGCATATCGGCCTCGCTGACAATGTTCGCCCCTCCCTCCACCATGACAACCCCGGTTTTCGAGCCGGCAACGATGATGTTGATATCACTCTTGTCATAATCCGTGATGGTGGGATTGACTACCCATTTCCCATCGATGCGTCCCACTCGGACGCTGGCAATAGGGCCGTCAAAGGGGATATCGGATATCTCCAAAGCAGCCGACGCCCCGATCATAGCCAAAACATCCGGATTGTTTTCCTGGTCCATGGACAGGACAGTGGCAATAATCTGAGTCTCAAAATTGAATTTCTTGGGAAAGAGCGGGCGTATGGGACGATCGATGAGCCGGGATGTCAGCGTCTCTTTTTCACTGGGTCGTCCGATCTCCCGTCGGAAGTAATTACCGGGGATCCTTCCGGCCGCGTAAATCTTTTCCTGATATTCCACGGAAAGCGGAAGGAAATCGATGCCTACCCGCTGGTCTTCCGAAGAAACCACTGTCACCAGAACCATCGTTTCGCCGTATTGAACCATGACGGCTCCCGAGGCCTGTTTAGCGACTTTCCCCGTCTGCAAACTCAACGTTCGGCCGCCAACCTCTGCTTTAAATACCAATTCCATCATAATCTCCAAAAAATACGTTGGGGCAGGCAAAGGCCGGCCCGATTTAGTGAATCGGATATCCTTTGAGACGATGCTTATCGTCTCAGCCCCAGGGTCTCTATGATCTTCCTGTAACGTTGGATATCCTTGTTTTTGACATAGTCCAGCAGCCTGCGCCGCCTTCCCACCAACATCAGCAAGCCTCTCCGGGAGTGGTGATCTTTCTGATGTATTTTAAAATGCTCGGTGAGGTAGTTGATCCGATGGGTCAAAAGCCCGACCTGAACCTCCGGAGAGCCGGTATCCGAATCATGAAGCTTATGCCGGTTAATCAATTCCTTTTTTTCAATTGCCGTGAATGCCAATTTTTCCTCCATCGTTGTTTTGAATTGATTTATTTCCTTCGTGCAAACGCAAATTCGCCTGATGAATCATGCCTGATTTCCGAAAACACCGCAATATCCATACCCACCCTTTCCGTTTCGATGCAAAAGAGCCAATAGTGCTCCCTTTTCATCGATCACCTTGATGCAGGTTGTCAGATCATTTTCAGGAACTCCCACGCAACCTGTAGGAATGTCATCGGCGGAAATGGGCCTGCCGTACCGAACTTTTTCGGCAACGGTATCGCCGACCGCCAATTCAGGCCAACCCTTCAAGGCTGACGCCATAGGGATGATTCTTTCCCTCAACCTTCCGATGGCGGCAGTTTCCTCGAGAACACCCAGAGGGATGGCCTCATCCACATGAAATCGACCGCTTTGGATCCTTCTCAACTGTGACAGGTGCCCACCGCATCCCAGTGCTCTTCCCACATCGGTGCCCAGGCTCCGGATATAGGTGCCCGACGAGCAACTGACTTCAAAACGTACCCTTGGAAAGTCGATATCGAGAACCGTCAACCGGTGAATGGTCACGATCCGAGGCGGTTTTTGGATCGTCTTTCCGCGTCTGGCCCAGCGATACAGCGGTATCCCTTGGTGTTTCAGGGCGCTGAATGCAGGAGGGACCTGGCTGATCTTTCCGACAAACTGCTGAAAAGCCGAACAGATCCGTTCTTCGGAAATCATACCGCCTGAAAATTCCGACAGTGGGGGCGAAAAATTTTTCGCCTCTACTCTTCCCGTGGAATCGCCCGTATCGGTCTCCACTCCAAGATGGAGCGTTGCGCGGTAGATCTTGTCTGTTTCGAGAAAAAAACGTGCCAGCCGGGTCGCATGGTCGATGCAGCATATCAAAAGCCCCGTAGCAAAGGGGTCCAATGTTCCTGCATGACCGACTTTCAAGGCTTTCAGAGCCCGCTTGACCCGATTGACGACTCCGGCCGAGGTTATGCCATCGGGTTTGTCGATCAACAATATTCCCGGGCCGATGTCTGCGACCGGTTGGCTCACATCTCCTCCGCAAGGCCTATAATTTTCGTTTTGATTTCCGGTAGCGTCGACCCTATGTTGAAACCGGCTGCGCTCGAATGCCCTCCCCCGCCAAAGGCGGCGGCGATGGCCGCCACATCCACGGACCCGTCCGATCGCAGGCTCACGTGATAGGGGAGAGGCGAAAAATTTTTCGCCCCAACTCCCTTGCCGTCTCTGCCATGGTTTAATTCCTCGATGAGCACGGCAACTTTGACATCCTTGATCCCCCTGGCATAATTAATCAGTCCGTCGGTATCCTCGGCGCGTGCCCGGGTTTCCCGGATCATCTGCTGAGTCACCACCATCATGGAAAGCTTTCCGTTTTTGGAGATCTCTATGGAATCCAACGCCAGGTTCAATAACTTGATCCGTCCTAAAGAGTATGTGCCGTAGACTTGCTGGGCGATCCGATACGGATCCACCCCCCGTGAGACCATCTTCTCACAGATTTCAAAGGCACGCCGGTTCGTATTGGAAAAACGGAATGACCCGGTATCCGTGAGAATCCCCGTATAGATGGCATTGGCGATTTCCAGGGTCACGGGAATTTCCATCGCGAAAATCAAGCGGTAGATGATTTCCGCCGTGGCGCAGGCTTCCGGATCGATGAGTTGGAAGTGACCGAACCGAGTGTTCGTAACATGGTGGTCGATGTTGATCACCACCGGTATATGCTCAACAATCGGTGCCGCCCCACCCACGCGATGTAAGTCGCCGCAGTCGAGGACCACCGCTGTATCAAAAATGCAGCCCTCCTTCAGCCGATTGACGACCTGATCGACGCCGGAAAGAAACCGATACACCGCAGGGATCGGGCTTTCGTTGAAGAGGACGGCCTCTTTTCCGAGTGTGAGCAAAGAAAGACCCAGGGCAACCAGGGACCCGACGGCATCCCCATCCGGGTTGGTATGTGAAGCAATCAACACCCGCTTACTGTTCTTCAGTTTGTCGATGATCTGTTCCATGATCTCCATTATCGGTCTCAAGTGCTTTCAGGATCCGGAAGATTTTTGATGCGTGGTCATACGATTCGTCGTAGAAGAATTGTAAATCCGGCATGTACCTCAAACCCAGCCGGCCTGAAAGGGCGCGCTTGATATATCCGGAAGCATCTTTGAACCCGGCGGCGATGGTTACCTTCCTTTCTTCACCGGAAATGGAAGCAAAATAGATCCGGGCAAACTTCAGATCCGAAGTCAGTTTCACCCGGGTGATGGTCACCATCTTCAGGCGTGGGTCCTGGATCTCCTTCTGAAGGATCTCTGAAAGTATCTTCTGAATCTGAGCCGCGACTCGGTCTGCTCTGCGAAAGGGCTTCATATGTTGAAAATCTCCATTTCAGTATCGATGATCTCTGCAAGCCCAAGAGCCTCGGCATAATTGAACATCTTGTCGATTTTAGAGTTGATCACCTGTCGGTCGTTCCCTACAAAGGCAAATCCGATTTCCGTCCTCTGATATAAGTCCAACGCCCCGACTTCCGCCACGGAAGTATTGAAATGGTGCTGCAGTTGCATGACGATTGATTTGACGATCCTTCTCTTTTCTTTCAAAGACCGGCTCTCGTGAATCCGGAAGGTGATGATTCCGTACCCGACGACCATGGCATCTTAAAACCTCGTTGCCCCTCAATCGATTTTAGGGCGGATCTCCACGAGATAAAAACACTCGACGATGTCCCCCACTTTCATATCGTTATAATTCTCCACCGAAATCCCGCATTCATAACCGCTTTGCACTTCCTTCACATCGTCTTTAAAACGCCTTAACGAGACAATTTTCCCCCGATGGTAGACGATACCATCTCTCACGAGTCTGACCGGTTGACCGCGCTCCAGTTTCCCTTCCGTCACATAGCTTCCGGCGATGGTTCCGATTTTCGGAATGTGGAAGATTTCCCGCACTTCCGCCCGGCCCAGGGAGCGTTCCTCGAACGTAGAGGCCATCATGCCGACGATGGCGTCCTTGGTGTCCCGGATCACGTCATAAATCACATTATAATAACGGATATCCACATTCTCCTCAGCAGCCAGCTCGGTTGCCTTGGGCGTCGCCCGAACGTTAAAACCGATGATGACCGCGTTGGAGACGGCTGCCAGCGAAACATCCGATTCCACGATGGACCCTGTGCCCGAATGAACGACGTTGATGCTTACCTCTTCGTTGGAAAGCTTCACGAGAGAGTCGCTGAGCGCTCCGATGGATCCATGTACGTCCGCTTTGATAATCAGGTTGAGATCTTTGACTTCACCGGCCTTGAGCTGTTCATAAAGCTTTTCAAGGCTGAGGCGGCTCGACTTGGCAAGCCCCTTGGACCGCTGTTTCTGACTGCGATAGAGACTGAGCTGTTTGGCATTCTTTTCATGTTCCATGGCCAAAAACTCGTCCCCCGCCATGGGAACCCCCGAAAGTCCGTCAATCTCTACTGGAATTGAAGGGCCCGCTTCGGAAATCTGGGTACCGCGATCGCTGAGCATGGCACGTATTTTCCCATGGTGAATTCCACATACCACCGATTCACCGGTCCGGAGGGTTCCTTCCTGGACCAGTAGAGTCGCTACCGGGCCCCTACCCATGTCCAGCTTTGCCTCGATAACATGGCCCCGGGCAAGCTTATCCGGATTCGCCTTGAGCTCCAGCACCTCGGCTTGAAGGAGAATCATTTCCAAAAGCTCTTCGATACCCTGGTTATATTTCGCTGAAACCTCCAGAAAAACGGAATCTCCTCCCCAATCTTCGGGAACCAATCCGAGCTCCGCGAGTTGCCGCTTCACGCGATCCGGGTTGGCGCCGGACTTGTCGATCTTATTGATCGCCACGATGAGCGGCACACCGGCTGCTTTGGAATGGTTGATCGCCTCCACGCTTTGTGGCATGACACCGTCATCAGCAGCCACCACCAGGACAACAAGGTCGGTGACTTTTGCTCCCCGCGCTCGCATGGCCGTAAAAGCTTCGTGCCCCGGCGTATCCAAGAATACGATTTGTCCCTTATCGGTGGTCACATTGTAGGCGCCGATGTGCTGTGTGATGCCCCCCGCCTCTTGTTCGGTAACCCGGGTCTTTCGAATGGTATCCAGCAGGGAGGTTTTGCCATGGTCCACATGGCCCATAATGGTTACAACCGGTGGTCGGATCACTCGCTTTCCCGGCTCGTCTTCTTCCACCCTGATGATGGATTCCTCTTCAAAAGCCGCCTTCTCGATATCATAATTGAATTCCGAAGCAACCAGGGATGCCGTTTCAAAATCCACAGTCTGGTTCACCGTGGCCATGACCCCCAGAGACATGAGCTTCCGGATGAGATCGGCCGCTTTGATACCCATCCGCTTGGATAAATCCGACAACACGATGGTTTCGTCGATCTTGAGCCGCCGCTTAATCGCTTTAGGTACCGTGATTTGAGGCTTTTGCATCTGTATCGATGGCTTTCCCTTTGTGGCTCTTTTGGCTTTTCGAGATACCGCCCGTTCGGTATAAAGATCCGCTCCCTCCACGACCTCTTTTTTTCTGAAAGAGATCTTCTTTTTGAAAAACTTTCTGTCTTTAACGTCTTCTTCGGCTTCTTTTTTCCCCTTTTTCTTCTTCTTGTCTTTTTCCGACCCTTCCGGTTCGACCGCTTCGGAATCCACCGCTATTTTTTTAAAATCCAAAACTTTTGATACGATTTTTTCCGGTCTTTGAGTTATAGGTGCCGGCTCGACAGGTTTTTCCGGCTTTGGAGCCTCCGGAAGCTTGATGATCTTTGCAGGGGATTCTTTTTCCCGTTTCTTTTTTGCTTTTTTGGGCTTTTCGAGGGAGACTTCTGTGGTCTTGGCAGGCTTTTCCTTTTCAGGCAAGGGGGGAGAAACGGCTTCGTGCCTTGCTTCCGGCGTTTTTTGCTGCTTTGCTGGTTCGATCACATCAGCCGGTTTGGCCGGTTGCGATATCTCAGGCGCTACCACGGCCTTTTCGGTTTCGACGGATTCAGGCGCCGGTTCTTCAACCTCTTCTTCGACGGCAAGATCGGCTTCGGTTGCAAGCGCCTGCGTCTCCGTTTCCAGCGGGGCTGCCGCTTCTGAAGCGAGGGGTGCCGCCACTTCCACAGGCGGCGGTTCTTCTTCAGCCACACGGCGGATTCGCCTGCGAATGACGGTGGGCTTGACTCGTGTGAGTTCAACTTCTTCCGTTTTTTTACCGAGAATGGCCGATTTAATCCCAGCAACCTGGCCCTCGTCCAGAGTGCTGACATGGCTGCTTACGGATATGCCCAGTTCTCCCAATTTCTCAAGAAACACTTTGTTGGTCATGTTCAGCTCTCTGGCAAGCTCATATACCCTGATTTTTGCCATCCATCCCCCATCCCATCGGTTCGGTATGCGTCGATGCAATCCTTTTCGTCAGCATCGTCATGGTGGTTACCGGCGCAGATTATGTCTCTTCGGTTCTGATTTCCGGATCGCTTTCTCCTGTTGGGTTCCCTTTTTGATCCGAAGCCGCCTCCTTCTTGGACACCGACCCTTCCTCTTCAAGGCCGGCTTCGGATTCGTCCGAAACGGTTTCTTCTGTCATCAGGGCTTGGGTCACCGCTTCTTTGGCAAGCCCGATCAGTTTCGCTGCTTTTTCTTCTCCGATGCCCCGAATGGGGGTCAGATCTTCTATAGATGCCTTGCTGAGCTCTTCAACAGAAAAAAAGCCCCTTTCATACAAAGCGTCGGCCAGAGTTGCACCAATCTCCGGTAGTGCAAGGAGGGAATTATATCCTTCCTTCATCGTCTGACTATACCGTGTTTCACTGATGACATCAAGACGCCACCCTGTCAGTTTAGAAGCCAGCCGCACATTCTGCCCGCGCTTGCCGATGGCCACGGAAAGATATTCGTCCGGAACAATCACTTCCATAAGGCGATTTTCTTCGTCGATGATTACCCGGGAGATCTCCGCCGGCGCCAGCGCATTGCAGACGAACTTGGCTGCATCCACATGCCAGGGGATGATGTCGATCTTCTCTCCCCTGAGTTCCTGAACCACGTTCTGAACGCGGCTTCCCTTCATTCCCACACAAGCTCCCACCGGATCGATGTCAGAGTCGGTGGAAGACACCACGATCTTCGCCCGGCTCCCGGGTTCTCGGGCAGCTCCCACAACTTTCACAATACCTTCGCTGATTTCCGGAACTTCTGTTTTGAACAGGGCGATCAAAAACTGATCATCGGCTCGGGTAAGAAAGATTTGCGGCCCACGACTCTCATAGAGTACATCTTTAATATAGGCACGGATCCGATCCCCTCTTCGGAAAGTTTCCTTTGGAATCTGTTCTTTGGCCGTTAGGATGCCTTCGGTCTGACCCAGATTGACGATAATGTCGTTTCGGTCGATCCGTTGAACGATCCCATTGATGATTTCTCCCTTTCGATCAATAAATCCGGAAAATACGGCATCCCGTTCGGCATCCTTCATCTTCTGGATAATCACCTGCTTGGCCGACTGAGCGGCAATTCGCCCGAAGGTGCTGGTATCCATCTTGGTACCGATACTGTCACCGATTTCACATTCAGGATCGAGCTTTCGAGCGGTTTCAAAATCGATCTGCAAGTCGGGTTCTGCAACAATTTCGGCAACCTCTTTAAATTGGAACACCTCGATTTCACCGGTTTTATCGTCATAATGGACTTCAACATCGGCCTTGCTTCCCAGCTTTTTTTTCGCTGCCGATCTCAACGCTTCTTCCAGGGCAGAAATCAAGACTCGTCGCTCGATCCCTTTTTCTCGGCTGACCTGATCAATGACCCGTTTGATCTCCGACATTAGCATGTGTTTTCTCCATCTTCCCTTAAAAGATGCGCCTTGGCAATCTCCTCAAGGGGAATCGCTATGTCCTTGTCCTCAGCTTGGAGGATTATTCGGTCCTCAATGACACCCCTCAGGATTCCTTTGAAGTTTTTTCGCCCGCCCATCGAGCGGGCCGTGCGGATCAGGGCTTTATCTCCTTTAAAAGACTCAAAATCCTCCTTTTTACAAAGAGGCCGCTTGGGCCCGGGCGAAGAGACTTCCAGCGAATAAGCGCCCCGGGTCTCAAAATTAACGTCCAAAAGGTCGGAAAGCTGTCGACTGATGGATGTGCAGTCATCCAGCGTGATCCCTCCGGGTTTGTCGAGATACACGCGAAGGACCTTTCCGGTCTGCTCCCTTTGGTATTCCACATGAACAACCTCAACACCCTCGCTTTCACAAAGCGAGGTAGCAATCTCCCTCACCTTTTCGGCGATTTCCAGTCCGTCGATGGAAAAAAACCGCTCCGGCAGATTCCGGTCTATTTTTTTCCCCTTTATTCGCTTTTGAGTCAACGCTCCGTCGCCTTCTGATGAAAACAAAAAACGGGCTTGGAGCCCGTTTCTTTTCATCCGGGTAAATCTTTTTGCGGAAAACCCTCAATCGACCATGAACATCACTCCACAGAAAAGCTCACGTCCGTATCCCATTCATCCAAACGCTGCCGCTGTCTCATTCCGCATGAAAAGACGGTCAACTTTGGAGCGGGCAACGAGATTCGAACTCGCGACACCAAGCTTGGGAAGCTTGTACTCTACCAGCTGAGCTATGCCCGCTCTTAAGTTGTGGAATAGTATAATAAGGAATCTCTTTTGTCAAGAATTTTCCACCGCCGGGTTTTCCATCGAATAAAAATAGGCCGCTTGACCTCAAACCGGTCTTGACATTTCCAAAAAGGAGGGATAGAGACTACACAAATGGGATTTTATTTAGCCTTATCAAGACTAGGAAAAGTGATCATTATCGGACGAGGGCTACCGATTCAACACCCGTTAAGGAGGTAAAAGATGAAGATAAAGGTGATGGCCGTTGTTTTAATGCTGACTTTGGTGCTGGGAGCTTCGCCGCTTTTTGCCGCAACGCAACTGAAAAGGCTTGGAGCCAGCCCTTTCTATAAGGCCAAAAACTTGAAGCCTGAACAGGTCTATCCGGTGTTGAAAAAGCTACAACCCGACGTCAAGGCCGGGTTCATTCAAGCAGGCGCAGTCGATCTTTTTGAACCCTTCATGAAGGCCCTTGAAACCGCAAAAATTGAAACCATTAAGGTTGCGCCTAAGGAAAGATTCCTCTGGATGATCTTTAAAAAGAAGAACAAGGCCGTGGTGCTCAAGGATGTGATTTGGGCCGGAAAAGACTCCTTTAAGGCTTACCAGATGGTCCTGCGACATAAGGGAAGTGACTATACTTTCGTATTTCCTGCCATCTGTCTGAACATCGCCTTACAAAAGATCGTCGCTGTGCCCGCCGCTGCACCCGTGGCAGCCCCGCTGCCTGCACCCGCACCTCCGGCAAAAGTCGAGGGTGGCCCTGCTCCCGCACCTGCAGCCGCACCTGCCGCGATTGTCGGTACGCCGGCGCCCCGGAAAGGGCACATCATCGGCGATGTAGGGTTTATGAAACAATTCGATCCCGCCACCTTCCTGCCGATTCGTGTCGGCTATATGCATCGGTTTAATGAAAAAAACGCCATAGCCGGCCTGGTCGGATTTGCACCTTTGATGGAAGGGTGCGAAGATAATCCTCCTATTCTGGCGGATCTCTTGTATTTTTTCTATCCCACATCTAAATTTTTCCTCGGGGCCGGGGTCGGCATGTGGGACACCAGCTTCGATACGCGTATCGATCTTTTACTGGAAGCTGGATTTATGTTAACAGAGAATCCCACGGGAGTGAATTTCGGCTTGTTCCTGGAGGGACGATCGGCCTTTGACGAATTTGACGAAGTGGAGGAAAGGGGTCGGATTGGGATTGGCCTGCGGATGTTTTTTTAAGGCCGGGAGGACGGGTCATCCCTTAGAACCGACAAAATATCGCGAAGCTCCGATTTGATCGTATCCAGGGCCGAGGGGGAAATCCCCTCGGCCCTTTCTTCTTCTTTCATAGCATTCAAATACTGATTGGCACCGCGGATAGTGAACTGCTTGTCGTAAAGAAGTTCCTTGACGGTCAGGATCAGTTCAAGGTCTTTTTTCCGATAGAGACGCTGGCCGGTGGGGGTACGCTTGGGGCTGATCTTTCTGAATTCATTTTCCCAGAATCTCAGCACATAGGGAGGCACACCGGCGATCTTGCTGACTTCCCCGATCTTAAAATAGAGCTTATCGGGCAATGAAATGCGCTTCACCCTCAAGCCTCACGGTCGGCACCCCAGGAGTCGCCCTTAAGGAAAATCATTCCGGTAGTGAGGCATCAAAAGTCTTCAGGAGCATATCCGATATCTTTTGATGCACCTGGGTCACCTCTTTGTCCTCCAACGTTCGAGTTTGGCTTCTGTAAGTAATGCGAAAGGAGATGCTTTTTTTCCCTGCCGGGATAGGATCTTTTTCAAATATATCAAAAAGCCGGATGGTTTCAATCCATTTTTCACCGGCGGATGCCACACATTGAAGAATTTCCCCTGCCCGGACCCTTTTATCGACAATGAGGGTAAAATCTCGGGTCGCTGCGGGAAACCGGGAAAGGGGCTCGGCTTTCTTGTGGTGCGTCGTGAAGGGCAACAAGGCATCAAGGTTCAATTCGGCAATGAAAACTTCCTGATGAATATCGTAGGGCGTCAGGGTCTCAGGACGCATCTCTCCCATCCATCCGATATTTTGGTCTTCAGTCCGGACCATGGCCGAACGACGGGGTTTCAGGTAGGCGCAGAAATCATCCGGCATCGGTGCAACCTCGATAGTTCTAATCCCGATAGCCTTTCCCAACCCTTCTATTGTCCCCTTGATATCGAAAAAATCGCAAGGGGTTTCTTTGCCGTACCATCCGGGTTCAAAGCGGAAACCGGTCCACAGCACGGCGAGCATTTCCGTCTCTTGGGGAAGTTCATCCGGGTTTTGGGGGAGATACACCTTTCCTGTTTCAAAAAGACGCAAGGATCGGAATTGCTGGGCCAGATTCCTCTGGAGGGAACCCAGAAGACCCGGGATCAACGTGGTCCGCATCCGACTCTGCTCATCGGAGATGGGATTTAGAATCCGCACGGTCTTTCGTCGGAAATCGTTTTCCGGAAGCCCCAGACGGTCATCAAACCGGCTATGGATAAAGCTATAATTGATCGCCTCCAGGAAGCCA
Source organism: Desulfobacterales bacterium CG23_combo_of_CG06-09_8_20_14_all_52_9 (assembly GCA_002771315.1). Lineage (GTDB taxonomy): Bacteria > Desulfobacterota > Desulfobacteria > Desulfobacterales > UBA2156. Next base: position 57 of record PCSF01000060.1, on the reverse strand, counting down.
AATCCCGCCATCCATCGCCGGATAACGTCTCTGATCCAAAAAGATGGATTGCGCCGC
>PCSF01000118.1 GCA_002771315.1 Desulfobacterales bacterium CG23_combo_of_CG06-09_8_20_14_all_52_9 | reverse complement strand
CATAAAAAGGAGTTTACACCATTTTCAAATTTTTCGCCGCGCAGCGGCTTCGTTCAACAAGTGGGTGGAACTCCTCCGGGGGGAACCGGTCCTCATTCTCCTGGATGAATTGCCTCCCTATTTCGAAGCTGCCCGGGCGGTGGCCGTGGGCGACACCTATCTGGACCGTTTGACGGAAATCGCCCTGGCCAATCTGCTGGTGGCCGTTAACAGCAACAAACTCCCCCGGGCCTGCGTGGTCATCACCGACCTGTCCGGCACCGCCTATGCGGGCGGAAGCGCGTCCATCACCCAGGCCTTGCAGTCCTTGAACGATCTGGAGCAGGAGGTCAACCGAAACGTAATTCGGATTGATCCGGTGAAGATCAATACCAACGAGATCTACCACATCCTGCGGACCCGGATCTTCGAAAAGACCGCTTCCGTCGCTGAAATCGGGGAAGTGGCCGATGCCTATGGCGTTGCCGTGGACAATGCCAAAAAAATGGGCCTTTCGGAGGTCTCCCCCGATCAGCTCAAAACGGATATCCGAAACGCCTACCCCTTCCACCCGGCGATCCGCGATCTTTACGCCCGCTTCAAGGAAAATCGCGGTTTCCAGCAGACCCGCGCCCTGATTCGGATCATGCGAATCATCGTCTCCCATCTCTGGGATTCGGGCGCGGCAGCAAAACACGGGCTTATCGGCCCCCACGAGTTCGATCTTCAGGACGCCTCCATGCTTGGTGAGATCCGCCAGATCAACGCCGGACTGGAGGTGGCCGTTGCCCGCGACATCGCCGCGGAAGGCGGAAGCGCCCTGGCCCAGCAGATCGACGGCATTGCCTCGGAGGACGCCCAGGATATCGCCAGGCTGATCTTTCTTTCCTCCCTCTCCAAGGCCACGAACCCCGTCCTGGGGCTCAGCCGTTCCGAAATCCTCGGCGATCTCGCTGCCCCGGAGCGGGATGTCGTGAAGCTGCGCAGCGTCTTCGACCGTCTCCAGGCCGACGCCTGGTATCTCCATGTCTCCCGGGACGGGAAACTCTTCTTTAAAAATGTCGAAAACCTGAAGGCCAAGGTAGCCACCTACGCCAGGAATAAGCTCCGGGAACAGCGCGAAAAGGAACTGCGTGAGCGTCTGGGCGACATGTTCAAGGTCACCACAAGGGCGGCCTACCAGAAGATTCAGGCCCTGCCGGCCCTCGACCAGGTCCAGCTTCAGGCCGATGCAGTGACCCTGATCGTCTTTCGTCCGGCGGACGATTCCTTCCGGGCTATTGAAGAGTTTTACAAAAATCAGCAATACAAAAACCAGGTCTGCTTCCTGACCGGCGCGGCAAAGGCCTACGACACGGTTCTGGAGCGGGCCGCCGAACTCAGCGCCGTCCGCACCATCATCGGCGAGATGGATCAGGAGGGCGTTCGGGAAAGCGATCCCCAATACCTCGAAGCATCGGAAATCCGGACCAAGCTGGAAGGCCGGTTTTACCAGGCCTGGCGCGAGACCTTTACCATTCTCTATTACCCGGCGAAGAACGGGCTGGTGCCGGTTGATCTGGATCCCAAGTACGTGGCCAACGATTACAAGGGGGAGGAACAGGTCCTGGCTGCCCTCAAGGAATGCTATAAATACACGACAGAGATCGCCGCCGACGGCAATTTCCGGAACCGCGTGGAAAGCAAGCTCTGGCCCGAAAGCGCCAAGGAGGTCGCCTGGAGCGCGATCCGGCAGCGGGCTGCATCCGACCCCTCCTGGGTCTGGCATCATCCCGACGCGCTCGACAATCTGAAGGATGAACTGGTCAAACGGGATCTCTGGCGGGAGATGATGGGGTACATCACACGGGGTCCCTTTGAAAAGCCTGCCGCCTCCGTCCAGATCCAGGTCTTGAGCCGTGACGGTGAAACAGGTCAAGCAACCTTGCGCATCCGGCCCCAAAACGGCGATACGGTCTATATGGAAACCAAGGGAGCCGCGACC
>PCSF01000100.1 GCA_002771315.1 Desulfobacterales bacterium CG23_combo_of_CG06-09_8_20_14_all_52_9 | reverse complement strand
AACTCATTCATTATGTTTTAATCCTCCGTGGGATGCTTATCAGAATTAAAGACTGAATTTTGTAAGCAATTAACGCTGACCTGTCAAGGGATTTTTGAACACCTTAATCCTATAGAGTGGGCATCTCTGGACAGAAGCCCAACATGTAGCATCGACATGGATATTGCTGCTAAGATCTTTCAATCGGAAATCGAGGTGACATACCTGTGTCCGGAGCTGTTTACCGTCAATGCAACCCCCAAAGCTCTTCGTATTACCAATGTGTCGAAGACCATTTCGAGGTCTTCGAACACATCTATGAAGACCGATTTGGGAGGGCATACGGTTCCTTTCGCTCGTATATCAAGGAAGTGGTCTATCGCTATCTGGACTGCGGGGTTTCGCATAATGGTTTTGCCCGGATTCGATGCGGGGATTGCGGTCACGAATATCTTTTTGCCTTTTGGTTCATCCGGTTTTAGCGTACTTTTTCGGACGCAGACTCTATGATCACGCCACGACCCAATCGGAAAAAGACATGCTCAAGCAAACCCGGCGGCTGCTTTTGAAAAATCCGGATGAAGAACGAAATGAACGCCAACGGCTTCAAAAGACGCCGCCCTGTTTCTTCAAGATTAGATCGACCGAGCCGGTTGCCGTCTACACTTCATTCCCTTTGTTTGCCGCTCCCCGATACAGACGATCCGCTCGATAGGAGCTTCTCACGAACGGTGCGCTGGCCACCTCTTCAAACCCCATTTGCAATGCAGTTTTCCGCCACTCTTCGAATTCCTCAGGGGGAATATATCGGGTCACCGGAAGATGGTTTTTGCTGGGACGCAGGTATTGACCGAGAGTCAGGATTCGACATTGCGCTAACCGGAGGTCATTGAGCGTTTCCCGGATCTCCTTTGCGGTTTCACCCAATCCCAGCATCAGTCCTGATTTGGGCGGGATGGCCGGCGCATTTTCGCTGATTCGTCGAATCAATTGCAGGGATCTTTCATAGTCGGCTTCGGGACGGACCCTGGGGTACAGCCTGCGGACCGTTTCCATGTTGTGGTTAAGCACATCGGGGATCGCTTCTATCACCGTCATCAAGGCTTCTTTAGATCCTTTGAAATCCGGAACCAGAACCTCCACCTTAACCTTCGGGATGCTTTTCCGGACCGCACCAATCGTTTCGGCAAAAACACCTGCACCCCCGTCCGGAAGATCGTCGCGGGTCACCGATGTGACGACAACATAATTTAGATTGAGCTTCCGGGCTGCTTCGGCGACACGTTGAGGCTCATCTGCTTGCAAAGGGTCTCCAGGACCCGGTTCAATTGCGCAAAACCGGCAGTTTCGCGTACAGTGATTTCCAAGGATCAGAAAAGTTGCCGTTCTGTGAGAAAAGCACTCCCAGATATTGGGGCATTGAGCCTCCTGACAGACCGTATGAAGCCGGCCGTCGGAAACCAGGGACCGCACCTGCTCGTATGCCCCTCCGGAGGGAAGTCGAAGGCGCAACCACGAAGGCTTGGGAAGGGATTTATCCGGATGTTTTTGTTGTGTCTTCATGAAATTTCTTCCATAACCTATGGAAAAATTAAATCAGTTTCAACGCAAAAATGATCAAAGCGATGTCGATTGCAAGATGTGGGCGAAGCATACGTTCTGGAAAAAGCTTTGCTTTACCCATCGTATTCTGTTTTTTTGACCGTTATGATTTCTATAGGCAAACCATGACTACAATTCCTACGCACTTCGAGCTTCAACTCGAACGAACCGAAGGCCATATCCGATTGGTCTTCGAAAAAACCCTTCCGGTACTCAGCTCGGCTGTGCTCAATGGCGGCTGGGTGCACGCGGATGCCATTTTAAACCTCAGGGTTCCCAAACACCCCGAAAATCCGAACGCGCCGTTGGAGCCGCCGGAAAAAACCCTGACCGGGTATTGTGACCGCTTTGGATGGCAGGGGGTGACAGTAGGTATGATGACGGCTGCATCGATGAACTCCCTAAGAATGGCCCAAAACCAGGTGCATGGCATAAAAACGATCGTACTGGTGACTTCGGGACTCTCCAATCCCATGCGGGCGGGGGATCGTTCCGAATACCGAAGCCTCGACAACACCATGCCCGGAGCCGGGACAATCAAC
>PCSF01000242.1 GCA_002771315.1 Desulfobacterales bacterium CG23_combo_of_CG06-09_8_20_14_all_52_9 | reverse complement strand
ATCCCCAAACTATTTTTAAGAAAACGGGCTTTCAATTACATGACTACAGCCCAAGAAGCTGGGAAGCCCGTTCCTGAAGCGGAGATTTCTCCGTTAATTGGTAAAACGTGGGACCCTTTGGATCCGATTTGATTCGACAGCGATTTCGACATCGAGTCCCAAGTTCCATCAAGAGAGTATCGAAACTCTGTACAATCAAACCCTCAGAAGTGAAACGAAGGTTCTTTTTCTTCTTCGCGGACGCGGACGGTTGGGCCGGTTTCACCGGGTCTCGTTTCTTACGATTCCCATCCAGTTCTTCATCATCAAACAATAAGGGAGCCAGGGCCTTCCGCATGTGCCACTCCACATAATAGGCCAGCATGCATAAAAAGATATGAGCCCGGACATGGTCCTCCGTATGATGCCAGATGGGACGGATCAACAGATCGATCCCCTTTAAACTTCGAAAGGCGCGCTCTACCTGTGTGAGATTCTTATAGCTGCGGACCGCATCTTCCGCCGAGAGATGTTCTGCCGGCTCGCTGGTCCGAATCACATAGATTCCGTCCAGGGCTTCCTCCCGACGAATCCTCTCTTCGTTACGAACGAAGGAAAAGTGATGCTCTTCAATGGTCACCGTAAAATGCTTGCCAACTTTAAAACGGCCGATCACCTTGCCCACTTTCTTGCCGATTTCATCCTTTCCCAAAGGCTTCTTGGTCCTCCGGGCCACTTGCTTCGAAATCCGCCCCAACTCCTTTTCCGTCGCCTCTAACAACGCCTCACGCTTGCGTTTCCTTTCCTCCGCCAACAACGGATTAAAACAGGCCACAAGCCGCTCTGACGGAAACTCCGGTGAACGAATCTCCGCAAGATCCCTCTGGTCAAATAACGACATTTGAAGACTCCCGCTCTCAACCAAGTCTCGAATCGCAGCAGACCGTAAGGCTGAAATCCATCCCAACCCCGGATAGGCCCTCAGCTTCTCTATCTGCGTCTCTGTCAGCATCCCCCGATCCCCTACCAGTACCAAATGACTCAATCCAAAACGATGACGCAGTTTTTCCGTCTGATCGGACACCGTACTCGGATCGCCCGTATTTCCCGGATAGACCTCCACTGCCACCGGTCGCCCCGCCCCATCGGTGAGCAACCCGTAAACAATAATCCGTCTCCCTTTCTTCCCATCTCGATCATTACCAAAACGAGCCAATGGACAACTTCGCCCCTCATAGTAACTGCTCGTCACATCATAGAGCACCAATGCCCCCTCCGAAAGATGCCGGGCCGCTAACTTCTTCTCGATCCCCTCCTGCTTCGCCAATAACCAATCCATCGCCTCATAAAGATCATCCTCGTTGGCATCGCTCACCCCAAGCTCCTCGGCCAACGTCGTGTTGTGCCACAACCGCGTCGTCGCTAACTTTGAACAGGGATGAATCAGTCGCTCGGTTATCATCGCCACCACCAGATCTCGTTCCCGACAACGCCTAGACGAAATCAATCGATCCAAACCCAGTTTCCTGAGGGTTCCCAAAACCGCTTCCACGTGACCATGGGGAAGGGTTTGTTCAATGGCAAAAGCCTCCTCAGGGGCTACCCAAGGTTCGTTTTTCAGGAGACGACGCAATGCCTCCACTTTCTCCCTATGCCAACCGCTAAGATTGGCAACCGTTCGTTTCTGGACTTTCTGACCTTCCCGCCAGGCTTCCCTAAGCAAGATGGCCGGTGGGGATTTGCGATTCGGAACAATGTCGATGAACATGGAAACATAGATATCACACTAAACCATATTTGTCAAGATAAAAATGCATAATTACATGGACACATCTGACACACCAATTGCAACCATTTTCCGTTGATAATCCAATGAGATAACCCCATTTTTAAACCATTTTTTCAGGGGA
>PCSF01000210.1:213-8794 GCA_002771315.1 Desulfobacterales bacterium CG23_combo_of_CG06-09_8_20_14_all_52_9 | reverse complement strand
ATACCGATACCGGTCTAAAAAATTTCAGAAGCGACTTTTAATCACAGGTTCTTATCAGAGCCGGTCCAATACCCCTCGGGGTCAAAGCGTCGAATCATGGCCAATTCCGCTTGCGTTGGAGCCGGTGTTTGCGAAAGATCCGGTGCGATCTTTAAGGGCCATCCGGTATGGAAGCTTACCGTCTCCACGGAAACGCCGGGACGGACGGAAACAAGAACCATCTCGCAAGTCATCGGATCGAACCGGAGGACACCCAGGGTGGTGATGACGGCACGAGGCCCTCCGCGGGGGAGTCCTACGCGCTCCCTCCATCCGGCGCCGTCCCCGTATCCCGGAGAGGTAATATAATCCACTTTTTCTTTGAACCGGCGTTTTTCATGGGTCATGACGATGATGTGCCGTTTGGCCAGGCAGGCCAGGTCACAGGCACCCCCGCTTCCCGGAAGGCGTGTGGCAGGCGATTGGAACCCGCCGATGTAGCTGGTGTTCAAATTCCCGAACCGGTCCACTTGGGCGCCGCCGATGAAGCTTATATCCACCAGACCCTTTTGAAGCAGGCTCATTATATCGATCGTGTCGGCAAGCCAGCAGGCCCCTGTGAGGTTGGGGAGGTCCCCCATCGTCATAATCGGCTCTGGAGAAAGGGTGTCCCGAACGACGCCCAGTTCATAGACACCTACGGCATGGGGAGCATGAGTGCTTCCGGCTAAAAGGAATCCTAAAAGCGGAAGCCGCATGCCGACGAAGACCACTTCATGGTCGGCAATCTCCCGGGCCGCCGCGGCCACCATCAATTGGGGCAGAGTATAATTTTCGGTCATTTCCTTCGCGTCTTCCTCAATACCCGTAATCCACCGGCACGGAGGGAAGATGATGCTTGAGGGCCAAGGCTTTCACGCGCTCTTTCCCGAGAAGCTCCGGGTAAGTTCGGCTATCCCGAAGAGGATCCACCCACATTTTTTTCCACTCCTCAAAGCCATCCACGGTCCGGCTCCGGTTCCGGTAATCGATGAAGGCCTGATGATCCCGGTTATAATGCCCCGGAACCGGAGAAGGATGGGCACCCCAGGGAGCATGGACTACCGCGGAAACACGAAAGCCCGGGACGATGACTCGGTTGGGATCGCCGGTGATCACTTGTGAATCCACGATCTCCTCGGCCGTAAGGATCACGTGGCGGCTGGCCAGGCAGGCTTCTTTTGTGACACCCAGATTTCCCCATATATGGCCGTTTCCAAAGACATCGGCGCGCTGGACATGCACGACTGCCACGTCCGGTAACAGGGCGGCGATGGCGGTCAAGATATTGCCGGTGAATGGGCAGGTGATGGTCTTCAGCCCTGAATTGGTCCGGAACAGATCGCTTCCCAGGGCCGTCCGCGCGGGCATGAAGGGAACGCCCATGGCCCCGGCCGTAAGCGCCATGGCCAGGGTGAGGTTGGAATGATCCTCCATCTTCAGATTCCCGCCTTCCACAGCTCGTCGAAAATTATATGCCGATCCGGTAATGACGTTTCCCACCCAGGCCGCCCGGATTTTTTCAACACATCCGGCGCCCACCAGCTGATCGAAAAGAATGTCGGATATGGGGCCGATGAGCGTAAGGCTTTTCTTTTTCTGGCGGATCATTTCATGTCCGGCCGCAAAGGGGATAAGCGCTTCCAGCGCACATCCCATGACAACAGAAGCGCCGTCGGGCACCAGGCGGGATACAGCTTCGGAAAGGCTGACAAGCTTCGAGGATTTCATGATTCGGTTTCGGCCTTCGGGGAGGCGTCATCTAAAATAGTCCGAAGCGTCGATGCATCCATGTTGCCGCCGCTGAGGATTACGCCCACGCGCCCCTGAGGAAGGATCTTTTTGCTGAGCAGGGCGGCAACGCCCAGAGCGCCGGAGGGCTCTACGACCAGTTTCATCCGAAAAAAAAGAAACCGAACCGCCTCCACGATGGCTGCTTCCGAGACCGTGACCATGTCATCCACGTACCGGCACACAAGGGGAAATGTAATCCGCCCCAGAGACGGAGTTCTCGTACCATCGGCGATGGTGGGTGGGTTTTTGACGGTTTGAAGCTTCCCACTGTGAAAGGAACGGGTGGCGTCATCCGCCAGCTCCGGTTCCACGCCTATGACCCGACAAGAGGGATCCATTTTTTTTACAGCAATGGCCGATCCGCTCAACAGCCCGCCGCCGCCGCAGGGAACCAGCAGCCAGTCCAGGTGTTTCAGTGAGGTAAAGATTTCCATCGCCGAAGTACCCTGCCCACAGATGACATCGGGGTGATCATAGGGAGGGATCAGGATATATCCATGTTTTTCTTGGAGGGATGCCGCCAACGCTCCCCGATCCGCCTTCCGGGGATCGTATTCCACCACAGAGGCACCATAGCCGGCCGTGGCTTCCCGTTTGATTTTTGGAGCGTCATCAGGCATCACCACCGTGGTCTTGATACCCAAAAGCGCACCCGTCAGGGCAACGGCCTGGGCGTGATTCCCCGAAGAATAGGTGACGACCCCTTTTTTTCGCTGAGGTGCCGTCAGCCGGCTCATGGCGTTGAAGGCGCCGCGAAACTTAAAGGCCCCGGCGCGCTGGAAGTTTTCACACTTAAGGCACACCGATGCGCCGATGGTATGGTCCAACATACGGGAAGTCAGGACCGGGGTGACATTGGCTTGGCCGGAAAGACGTTTTTCAGCCGAAAGCACCCCTTTAAACCATCGGGATAAGGGCCATGTCGTATATGAATTCGTAAGGGCCATGGGATCCAGCCTTCAGTTTATGAACGATAACTGATATCTCTCTTGTTAGGCAAGCTCTTTTCATGAAAAACGCCCGCAACCGAAATCGGCTACGAGCGTCTTTTGATAATGTGTCGGTCATGGAAAGGAGTAAAAAAAACCGCCGGCTGTGACCCCCTACTCTTTACGAGTTTCCGGCTGCGGCGCAGCTTCCGGCAAAGCCGATTCCGAAGTCGGTTTCTGAGCGGGCTTTTCCGCTTTTGCTTCCGGTGTCTTTACCGCTTTCTTTGCGCCACCCGATTTCTTTGCTCCTTCTTTTTTCTTTTTGGGAGAGGTCTTGGCGGCTTTCTTTTTCTCCTTTTTCTTTTCCTCAGAAACGGGAACGATCAATTCCACCAGAGATATGGGAGCCGCATCTCCAGGACGCCTCCCCAGCTTGACGATTCGGGTATAACCACCTGTGGGGTTAGCAAAGCGTTCCTTAGCCTTTTCGAAAAGCTTGAAAACGACATCCTTTTCGCGGACAACCGCCAGCACCTGCCGTTGGGCGTGCAGATCTCCGCGTTTGGCAAGGGTAATCAAGCGATCGGCCCACCGTTTGACTTCCTTTGCCTTGACATCCGTGGTGCGGATGCGATCATATTTGAAAAGAGATGTGACCATGTTTCGAAACATGGCGCTTCTGTGGCTGGCGGTCCGACTCAGTTTCAATCCGGCTTTACGGTGTCGCATACGGTTGTTTACTCCCTCTTGTCCGGCCCTTCCGTGGGGGGCATAAAGCCATCCAGCTTCATTCCCAGGGAAAGGCCCATCTCGGATAGAACTTCCTTGATCTCATTTAAAGATTTCCGCCCGAAGTTCTTGGTTTTGAGCATCTCCTGTTCGGTTTTTTGAACCAGCTGATATAGCCGATGAATATCCGCGTTTTTCAGGCAGTTGGCGCTGCGAACGGAGAGCTCCAGTTCTTCAACGCTTCGATAAAGATTTTCGTTGAAGGTGGGCTTTTCCGAATCTTTGGATAGGTTGAATGAGCCCGGTTCGGTCTTCTCGTCGAAGCGGATGAACAGCTTCATCTGTTCCTTCATGATTTTGGCGGCGTAGGCCACTGCATCCTCCGGTGTGATGCTGCCGTCGGTCCAAACCTCCAAGGTCAATTTATCGTAATCCGTTTTTTGTCCCACTCGAGCATTCGTCACCACGGAGTTCACCCGCCTGATGGGCGAAAAGACGGAATCGATGGGAATGGTTCCCACCGGAGCGTTTTCATCCCGGTTTGCCTCCGCCAGGAAGTATCCCTTCCCGACTTTGACGGTAATTTCCATTTTCAACGCACTATTGCCGGAAAGGGTGGCGATATGCTGGTCCAAATTGAGGACTTCGCACTGACCGTCATCACTGATGATATCCGCTGCGGTCACTTTCCGTTCCCCCTGAGCATCGATCCGAACCGTTTTCGGTTGCGTATCGGATACTTTGAATCGGACCTCCTTAATATTCAGGATGATCTCCGTCACATCCTCCAAAACACCCGGGATGACACTGAACTCGTGCATGACCTTATCGAATTTGACTGCCACCGCAGCCGCACCATACAGGGATGACAGTATGATTCTGCGTAACGCGTTTCCGATGGTAATACCGAAACCCCTTTCCAAGGGTTCACATACCAATTTGCCGTAGGTCGGTTTGCTCGCGACCTGTATCTTGTCAGGTTTGATCATTTCCTGCCAATTGATATACATCAACTTGTCTGATGCCATGTTTGCCTCTCCAATGCGCTTGCCTTCGATGAAGCCTGTTCGGATCTCTCCATCGACCAAAAAATAGGGTTGCGGTTATTTGGAATAAAGCTCCACGATGAGCTGTTCTTGGATCGGCATGGTCAGGTCCTCTCGAACGGGATATGCCTTCACGGTTCCCTTCATCGTCCCCTTGTCTAATTCAAGCCACTGGGGGATGCCTCTTCGAACCACCGCTTCCATGGAATCGCTGATGGCTTGAACGGCCCGGCTTTTCTCTTTGACTTCCACCACGTCCCCCACTTTGATCAGATACGAGGGAATGTTCACTTTTTTTCCGTTTATAATAAAATGATTGTGCAGGACTAGATGACGTCCCTGAGCACGGGAATTGACAAAGCCCATCCGATACACCACATTGTCGAGCCGTCTTTCCAGCAAAACCAAGAGGTTGGTTCCGGTGATCCCCTTTTCCCGATCGGCCCTTCCAAAGGTGAGCCGGAACTGCTTTTCGGACAGACTATACATCCGCTTGACCTTCTGCTTTTCTCTGAGCTGGACGCCGAAGTCCGATGCTTTCCTTCCCCGTCGCTGGCCATGCTGGCCGGGCGGATATCCTCTCCGGTCGAAGGCGCATTTGTCGGAATAACATCGATCGCCCTTTAGAAATAATTTTAGATTCTCTCTGCGGCATAGCCTGCAAACCGAACCTGTGTATCTAGCCAACTTCTCCTCCTTGAAAACGTTTTGTCATTGATGGAGAGACAATCCTCTTTCGCGCCAGGACGTCACACTCTTCGCCGTTTGGGCGGGCGGCATCCATTGTGCGGAATGGGCGTCACATCCTTGATCATCATCACATTGAATCCGGCCGCCTGGAGTGACCGGAGAGCGGATTCCCTGCCCGAGCCCGGTCCTTTGACATACACTTCGACATTTTTCATGCCAAACTCGGCGGCTTTTTTCACGACGGCTTCTGCCGCCATCTGGGCGGCAAATGGGGTGCTCTTCCGGGACCCCTTGAACCCCTGCCCACCCGAACTGGACCAGGCAATGACGTTTCCCGCCGGATCCGTAATAGAGATAATGGTGTTGTTGAACGTCGATTGAATGTGAACCACCCCGGTGGGGATGCTCTTCTTTTCCTTCTTTTTAGTATGGACCCTTTTTGCCATGGATTCTATCCTTGCGTTGCGACGATGAAAGGTCGATGGAACCGGTTATTTCTTCTTTGTTGCCGCGCCTTTTTTCTTTACTGCCGTCCTTCTTGGCCCCTTACGCGTTCGGGCGTTCGTCTTAGTGCGCTGTCCGTTGACCGGAAGCGATTTTCGGTGACGCAGCCCCCGGTAACATCCAAGATCCATCAATCGTTTGATGTTCATGGAGACTTCGCTGCGGAGCTCCCCTTCCACCTTGAAGTTACCATCGATCATCTTGCGGATGTTGCTGATTTCGGATTCCGAAATCTGATCGGTCTTGGTGTCAAAATCGATGTTGAGCTCCGAAAGAATTTGTCTTGCGGTACTCCTGCCGATTCCGAAGATATAGGTCAGCCCGATCTCAATCCGCTTGTTTTTCGGCAAATCGACGCCAGCAATTCGTGCCAAGGTTTTTCCTCCCCTTTATCCCTGTCTCTGTTTGTGCCGCTTGTTTTCGCAAATCACCCTTACGACACCTTTCCTGCGAACGATTTTACACTTGCTGCATATTTTCTTTATGGATGGCCTGACTTTCATGTTTTTCACTCTTCCTTATTGACAGTCCACAAGCTACTTGGCCCGGAAGGTAATCCTTCCCCGGGTGAGATCGTATGGGGACAGCTCCACCGTCACCTCGTCGCCGGGAAGAATTTTGATGAAATGCATGCGCATTTTCCCAGAAATATGCGCCAACACCCGGTGCTTATTTTCAAGCTCGACCCGGAACATGGCGTTGGGCAAAGTCTCCACGACGATACCCTTGACCTCGATGGGTTCATCCTTTGCCATAGATCAACTCCCGTCCGATCGGCTCAAGATGACCGGGCCCTTTTCCGTGATAGCGATGGTGTGTTCGAAATGGGCCGACAGAGCCCCATCCTCTGTAACGGCCGTCCATCCGTCCTCCAGTATCCTCACCTCATATCCTTTTTCATTGACCATCGGTTCAATGGCCAAGGTCATGCCGGGTTTCAAACGAACCCCGGTTCCGGCTTTACCGAAATTGGGAATCTGGGGATCTTCGTGGAGCTTGCTCCCGATCCCATGCCCAACAAACTTACGGACCACCGAATAACCATGCGCCTCCACATGAGTCTGGACCGCATGGGAGATGTCCGACAGCCGTCCATCCGGCACCGCCTTCTCGATTCCCTTGTATAGAGACTCCCGGGTGACCTGCATCAGCTTCATCGCCGGTGCCGAGATTTTTCCCACAGCCACCGTAATGGCCGCATCCCCGTAATATCCATCATGCAGAATCCCAAAGTCCAGGCTCACGATATCCCCCTCCTCCAGAGGGGTATCGTTAGGAAAACCATGCACCACGACATGGTTGACCGACGTACAAAGCGAAAAGGGATATCCGCGGTATCCCTTGAACGCCGGAACGGCCTGATTCTCACCAGTCAACCTTTCCGACAAATCGTTAAGCTGCATCGTCGTCACACCGCGCGCCACTTCGGACTCAAGGGTTTTGAGGATTTTAGCCACGATCCGATTGCTGGCTGTGATCTTTTCTATCTCCTTCGGTGATTTGAGAATCACCATATCAATAACGTCCCTTGATAGCACCGCTCTTCTTCAAGAACCCTTCATAGTGGCGAGCCAACATATGCGACTCGATCTGTGCAATGGTATCCAGCGCCACTCCTACGACGATCAACAACGCCGTACCCCCGAAGTAAAAGGGAACATTGAACTTCGTGATTAGGATGGACGGCAAAACACAAACGGCTGAAACATACGTAGCGCCACCCAGGGTGATTCGGGTCAGAACCCGATCGATATACTCCGACGTCCGCTTTCCGGGGCGGATGCCGGGGATAAATCCGCCGTGCTTTTTCATGTTCTCTGCGACATCCACCGGATTGAAGGTAACGGCCGTATAGAAATAGCAGAAAAAATAGACAAACCCCACAAATAAAAATTCATAGATAAAGCTTCCCGGCCGCATGGCGTTGGCGACGCTTTGCATCCACGGGATCTTGATGAAACTGGCGATGGTGGCCGGAAACATGATGATGGATGATGCAAAAATAGGGGGGATTACGCCGGATGTATTAATCTTCAATGGAAGATGCGTACTTTGTCCGCCGTACATTCTACGCCCCACCACCCGTTTGGCGTACTGCACAGGAATGCGTCTTTGTCCTTGCTCCATAAAGACGATGACGCCCACCACGGCCACCATTAAAATGAGCAGGATCAAAACCAGAAAAATTCCCATTTCTCCGGTAGTCAGGAGCCGGAATGTGTTTCCCACCGCATCGGGCATTCTCGCGACGATACCGGCAAAGATAATCAGGGAAATTCCGTTTCCGATACCCCGCTCGGTGATCTGTTCGCCCAGCCACATAATGAACGCCGTTCCCGAGGTCAGGGTGATCACCGTCATCAGACGGAATCCCCACCCCGGGTGAATGACCACCGGAGCACCGCCCGGTGAACTCATGCTTTCCAGACCCACTGCGATACCGAATCCCTGAATGATGGAAAGGACTACGGTTCCGTAACGTGTGTATTGGGTGATCTTCTTCCTTCCCTGTTCCCCTTCCTTGGACAATCGTCCCAGGTGAGGGATCACCACCGTAAGCAACTGAAAGATAATGGACGCGCTGATATACGGCATGATGCCCAGGGCAAAGACCGAAAGGCGCTCTAGGGCACCACCCGAGAACATGTCAAACAGGGCCAGCAGGGTTCCCTTGGCCTTCTCAAAAAATGAAGCCAACGCCGCCGCGTCGATTCCCGGAGTCGGTATATGCACCCCGATACGATAAACGGAGAGCAACGCCAGAGTGTACAAGAGCCTTTTCTTCAGCTCCGGGATCTTGAAAATATTTCCAAATCCACCGCCAACCATGGATTAAACCGTTTCCACCTTTCCGCCAGCCTGGAGTACCTT
>PCSF01000210.1:0-147 GCA_002771315.1 Desulfobacterales bacterium CG23_combo_of_CG06-09_8_20_14_all_52_9 | reverse complement strand
GAGGAGCTTGATGCCGTCACACCTGCCTTGAACCAGACCCGCCCGAACCAGGACCGTTTGATCCACTACCTCGCTCCCGTCAAACCGAGACAAATCTCTGATATTGACCACGGAATATTGCTTTTTAAAGATATTTGTGAATCCTCA
>PCSF01000025.1:5208-24872 GCA_002771315.1 Desulfobacterales bacterium CG23_combo_of_CG06-09_8_20_14_all_52_9 | reverse complement strand
CGCTTATTACTACAACGGGTTTGATGCATAAAAATGGTACACCGACGGCGAATTGGAGAGCATTATTCCAAGTCTCCTATTGACAACGCTGCCAAATTATTTCAGGAAACCTTTCAGATGGACACCACCGTAGGGAGGGTATCGTTGGGCATCCTGATCTTTCAGGACATCTGGTCCATCATCGTCATCGCCATTCAGCCCAATTTCGAGAAACCGGAATCGGCCCCATCCTGCTTTCTTTCCTCGGCATCGCTGTCCTTACCCTGATCGCCATAGCCGTCGCCAAGTACATCCTGCCCATCGGGTTCAAATGGATTGCAAAGATGCCCGAGCTGATCCTTGTGGCGGCCATTGCCTGGTGTTTTGCCGTCGTTTTCATCGGGATCAACCTAGACGCTTTTACCGAGAGCTTTTTCGGTTTCAACTGGCACCTGACGGTGGGCTCCAGCATGGGAGCCCTCATTGCAGGGGCCAGCATCGCCAACCTGCCTTACAGCACCGATGTGCTCGGTAAGGTTGGCATCGTAAAGGATTTTTTCGTAACATTGTTCTTTGTGGGTCTCGGGATGAGCATTCCCATGCCTGACGGCGTCTCCGTTTTGTTGATTGCCATCCTTTTCAGCGCACTGACTATCTTGGCCCGGTACCTGATTTTCTTTCCCCTCCTTTACTGGACCGGTCTCGACCGACGCAATGCCACGGTGGCCTCGACACGCCTCGCCCAGGTTTCCGAGTTCACCCTGGTCATCTCCTATGCAGGGCTTCAGCTCGGCCACATCGGCACAGGGCTCAACAGCGTCATCATCTTCGCTTTTGTTGTCACGGCACTGCTGACCCCCACCCTTTACCAGAAAGCCGATGCCGTCCACGACCGGTTGGCCCTACTGTTGGATCGGATCGGCTTCAAGGCCCCTCCCGAAGCGAAGGCGGGCGAAGAGGAATCCTACAGTGTCGCCCTGCTTGGATTTCACCGGGTCGCCTCGTCTCTGCTATATAACCTTAAGAAAAAGCATCCGGACCTGCTGAAAAGCATTCTCGTGGTGGATTTCAATGTCGGAATCCATCGAAAAATCGCTGCCTATGGGCCAACGGTGTGATATGGAGACCTGTCTAATACGGAAACCCTGCACCATGCCGGGGTCGACAAGGCCAAGGTGATCGTGTGCACCATTCAGGACGACCTCCTCAAGGGGACTTCCAACATAAAGATCGTCGAGGCGCTGCGGCACATCAATCCCGAGGCGATCATCATCGCCAACGCCCTGGGGCTCGAGGAAAGCCGGCGCCTCTATGAGTTGGGCGCCGATTATGTCTATCTCACCCGCATCGAAACTGCGGAAGCGGTCACGGAAGCCATCGAAAAAGCCCTGTCCGGAGAAATTACCAAACACCGCGCAGCCCAGGAGGCATTAAAGGGAAAATGGCACGAACGCGATGAAGTCTTCTCCTGATCTTTCAGACCTCCCACCGATGTCATCAACACCAAAAGGAAATCTCGTTTAAGAAGTCCCCCCGTTCCTCCGCATCAGGCCAGACGCCGGGGGCCTTCAATTAAGGGTCTTCCCACTGCCTTGGCAATCCCTCTGAGCATTCCTTTGAAAACAATGACATGAAAGGGAAGCAGTGCATACCAGTAGAGCAGTCCGGAGATTCCCCGAGGCAGGTATCGTGAGTATTGCGTCAGGACCGTCCGACCTTCAGGAAGTTCTTTCAATCTGAATTCCAAGGTAGCCTCCCCGGGAAAACGCATCTGTGCCAATAACCGAAGCAACCGGCCTTCCTGCACATCGAGCACCCGGAAGAAGTCCAGCGCATCCCCCACTTGAAGGTTTTCCGAGTCCCGCCGCCCCCTTCTCAATCCAATACCCCCAACCATCCGGTCCATAGCCCCTCGGATGCGCCACAGAAAATCGGCACTGTACCACCCCTGCTTTCCTCCAATGACAATTATTGCCTGCCAGACCTCCTTCGGTGACGCCTTAATGACGATCCGATGTGCAGAGGTCAAAAGGGTCCCGCCGGCATAAGAAGCGTCCCCTTCCTGGAGCCATTCAGGAACTAAAATCGCTCCGGCGTCGGTCCAGCAGGTATCCACACAAGCATTCTGAGTGCGACCCAGGGCCAGACGGATAGCCTCCCGGCAGCCTAAAAGTTCCTGCGGAACGATGGACCGAATCCGATCTTCCCGGCATATCACCGGGTTGCGCAGCCCTTCTGCCAGAGGCCGGGCGATATAGGCCGGCACCGGAGTAACCAGATGGATCCAATAGGCGCTCAAGCGGGGCGTCAAGACCGGAAGTGGAATAATGAGCCGCTTGGGCAAACCCGCCTCCTCGGCATAAACATCCATGAGCCCGTGGTAGGAAAGAATGTCCCATCCGCCGATGTCGAAAGTCTGTCCAATGGTCTCATCGTGCTCCAGACAACCCTGCAGGTAGGCAAGGACGTTACGGATGGCGATGGGCTGGACCGGATTCCGGACCCATTTGGGGGTGATCATCACCGGAAGGTGTTCCACCAAATACCGTAGGGTCTCGAAGGAGGCACTTCCCGAACCCAGGATCATTGCGGCCCTTAATACCGTTGTAGGGATCGGACCTTCCATAAAAATCCGCGCCACTTCACTTCTGGATCTGAGGTGTTTGCTTAAGTTTTTGCCCTCTTCACCCAATCCGCCCAGATAAATGATCCGCTCAAGCCCTCCCATGCTGGCCGCTTCTACCATGTTTTGAGCCGCCTTTCGGTCGGTCGCGGCAAAATCTTTTTCCCGGGGATTCATGGAGTGTATGAGGTAAAAAGCGACCCGGCAACCCTTTGCAGCATTCGTCATCGCTTCCCGGTCCAATGCATCGGCTTTGACGGCCTCCAGGTTCGGGTGGGTTCCCCATGATCGGGAACGCAATTTAGCTAAGGAACGCCCGACAACCCGGACCCGGTATCCGGAGTCCAGAAGCCGGGGCACAAGACGTCCTCCCACATAGCCGGTGGCACCGGTCACAAGGACCGGAGTGTGTCGGTTTCCAGCGAGTCTTGGAAGTCTTATCGGTTCAGACATGATTTCTTAACTTCAGTTCGATGGGGTGCGGATTCAGGTAAACCTGGTCTTTAAGGTAAGACTGATCGTATTTCCGTGTGTAGTGTTTGATGAGCGTCATAGGGACAATCAACGGAATATAGCCTTGCTTATACTGGCCGATAACTCCGAGCAGCTCTTTCTTTTCGTCCGGGCTTATCTGCTTCTTGAAATAGCCCATCATGTGCTGCAGGGCATTGGTGTTTTTGCTCACCGTGGCCTTTAAGGAAAGAGCTTGCATGAGAAGGACTTCATACTGTTTGAACAGTTCTTCAACGGATATCTTTTTCCCTGCAGCAACCAGCTTTCCCATTTGCCGGTTGTGCTTCTCGCTATGAGACAGAACCAGGAGTTTGTGGACGGTATGAAAAGCCACCAGATTTCCTAACGTCCTTTTGCCGGAAAGCAGCCCCCGCCATCGTCTCATCGTAAAAATCCGTTCGATGAAGTTTTCTCGCAGCCCCGGATCGTGGAGACGACCGTCGTCTTCCACCGGAATTAAGGGAAAGTGGTCCATGAAGATGCCGGCAAAAATTCCTCTTCCTGATTTTGTCGGCATTCCCTCATCCGTGTAAACCTTGACACGTTCCATGCCGCTTGAAGGAGAATTGCTTTTAAATATAAACCCACAAAGACCCTCCTTCTCCAATTCGATCACGCGGCTCTTGGCCCATTCCGTCATTCGATCCGTATGATCTTTGCGAGTCCGGATGGTGACCAACCGCGGCACATCCGGCGTACCCACTAGACGCATCGCCTCCCGGGGAATCCCGAGACCGCATTCCACCTCCGGGCAAACCGGCACATACCGGACATATTGTCCCAAGGTGTCAGTGATGAACCGGTCAAGCTTATGCCCCCCGTCGTAGCGGACCTTCTCTCCTAAGAGACACTGACTCACGCCGAGTTTGATGGTTTCTTCCATTGTTTTTCCCCCTTCTGTTTTAGCAATTTATCAGCACCCATATCCCCCGAGCAACCGAAAAAGAGCCGTTGACGAACAGCTGATAAACACTTATGATTTCAGCCTATACTTTGGCTTGGGAAAGGCATTTGTGTCCCTTTAAAAACGAGATCCCCATGAACGCTGTTCCTCCCATCCGCATCCGAAAAATCAATGATGCATCCGTCAACGACAAGGGGTGTTACATCCTGTACTGGATGATCTCCAACCGCCGCGTCCGATGCAACTTCAGTCTCCAGCGAGCCGTGGAATGGGCCGTACGACTTAAAAAGCCTATCGTAGTCTTGGAAGCCCTTCGCTCCGGTTACCCCTGGGCCAGCGACCGCTTCCATCGTTTCATCATCGATGGGATGGCGGATAACATCCGGATGTTACAAAACCACGGCTTTGTGCACTACTACCCCTACGTGGAACCGCATGCAGATGCGGGAAAAGGGCTGCTGGCCAACCTTGCCAAAGAGTCGTGTATCGTGATCACCGACGACTTTCCGGCCTTCTTTCTTCCCAAAATGGTGGATGCGGCTTCAAAAAAGATCCCTGTGAAATTGGAGGCGGTGGACTCCAACGGGCTTCTCCCTTTAAGAGGTACGGATCGAACCTATCCCACGGCGTTTGCGTTCAGGCGCCTTCTCCAAAAAGTCCTTCCGGATCATCTTTTGGCGTACCCGGAAATCGACCCCTTGAAAGGGTTGCGCCTGCCGGCGGCGGTCGCGCCTCCCGAAACGATTTTGAAGCGCTGGCCGGAGGCCTTGAATCTTATGGAAAATGGAGAGGTGGATCTTGGCCGAATCCCCATCAATCACAACGTCCCACCGTCTCGTCTGAAGGGAGGGGCACGTGAAGCAAGAAAGCGGCTTTTGGAATTCATCCATCGACGCCTTTCAGGTTATGAAACCGATCGCAACCACCCGGACGAGGATGCCGCCTCGGGCCTTTCCCCCTATTTGCATTTCGGACATATTTCAGCCCACGAGGTTTTTCAGGAAATCGCCGATTCAGAGGAGTGGTTTATTCATAAGCTCTCCGAGAAGGCTCAAGGGAAAAAATACGGCTGGTGGGGAATGCGCGCCTCTGCGGAAGCATTCCTGGATGAACTGGTCACCTGGCGGGAGCTGGGATACAATATGTGCGTCTTTCGGAAAGATTATGCGCAATACGAGTCGCTTCCCGATTGGGCAAAAGCAACGCTTTTGACCCACGAAATGGACCGGCGTCCGTATCTCTACGATAGGGCTGCACTGGAGGATGCCCAAACCCATGATCCCCTCTGGAACGCCGCCCAGAGGCAGCTTGTAAGGGAGGGACGCATTCATAACTATCTTCGGATGCTTTGGGGGAAAAAGATCCTGGAGTGGTCTTTGTCCCCGCGGGAGGCCGTGGAGGTGATGATTGAACTCAACAACAAGTACGCCCTGGACGGCCGCGATCCCAATTCCTACAGCGGCATCTTCTGGTGCCTCGGTCGGTATGACCGGCCATGGGGTCCGGAGCGTCCCATTTTAGGGAAAGTCCGCTATATGAGTACGAAAAACACCGCCCGCAAACTCCGCATCCAGGACTATCTTGCCGCCTGGGGCCCGGAAGTTGAATTGTAAACCCGATCCTGATAGGATACTCAATGATAGCACTTACAAAATACTTGACTTTGTTTTTTAGAATTGAAACGCGACAAGCTTTCCCGTTTGCTGTTCTTTTAAATTTTCACTTTTTCAATCCATCAAGCGCTATTGATTTATCGCTTGATCAGCATTGATGTCATGGAGGACGGATGCGTTATCCAAAAGAAATTATTTTAAAAGACGGCCATGAGGCCGTCATCCGGCACCTGGAAAAAAGTGACGAAGCGGCCCTGCGGGAATTCTACGCCCACATTCCCGAATCCGACCGTTGGTTCATGTTTTACGATGTCATGAATCCTTTGGTCATTAGAAAATTAATCGACGGTATCGGAACCGGAACCGTCTATTCGATAGTGGCGCTTTCCGATGAAAAGATTATCGCGCATGCTTCCCTTCACCTGAGTGGATTCGGATGCACCGCCCATATGGGTCGGCTGCGCATCATGGTATTGCCCGAGTATCGGCACAAGCGCCTCGGCACATGGATGCTCCTCGACCTCATTCAGCTGGCCATGGACAAAGGCCTTTCCGAGCTCAGGGCCGATTTCATTTCCGGCATCGAAGATGCCGCCATTGATTCCGCCGTAAAGCTGGACTTTTTCAAACGAGCTGTCCTGGAAGACTATGTGAAGGACCCGGAAGGACGCCGTCACCACCTCCTCATCATGATCAAGCGGCTCCATAGGAACTGGGGAGACTTCTAGTTAGATTGACCGATTCTTTGATGTCTACTCCCTTTCAAAAAGAAATTCTATGTCCCACGCCCGAAGGAAATGTCCGGGTGCGTTCCTTTTGCACGCCTGAACAGATCCGGGAATATATCTTCGATGCCGAATTCAAAACGTATGCACAATTCAAGTCCCTTTATACCAAACGGGAGACCCTCGAAAAGAAAACCGAAACTCCGGACGTCAACGTAACATTGGCTCTGTCGATTCAAAAGCACATCATCGGGTTCGGAGTCCTGGATCGCCCGGAACCCGAGGAGCGGTGGGCCGCCCTGGGGCCGGGAAAGATGATGGAAATCAAGGTGGTCGAAGTATGCCGAAGCTGGCGTTCCTACCGGGTGGCCGGAAAGATCCTCAAGCTTATCCTGGATCATCCCCGCATCGAGGAGATGGTGGCCTATATGGTGGGCTACTCCTGGACGTGGGACCTGGACAGCTCCGGATTAAGCGCCCAGCAATATCGGATGATGCTGATTCGGTTGTTCAAACCCTTCGGTTTTGCCGTCTTTGAAACCAATGAACCCAACATCTGTATCCGATCTGAAAATCTCTTCATGGCTCGTATCGGCAAGAAGGTCACTTCTCAAGATCAGCACCGCTTCAAATGGCTCCGGTTCGGAATCTCCCAGCCGCTGGTATCCTGAATAAGAACTGAAAGAACAATCATACGGTTTTCGGTGAATGCCGATGAAAAAACCGTCACCGCAAGGGCCATGGGTATCTTTTCCTCCACCGCGCTTTACCGGGATGGTTGCGGATGCACAATATCCGGGGAGGTTAGGATTAAAATTACCGTATCGGACTTGACCCGAAACGCACGGGCTGATAAAGAAAGCTTCCGATTTTTCACATTTGTTCAAAAAAGGAGGGCGCCTCGTGATCGAGGTTGAAAATTTATCCAAATATTATGACGGATTTTGTGCGGTAAACCGAATTGATTTCTCGATTCAAAAAGGAGAGATCGTGGGGCTCCTGGGCCCCAATGGTGCCGGGAAAACCACCACATTGCGGATGCTGACCGGATACCTTCCCCCCACTTCCGGAAACATCAAGATCAAGGATTTTTCCATCCGCAGCGATCTCATCGCCATCAAGCACCTGATGGGATATTTGCCCGAGTCGGCACCGTTGTACCGGAGCATGTTGGTCTACGACTATCTCGAGTATGTGGCCCGCGTTCGTGGGTTGGAAGACAAGCGGCGGCACGACAGAATCCGGGAATTGTCCGAGCTTTGCGGCCTCAGAGAGATCATGCATTTTTCCATCGGAGAGCTTTCACGGGGTTTGAAACAGCGAGTGGGCCTGGCCCACGCCATGATGAGTGACCCGGAAATATTGGTCCTCGACGAACCCACCTCCGGGCTCGATCCGAACCAGATCGTGGAAATCCGGGACATCATCCGGCACGCGGCCAAAGAAAAGACCATCGTCCTGTCCACCCATATCCTGAGTGAAGCGGAGGCCACCTGTGATCGGGTGATCATCATCCACCGGGGAAAAATCGTAGCCGACGACGATACCCAGCGCCTAATGGAAATCTCAGGCCTCAAGCATGTCGTCACCCTCTCCTTACGCCAGGCATCTGCCGAAGCGGCCATGGACAGGCTCAAAGCTATCGACGGAGTCCTGGACGTGCAGGAGAGCAGTCAATCGGAGGACGGAGCCCTCGATCTTGCGGTTACGTGCCGCGAGGGATCCGACCCGAGGGAAGCCATTTATCATGCCGTCAAACAGACCGATTGGATCTTGATCGATCTGCATCTTAAAACTCAAAACCTGGAAACCATATTCCGAGAACTCACTCGAGAGGATTGATATGAGACCCCTTGCCAGCATCGTGGCAAAAGAAGTCAAGGACTACTTTGTCTCCCCCATCGCCTATATTGTTATTTCGGTTTTTCTTCTGGTGACGGGCTGGATTTTTTTCACCACTTTTTTCCTGTTCAACCATGCGGACATGCGCAGCTTCTTCAGCCTGCTCCCCATGGCCTTTTCCTTTGTCATTCCGGCGGTGACCATGCGGTTGTTTTCCGAAGAGCTCAGCGTGGGGTCTTTTGAAGTCCTGCTCACCCTCCCCGTGAGCTTTTCAGACATCGTCGTGGGCAAGTTTTTAGCCGCCGTGCTGTTTGTGGCAGCGACCCTCGCCCCCACTTTGGCATATCCTCTGGTCATCTCCTTTCTTGGAGACCTCGACTGGGGTCCGGTGGTCGGCGGGTACGCCGGAGCCCTCCTTTTGGGGGCGGCATTTTCCGCAATCGGGCTTTTTGCCTCGGCTCTGACCCGAAATCAGATTATCGCCTTCATCGTGGGAGCCCTGATTTGCTTTTCCATGACCGTCATCGATAAGATGCTTTTTTTCTTTCCGGATTCCCTGCTGGGCGTCATCGCCTATCTTGGAGCCGGCACTCACTTTGACTCCATTGCCAAAGGAGTGATCGATTCCAGGGACATCCTGTATTTCGCGAGTTTCGTTTTTATCGGCCTCTATGCCGCAACCCTGACCTTGCAGAACCGACAATAAAGGATCCATGATGATCGAAATGAAAACAGCCGGGAAATACGCCAAATTTTTACTCTACGGAATTGCCGTGGTGCTGATCAACGTTGCGGGGATTACCCTGTTTTTCAGGGCGGACCTTACCCAAAACCGCGTTTTTTCACTTTCTCAAGTCAGCCGAAAGGTGGTCTCCACCCTGTCGGAACCGCTTACCATACATGTCTTTTTCACCAAAAATCTTCCGGCTCCCCACAACCAAACAGAGCGATATCTCAGGGATTTGCTGGAAGCCTATGCCGCCTCGGCCAACCGTTATTTCAACTATCGGTTTTTCGATGTGAACCCCGAAGGAGAAGGGACTGACACCCGGAGCAGCGAAAATCGGAAAATGGCGGATGCTTACGGAATTCATCCTCTCCAGATTCAAATGGTGGAACAGGACGAGATCAAGTTCAAGAAAGCCTACATGGGGTTGGCCATGATCCACGGCGATATCGTGGAGCGTATCCCCGCCATCACCGCCACCGATGATCTGGAATATCGCCTGACTACCGCCATTCAAAAGCTCAACAACAAAGTCAGCGCCCTTTTAAACCTTAAGGAAAAGGTGCGCGTTAGTTTGATTCTCTCTTCCTCGCTGGAACCGGTGGCTCCTCACATGGGAATCAAGAACCTTGCCGACTATCCCAAGGCGATTGGGAATATGGTGGAAAGGCTCAATGCCAAGCTTTATCAGAAACTCGAGTACACCCATGTGGATCCCACGCGGGATCCGGACGCCGGAAATCTCCTGAAGACGACCAACGTCATGCAGCTTAAATGGCCCACCCTCCTTAACGGAAAAATTGAGGCCGGAAATGGTGCCATCGGGCTGGTAATGACCCATGGCGATAAAACCGTGGAGCTGCCGCTCTTGAATGTGATGCGTATCCCCATCATCGGGACTCGCTATGAATTGGCCGACCTTGGCCGGGTGGAAGAAATGCTCAATGCCGGAATCGAGCGGCTGATCAACATCAACGCAGATCTCGGATATATGGCCGATCATGGCACTCCCTCCCCATTTGGAAGCGGCTTTGGCGGGCAAAGGGGCACTGATGCCCTGTCGAGCTTCTCGAACCTGGCTTCCCAGAACTACGCCGTAAAGCCGATCCGGATCAAGGACGAACCGATCCCTGCAAATTTGGGTTGTCTGGTAATCGCAGCCCCCACAGAGCCTCTCTCCGACTACGCATTATTCCAGATCGATCAGGCCCTGATGCGTGGAACCAGCCTCATGCTCTTTCCGGACGCGCTGAAAGAATCGCGAGACCAGCAAACCATGATGCTCGGCGGCGGGCAGGGTTTTGTGCCCTTCGATTCGGGGCTCGAAAAGCTCCTCTCCCACTGGGGAGTTACCCTGAAGAAATCTCTGGTTCTGGATGAAAACTGCTATAAGCAAACCGTATCTCAGGAATTCGGCGGGGGTCAGCAACCCTTGTACTTTGCGCCCATCATCAAAGATGAGAACATCGACAAAGACCAAAAATTCATGAAATCCCTCAAGGGCTTGGTGACCGTCAAAGTCTCACCGCTTGTTATCGATGAAAAGAGGCTTCAGGAAAACGGTATCCAGGCACACCGACTGTTATCTTCTTCGGAAAAATCGTGGGAAATGAAGGAGCGGATCGTCCTTAACCCCATGCTCCTCCGTCCTCCTGCATCAGAGGAAGAAAAGGAGAAAAAGGCACTGGCTTATCTTTTGGAAGGCGAATTTCCCAGCTTCTTTGCCGGAAAATCAATCCCTGAAAAACCCGCAGCACCGGAGGAAGCCGGGGAAGCGCAAAAAAAAGATGAGAAAAACAGCACCTCCGGAAAGGCCCTGTCCGAAAAAGGTCCGGACATGACCCGTATCGAACCGGAGAAGGCGTTTTTGGCCAAGGGAAGGCCGGCCAGGATATTCGTTATGGCCTCCTCGGATATGCTCAAGGACAATGTCCTTGATCCGGAGGGTAAAACCGAAAATGCGGTTTTTATCATGAACCTCTTGGATTACCTGAACAACCGGGAGGAAATCGCTGTTTTGCGGGGAAAGGAGGCGCGTTTTAATCCCCTACGAGAAACCAGCGGATTCAGCAAAACCGCCATCAAGAGCGTCATGGTAATCGGGCTTCCGGTTTTAGTAATCTTTTTCGGCCTGGGAATCTGGTTCCAAAGGACTCAAAGAAAAAAGCGGATCCGGGAAATGTTTCAATGACCCAAAGAAGGTTGCATGATGCATGAATTGGGGGAAAGCATCTGATGAAAAAGAAAGTCGAATATCTTCTTCTTGCTGCAGTCATCGTGGGCGCGCTCGCTTACTTAATGCTTCGCGAGACGGACCGCACCCGATATGCACTGCCGCAGCTGACCGAAGTTACAGGTACCGCCTTGACAGGAGTCGAAATCGCTAAGGGGGACAAAACCATTTCGCTTGCCAAAAAGGAAGACCGCTGGCATATTTTTCCCGGAGATTTCCCGGCCGACGGGGAAAAAGCCGCGGGCATCCTGGATTCGGCAGCGAAGCTCTCTTTTGTGGCACGGGTCTCCGAGTCGAAAAATTACGCTCGGTATGATCTCGGCGACGATAGGAAGATCCGTGTGAAAGCCTTTTCCGGAGATGCCGTGAAGCGGGATTTCGAGATCGGGAGCACCGCATCGACTTTTCGCCATACGCATGTAAAAATTTCCGGGGATCCCAATGTGTATCAGGCTCAGGGTAATTTGAAATCCAAATTCGACGTGACAGTGGACGACCTCCGCGACCGGACCGTTTTATCCTTCGATACGACGCGTGTTCAGGAATTTTCCATCATGCTCAACGGAAAATCGGTGATGATCACGAAAAAGCTGAAAGCTGAAAATCGACTAAAAGAAAACGCGGATACACCCAAGACAGAGCCTCAGTCTCCGGAAAAGCAAAATTTTGTATGGGAGACCGAAGGTGGCAGGCCCGTAGACGAAGCGAAAGTCAAGCGCCTCCTTTCGAGCTTAGTCGGCCTCCGATGTCAAAAGTACCTGGAAGGTTTTAAGGTGGAGGATTTCAAGGACCCGGAAATCGAAATTGCCATCAAGGCGGATAAGGAACATATCCTGAAGTTTTTTAAAAAGGATGATAAGGACCAACAGAATCGGTCGGGAACCTCTTCCGATAACGCATATCCTTTCCTCATCGCAAAACCCCAAATCCAGGACATTTCATCTTTTGTCGAGGACCTGAAAAAAGCTGAATCAAAGCAAAAGCTCACCGGCGAATCCTGAGGCGTTCCTGTTTCCCTGTCAGTGGGTTGCGTTAAACCTCTTTTCATGTTGATACGCAGCGGAAAAGAAGCTATAGGCACCGGAACCTGTCAAACCCGAAACGAATGGGATGCAGCCTTACGACAAGGCGTTTAAAAGTTTGGATTATCTAATGAAACTCAAAAGAAATTCGCCGGTGAAATATATAAATTCAAACGGCTCGGTAAATGTCCTCGTACCAATTATCATGATGGTCTTTGTTCTACTCATGCTGATGGTCGGACAAGCTGGAAGCTATACCACGGAACGATATCGCTATAGGCAGTCTACAAAAAACAATGTATTTGATTACACATGGGAGAAAGAAAGCCAAAACACCGTTAAAATCCAAATCAAAGAGCCGGTGGACCAATTTATCACCTTTTGCGATACAACCGGGCAAACTTTCGAATGGAAATTTTTAAATACCAAAACCCGGATTACGGCTAAACGGAATAAAAATACAATTCATGTTTCAGGGACTTTTCAGAATCAGGTCTACAACGAAATAATTCCCATTGGTGAAGAGGAATGGTATCAAGCTCTTTCCTATTCCTTAAGGCAGATGGCACTGTCCGGAAAAGCAGCAGAGACCTTTTGGATGATCCGCATGGACAATCTGGAACCTATCCGGTTGAAAGCGGTCCGCCTGGAGCCGGAAGCCATCGCGGTTTTCGGCAAAACCGTGATGACCCATAAGCTGAAAATCACTCTCACGGGCTTGCTCCAGAACCTCTGGAGCGCCCATTACTGGTTCCGGTCTTCCGATGGCGTTTTTCTCCAATATAAAGGTGCCAACGGCCCTCCGGGAACTCCCGAGACTTTGATTCAATTATTAGACTAATTCCATCGGGCTCTCTATGCGATATTCAGAATCAGACGATCCCTGAGCACAAAGGACATGCAAAGGAGGGTGCTTAACCGACCCATCAGACCCTGAATCGGTTTTTATTGTCAATTTTTGGGAATCTGGTGTATGAAGCATGTAAAAGACGGGCTTTACCGACGGGAAAGGGCTACAAGCTGGGATTGTCTCAAAACCAAGGATTTTTCTACCTTTTGAACAGTTCGAGGAATTCAGATTGAAGGAAGTTTATTTCCCGGAGCTTTCCGACAAAATCGTTTTGATTTATCTCTCCAATCGAACCTCCGAAGAGACCGTCGTCCTTGAAAACGCCTCATTTCAGATTCAGGGCGACAAAACTTTCTTGGTCGGCCGCATCGCCGAAGGAACCACACCCAACGACTGGGCTTCAGGGGTGAGTACGGCTATTTCCTGGGACAGCATCGAGCAATACTTGGTGTTCGATTCTCTCCAGGAGTACATGGACCGGATAGCCCGCTCTTACACGGGAGAAAACTTCAATTGACCGGGCAGCAATTTTTTCAGCCTTCCTCTCCAACGCCCCCGATCTTCACTCCATATCAACTTAAAATCGTCCTGGTTTTTCAACCGAAAAATCCATAAAACGGATGAACAACGGAGACAACTTATCGAAGCCCTTCGCCAAACCGATTGGAATCAAACCAAAACCGCCGAACTGTTGGGGATTTACAGAGTCACGGTTTGGAATCGTATGAAAAAGTATCGTATTGCCTTCCAGCGCATCGTTTGAGAGAAATAGATCCGCATGCGAAAATCAACAATATTCTGACAGTATTTTTTGATGCCATCTGTTAATCAATCCATTCCCTATAAATTATTTTCTTGCATTTGGGGTGATTATCGCGTTAAATTTTACTAGGACGGTTAAACCTATCATTCAAAACTTTCAGGAGAAAGGAGGGCGGGATGATTCATGAAAAAATATTGTTCCCTTACAATTTCTCCAAAAGCGACCAGAAGGCCTTGGATTTCGTGATCCGCATCTTTACACCCCATGCCGAATCCACTGAGATCACCCTCTTTCACGCCTACACGTTGCTTCCGAAAATCGAAACCAGCAAGGGAACGGTCATGGAAAAGCTTACCGGTGGCATGGGCTATGCCCGCCAGCGGATCAACGAACTGGAAAAAAATTTAAAACAGGTCAAGAGCACTCTGGTGCAAAGCGGATTCCCGCTGGCCCACGTGAAAACAGTATTTCACGCAAAAAGCAAAGACATCGCCTCTGAGATCGTCAACCTGGCCCTTAAAAGTGGACACTCCACCATTGTCTTGAACCACAAGCCCGGAAGGATCTCTCGTTTCTTCACAGGAGCCGTGTTCCAAAAGGTGGTTTCGAGTCTGTCCGATAAAACGATATGCATCGTTTCTTAAGACCAAGCCGGATGGGCTCACTTTAAAAACCATTAAGCTCTTTTGTCGGTCTCTTTGAACGCTGTTGCAATATACCCTTGAGGAGGGAAGAATATGGCCGCAAAATGCAAAATCACCGTCGACCTGTTCAAGGCCTTGAATCGAATCGTCACTAAATCCGAAAGCCTGGAAACCATGGGGTCCCACATCACCCAACTGCTGGTGGGTGCCTTGGGAATCAAGGGAAGCTGTATCTTTGCACTCAACCCGGATACCCGGGAACTGGAAGTCCTGGCCAGCTTTGGACTGAGTCCGTGCTTTATCAACAAGGGCCCCGTCTTCTTTAGAAGGAGCATTCGAAGTGCCGTGAAGGGAAAACCGGTCATCGTCAAGAATGCCCGGACTTCTAAAGAACTCCAGTATCCGGATGAAACCAAAAAGGAGGGGATCGGCGCCATCGTTCATCTTCCGGTGATCTTTTCCGGGAAAATCATCGGAGCGCTTCGACTCTACCATTCCAAGCCCTGGTCGCTTTCTGCGCAGGACCTGGAAGCGCTGGAGCTGCTGGCCGATACCCTCGCTCTGGCCATGATGTATTCCCGGCTCTTGAGTGCCCTCCGGATCATTCGGGAAACCGTCGCAGATGTCCACTCCATCTGGTTTGAATCCCGATAGGGACAAGAAAATCATCGCCTGAATCTTGTATGAAAAAGGGAGACCTCCAACTCATGCAAGGTTCAGGTATTATCTCATCCACAAATAAGAGAGCTTTTTTATGGTAGTGAAATAACCGATTGGTATCAGTTCGAACACAGGTGATTCCGATTTACATTATCGACGTCCGATTTGAGTCACAACTGCTCTTATCCCCTTAATCTTCTCCACGGCCTGTCGGGGAATATAGGCTTTTTGAGTTTCCGGAATTAATATCGTCACACCTTCCAATGGATACACCCGATCATCGCTTTTGATCAGATTTTTATTCGCTGGAAGTAAAAAGACCTTTTCACCATGCGTAATCCGGATCACGGAATTGTCGGGATCGGAGGAATCGATCATCACGTTTCCGGTGCCGAATTCTGCGGATGCGTCCACTAATAGGCGATGGGTCATGGCCTCAAGATCGACTTGGAGCGCTTCTGCCACGACCTGAGCGATTTCCGGAGCGTCTAAAAGGCCTGATGGCCGGTTCGGACCGAAAGCTCCCAAAGGGACATCTCCTCCGCAATGACCATGAGTGGACCATCCGATATAAAGATATTTAGGTGACAATACTTCGCCAAAGGCATAGTATGGGTCTTTCGGATACTCGGCCATCTTTTCCAGGATCTTCTGGGCATCTTCCGATGTAATGTTCAAGCCCCAATAAGACCGTATGATATCGATGACTCTATCTGGTGTAGAGTCACCTTGAAGCTTTTTGGATAATAGAAAAGAAGACGCTTTCATCTTCTTCAGTGGACCGACAAGATCATCCGGTTTCATTTGAAAGTAATTCTGACTTGTCGCCCAGTTGCCGATAGACATTCCTCCGGTGTTGTGGTCGGGCATTACCAGCAAAAGTGTATCCCCTTTGAGCCCGGCAAAATCGAGAGCTATCCGGACCGCTTCATCAAAAATGAGGAGGTCGCTGATCACCGGAGTGGCATGAGTCACTCTTGAGGTGGAAACCACTCCGACCGCCCGGCCGGTGAGTTTTGCCGCTTCCAATACAGTGGCCAGAGGCTGATAGGGTTCGTACCCCGAGATCTTCAGGCTATGAAGCATACCCTCGGTTTTCGGAGCAACGCTGATGAATTTGTCAGAGGTCCGCACGCCGGTGGCATAGGCCGATGCCGCGGGAGCCGAATCCGCTACCACCGAATCGGCGGTATATGTTTTCACCGCACCCGCCAGGATGGTATCCATGGCCAGGGGAGATCCTTTGTACCAGCGCGCCAGCGTATATTGCTCGAAAGAACAACCGTCCGGAATCATGACAATAACGTTCTTTGCTGCCTCGGCCTTCGTCGTAACCGGTATTCCCCATGCGGTAAGGACCCAAAGCGCAAAAAACAGAAATCGAACAAGGGATCTGAGGATCGGGCGCTTTTTCGTCATTTGAATTCTCATTGAAAAGTCCTTTGAGAGAGTCAAACAGTCAGGCCGCTCCGGCGATGGCGTTCATGTCCCACCACTGGGGGATTCCTAAAAGAACTTATCTAAAATGAGACTAAAATTCAAGACGGTTGCTGTGAGGGACTGCCTTAAGACAAAGCATTTCCCGGCATTTTCTAATTGAGATGGTCAATCTAAAACCGCTGATTAGCCGAAACGGCCGGTAATGTAATCTTCGGTGAGCTGATGACGGGGCCGGGTGAAGATTCGAGGCGTCGGACCCACCTCGATAAGATCTCCCAAATGAAAAAACGCCGTCCGCTGGGAAACCCGGGAAGCTTGTTGCATGGAATGGGTCACAATAGTGATGGTGTATTGCCGCTTCAATTCATCGATAAGGTCTTCGATGATAGCGGTTGCGATGGGATCCAGGGCGCTGCAGGGTTCATCCATGAGGATCACTTCCGGGCTGACGGCAATGGTCCTGGCAATACATAACCGTTGCTGTTGCCCGCCGGAGAGGCTGGTACCGAGGTGATCGAGCTGATCTTTCACCTCATCCCATAGGCCGGCTTTCAGAAGAGAGGTCTCGACGATCTCATCCAGTTCCGACTTGTTTCTTGCAAGGCCATGGATCTTGGGCCCATAGGCGACATTGTCGTAAATGGACTTTGGAAATGGGTTGGGCTTTTGAAAAACCATCCCCACCTGCGCTCTCAGCGGCACCACGTCGATATTCTTATCATAAATATTGACGCCTTCCAAAAGAATCTCACCCGAAACCCGGCAAGAGTCGATAGTATCGTTCATGCGGTTCAGACACCGAATAAAAGTGGACTTCCCGCACCCTGAAGGACCGATCATTGCTATGACTTCATTTCTTCCGATATCGATGGATACATTTCGGATAGCCTGCTTTTCCCCATAGTAGACATTGACACCCCGACAGATCATGCGTGGATTGGGTACCGTGATATCCCCTACCGTATCGCGGAGTTCTCTGGGAACCAGGTCCCGGCTCTTTTCGGTGTCAGTCGAATCCGGTCTTTTCTCAAGGGATTTTTCGAAAGTCATGTTCTCATAATCCGGTTCCAAATTTTGCATTTTCATGGGCTGCATATTGAATTCTTTAACTGGCTTCATAGTCGATGCAGGCCAAGCCGTCAAGGCTCGGCCTGCATCGGTTAGTGCTATTTCAGGGATTTAAGTACAGTCATGTTTTTGGCAGCTTCGCCAAAGGCTTTGCGTTCGGCATCGGGCATGGGAATCAAGCCTTTTTCGGACAGATACCCGTCCGGTCCCCAGGTTTTATCGCTGGTGAATTCAGCCACGTATTCTTTTATTCCGGGAATGACTCCCGCATGGGCTTTTTTCACATAGAAAAACAGCGGCCGGGAAACCGGATATTTCCCGCTTGCGATATTTTCAAAGGTGGGCTCCATGCCTTCGATGAGAGATCCTTTGATCTTGTCGGCATTCTGATCCAGGAAGCTGAAACCGAAAATGCCGAAAGCGTTTTTATTGGCTTCCAGTTTCTGAACGATTAAGTTGTCGTTCTCTCCTGCCTCGACATAAGCACCATCCTCACGTATTCCATTCGTAATTGCCTTATGCTTCTTGACATCGGATTTGGCGAGCGCCTTGATCCAATCATATGAGTTGGCACCCTCTTCCATTACCAATTCAACAAACGCATCGCGGGTTCCGGATGTCGGCGGGGGTCCCAGAACTTCAATTTTGACATCTGGGAGAGATGCGTCGATGCTTTTCCAGGTCTTATAAGGGTTGGGTATCACTTTTTCACCGCCTTTGGGATCAGGAACTTCCTTGGCAAGTGCCAGAAAAAGTGCTTTCCGGGTCAGCTTGAGTAAAGGTGCAGACTTGGCGTTGGCCACAACGATTCCATCGTATCCGACCTTCACCTCGACGATTTCTGTTACGCCGTTTTTCGCACAGGTTTCAAATTCTGTGTCCTTCATCCGCCGCGAGGCATTGGTGATATCCGGATGCTCTACACCCACGCCGGCGCAAAACAACTTGAAGCCTCCGCCGGAACCGGTGGATTCGATTTTAGGGGTTTTGTACTGTCCGCCTTTGCCAAAACGCTCCGCGACCACGGTGGCAAAAGGATACACTGTTGAGGATCCTACAATGCTGATGGTGTCCCTGGCCGATCCTGCAAACACCGCTGCCAAACCGATGAAAAGGAACGCCATTGTTACCGACAACACGACCAGTTTTTTCATGTTTCTTTTCCTCCTTGATTTATGTTCTGATTGATGATCATTAGGTACAAGGTTTCAGATTTTAATTTCATCTATTCGATTTAATCCATTTTCTACCACCTCCGCTCGAACCGCTTTCTTAAAATGACTGCCGCTGCATTCATGATGATCAAAAAGGCCAGAAGAATAATCACCGCTGCCGACGTTCGCTCTACAAAAGCCCTTTCCGGGCTGTCCGCCCACAGGTAAATCTGCACCGGTAAAACCGTGGCCGGATCCGTGAAACCCTTCGGGATGTCGACGATGAAAGCCACCATTCCGATCATTAACAGAGGGGCGGTTTCGCCAAGCGCCCTGGCCATGCCGATGATAGTCCCGGTCAGCATCCCGGGCAGGGCCAGCGGCAGCACATGATGAAACACCATCTGCATCTTGGATGCTCCTACCCCTAAAGCCGCCTCACGTATGGAGGGAGGAACCGATTTGAGGGCCGATCGGCTGGCGATAATGATCACCGGGAGGGTCATCAAGGCCAGTACGAAGCCGCCCACTATGGGCGCCGATCTTGGTAGTCCGAAGAAATTCAAAAAGACCGCTAAACCCAAAAGACCAAATACAATGGATGGAACCGCCGCCAGGTTATTGATATTGATTTCGATCAGGTCCGTCCAGCGATTCTTCGGGGCAAACTCTTCCAGATAAACGGCAGCCGCCACGCCGATGGGAAACGATAGAATCAGCGTGATAATCAGCGTTAGAAATGATCCCATGGTGGCACCCCATACACCGGCCATCTCCGGTTCCCGGGAGTCACCATGGCTTAGAAATGTCCAGTTCAGTCGCTTTTCGATTCGGTTCTCCGCTTTCAAAAAGTCCAACCATTGGAGCTGCCGATTATTGATACGACGTTCGGATTCCGGCAGAT
>PCSF01000025.1:4134-5147 GCA_002771315.1 Desulfobacterales bacterium CG23_combo_of_CG06-09_8_20_14_all_52_9 | reverse complement strand
TTTCCTCTGGTCGATGATCGCCGGATCATCCAATACCCTCTTGCGCAATTCAAAAGCCGCGCCGGAGCTGACCAGTTTAAACAAATCCCTTCTTTCCTGTCGGTTTTGAGCATCCGGAAACACGACCTGGAGAGCATTTTTGACCAGGCCGTCATAATCGGCCGAAGCCAACGCCTCCTGGTGCAACAATTCCGCATCGAAAAAAATATCCAGCCGGATATAGGTTTGCCAAAAGGCCGAATACCCATTGATAATCATGCTGGCAAAAAGCACAAAGAGTGAAAACAGGCTGATGGTTATGGCAAGAAATCCATTACGCCGAAATCGGCGTTCCGCCCGATAACGCTTCTCAAGACCTTCGCGAACGATATCGATGGCGCGTCGGGGACCGTTATTATCGACAGGATCTGATTTACTCATACTGCTCTCGGTATTTCTGAACCACTCGTAAAGCGATGATGTTTAAAACCAAGGTGACGAGGAAGAGCAAAAGCCCCAGGGCGAAAGCCGCGAGAGTTTTGGGGCTGTCGAACTCCTGGTCCCCCACTAAAAGGGTGACAATCTGTACGGTCACGGTTGTAACAGCCTTGAAGGGATTAACGGTCATATTCGCGGCCAACCCCGCTGCCATGACCACAATCATGGTTTCGCCGATCGCCCTGGAAACAGCCAACAAGACACCTCCGACAATCCCGGGAAGTGCAGCCGGCAGGATCACCTGTTTGATTGTCTCCGACCGGGTGGCTCCCAGGCTGTAGGCGCCGTCACGCAGCGATTGTGGAACCGCGTTAATAA
The DNA here is from genome assembly GCA_002771315.1 of Desulfobacterales bacterium CG23_combo_of_CG06-09_8_20_14_all_52_9. GTDB lineage: Bacteria > Desulfobacterota > Desulfobacteria > Desulfobacterales > UBA2156. Next base: position 4,352 of record PCSF01000025.1, on the reverse strand, counting down.
AATCATCCGAAAGGGAAGAAACAAAGGGTATAATCATGATTCCCATAACGAGTCCGGCGGCCAGGGCGCTTTCTGAAGAAACATCAAGCCCCAGGTATCCGCCGGCATTCCGGATAAATGGGGCGACGGTGAGGGCGGCAAAAAATCCATAGACCACTGTGGGGATCCCAGCCAAGATCTCGATCAGGGGTTTTACAGCCGCCCGAAATCGCGAACCG
>PCSF01000025.1:3059-4121 GCA_002771315.1 Desulfobacterales bacterium CG23_combo_of_CG06-09_8_20_14_all_52_9 | reverse complement strand
GGTAAATGGCTGACATCAATCCCACCGGAACCGCCACCACCATGGCAATGGCGGAAATCAAGGCTGTACCCAAAAGGACCGGAATCGCTCCGAAAGCGCCTGAACTTCCCACCTGATCTTTCCGTATTGCGGTCTGGGGAGACCACTCCAGGCCAAAGAGAAAATCAGAAAGAGGAACTTCCTTGAAAAAACGTATCGATTCATACAGGATGGAAAGCACGATACCGATAGTGGTAAGAATGGCGATGATGGAGCATACGATAAGGATGCATCGAACCACCGTTTCCACATGATTTCGGGCTCTAAATGAAGGTTTGATTCGCCGCCACACCAGAAGAATTCCCCCGATCGCCAGAGACAGAACTGTAATACCTAAGGCTGTGCGGCTGACGGATCGTAGATTTCGATAATGTTGAGCGGCCTGTAAAATATCCGGATCCTCCTTGATCGATACAATATTGCCTTCCACCTGGTTTTTAATATTGTTGACCAGGAGATTGGTTCGATCATCCGGCAAATCCCTGTATCTTGCCGGAAGATCGGAAAGCACCATCCGTGTAATGATGTTTCCTTCAAAGGCTAGCCAAAATACGAATATGAGCAGAGCCGGGATTCCGCACCATAGGGCCGTCAATGCGCCGTAATAAACCGGCCGAGAATGCAAAGCGATCTTTTTAGAGGACCTGCCAGCGAGCTCTACGGCCCGTCGGCGACCCAGATAGAAAGCCGCTGAGGACATCCCCAAAAGGATGAGGATCAACAGAACCGTCGGCATTATTTGATTTCCGCCTTTCCATGGATAATGGTTGTTAATTTTATGGGTCGCCCCTATTAAAGTGGCAAAATAAAGGGCTTCTATTAAGGAACAACTAGCCTTTTGTTAAGAATGCGTTAAATACCGAGAGGTGAAAATAAAAAACCCCACTCTGCTCTTTGGGCGGGGTTTTTTGAAAAGGGGCTTTAGAAAAGGTTTATGGCTTGGTGAATACCTCCTTGGGTTTGATGGTGGTCCCCGTGGCATTGGGAAAGCCGGTGGCCACATACGCTTTCTTGTTGTGCTGG
>PCSF01000025.1:630-2878 GCA_002771315.1 Desulfobacterales bacterium CG23_combo_of_CG06-09_8_20_14_all_52_9 | reverse complement strand
GGAGTTTCTTTTCGTTCAGATCGTCGAACATCTTTTTCGCAGGTTTGTAATAGACTTCGTTGTACTCCGTGACCACTTTATCCAGTTTGTCATAATGTCCATCCACCCACACCTTTCCGTGGCATTGCATACAGACAACTTTCATCTTATCCCGTTCGGTCTGCCAGTTCGTCTTGGCCGGGAAAGCCGCAAATTCCGAAGGTCGAACCGTTAAAGGCGCCTGGGTCTCCCAGGAGAGCCTTTCGGTAACATCGTGGCTGGTCATCACGGTACCGGCCCCGGACATATGGCAGGAGGCGCATGTGGGCCCCCGGTAATCCACCCCCGGGGTCCATGTTCCGGGAGCGGCGTTCCAGTTGTACTCGTGCCCATGGGCGGTATACAGGTCGCCATGCTTGGACTCCATGTAGATTTCGATCTGGGGATGATCCGGCCCCAGGTGGCATTGTCCGCAGGCCTCAGGTTTCCGGGCTTCCATAACGGAAAACCGGTGCCGAGTATGGCAGCTTGTGCAGCTCCCTTTGCTTCCATCGAAATTCACACGTCCCACACCAACATTGGGCCAGCTCTCTGAATCCAGGACGTCTCCTTTCATTTTCAACACCGTTCCATGGCAGTGATAACAACCACTGGCCCTTTCGAAGTCGCTGTTCATGCCCTTCTGAAGCCAAAGGTCGATCTTCCATATGATCTCCATGGTGTTAGCATGTTTGCTCAGGCTGTATTGTTTGGCTTCGTCAGGATGGCACCGGGAACAGTCTTTGGGTGTCACCGCTGCAGCCACGGGAACCCGGTATTCCTTGGTCCCGTATTTGACATCGGAGCGCTGGTACTGCTTATAGTGCGCTTTACTCACATCCGGTTCGAACTCCTCGGCCTTGTGGCAATCATAGCAGGTGATGTTGGCACTGGCGTGCCGGCTATAGGCCCAGTCCGCAAACAGGCCCGGATGCTCCCTCTTGTGGCATTCTATGCAGGCCACCGCCTCCTTGGGCATGCTCCGTTCGATTCTAAATTCTTTTGTTTTCGGCAGGTTGCCGGCGTTCTGGGCATCCGCACAAACGACCCAAACCATCAGAGCCATCCCCATACCTGCTGCTAAAAGGGCGAAAATCCTCCCTTTTTTCATAGCAAGCCCCCCTTTCTCCTTCTAGGTTATCATCTCCGTTTGATGCTTTATCAAACCTTTATAAGCCCAAACCCCGATATGTGGTTTGGTACTGCTTATACCGGTAAAGCGGGCTGTCGTTGTGAACGAGGTTCCTATGGCAATCCACACACCTTTTTTCATATCCGGGTCGCGGATAGAGAACATCCCGATGCGCCAGCATGGCTCCCCGTTTATCTGGAATGTTCAGAATGTTCCGATGGCACTTCTGACACTGCTCATTCTTGAAGGATGCATACGCCGCCTGCCGATTCTTCCCCCGATCATAAGGTTTCCCCGTGAAGTGAATCACCACATCCTTGATGCCGTGGGCCGTCTTGGTAAAAAAGAAATTGAAGGTATCATGGGGAGCGGGAAGATGACAGTCCATGCAGTCGGCCACAAAGCCTTGGGCATTGTTGACATGGGTGGACATCTTCCACGCCTGATAGGCCGGTTCAATCTCGTGGCAGGAGGCGCAGAATCCGGGTGTCGAGGTCCGGACCATGGTGTAGTACGTGATGCTGAACAGGGGGAAGGCGATGATGATTCCGATGCCGATGAAAAGGACCGGTAATATCCCCCTTTTCCAGAGGGGTTTCCGATCATCCGGAGGCGAGGCTGCCTCTTTCTTGCTCATGGATCCCTTCCTCAAAACGGGTTTACAGAAAGATCCATTACCGGGCTCGATGGAATTGCATGGCTTCCCAGGAAGGTATTCAGAATCTGTTTTTCATATTTATTTCATCAGGAGCCTTCTTTCAAGTCAAGAAAAAAGTCAAAGCAGATCCGCCGGTGAATTGAGCTTGTAAAAAGGGAAAATTCTCATATATTGGATAGTCGGTATTTTCTGCCATCCGAGCCCAAATAGCTGTTTGATTCCGGGGAGAAATAAAATGCCGAAACCCGAAGACGACCCAACCGGCAAGAGGCCTTATAAGAAGATTAAAATCGAAGAAGCCGTAGGCATGTCCATCCCCCATGACATGACGGAGATCATCCCTGTAAAGTTCAAGGGGCCGTCCTTTCATCGGGGTCAGAAAATCGAAACCGGAGACCTTTGCCATCTGATGCGTCTGGGCAAACGACATATTTATGTTC
>PCSF01000025.1:0-590 GCA_002771315.1 Desulfobacterales bacterium CG23_combo_of_CG06-09_8_20_14_all_52_9 | reverse complement strand
CTTTCATCGGGGTCAGAAAATCGAAACCGGAGACCTTTGCCATCTGATGCGTCTGGGCAAACGACATATTTATGTTCTTGAACTCGGCAAGGATGAGGTTCATGAGGATGAAGCGGTTCTGGAACTCGCCGAGGCATTGTCCGGCCCCGGCGTGACCTACACTCCTAATCCTTCTGAAGGAAAAATACAGCTTTTTGCCCAAACCGACGGCCTGTTCACTGTGAAAGTGGATCCCCTGATCTCCTTGAACGAAATTCAGGATGTGATGTGTGCTTCCATCCATACCCATACTCCGGTCAAAAAGGGTCAGAAGCTGGCCGGAACCCGCGCCGTCCCCCTGGTGATCCAACGCCCTGTCCTGGATCAGGCCTTAGAACTGGCCAAACACCACTTCCCCATTTTCTCGGTCAAGCCCTTTATCATGCATAAGGTCTACTTAATCATCACCGGAAATGAAGTCTACCAGGGGCTCATCGTGGATCGATTCGAAGTGATCGTCCGGAATAAAGTCACGGAATTGGGTTCCATTCTAATGGAAACAGTCATCCTGCCCGATGACGAGGAGGCCATTGCCCATCATTTAAACCGAT
>PCSF01000033.1:7004-8865 GCA_002771315.1 Desulfobacterales bacterium CG23_combo_of_CG06-09_8_20_14_all_52_9 | reverse complement strand
ACACCTTTCAACACTGCATGAATTGACAACCGACGAGATGGGGATACTGCTAAAAACGGTGGAACGATCCGTTGGCATACTCAAGGAGGCCATGAAGCCGGACGGTTTCAATGTGGGTTTAAATCTAGGAAAAGTGGCCGGTGCCGGCGTTGAAGAACATCTTCATTTTCATGTAGTACCGAGATGGTTCGGCGATACCAACGCCCTGACCGTATTCGCCGACCTACGGGTGATCCCTGAGCATTTCAAAATGACCTATGACAGGCTCAAGCCGTACTTTGATCAAATCGATTCAAATCAATGAAACTGATGGGAGAATCTGCTCATGAATAAATTAAAGGTTGTCTTTTGGGTGCTTTTGATCGGCTTTTTCGGCCTATTGATATACCAAAACCAGGAATTATTCCTCAGTAAAAAGGGGCTTCGTATCGATCTGTATTTTTACGCGTATCAAGTTCCTGAAATCACCAACGCCATTTATTATCTGGCCTTTTTTTTAATTGGATTGCTTGTTTCCTATTTTGCCACTCTAGCCGAACGGTTCAAATCGAATAAAACCATAAAAGATCTCAAATCGACGGCAGACTCCCATCTTCAGAAGGTCTCGGAACTTCAAGCGGAACTCAATACATTGAAGAGGCCTGGGGCCGCTTCCGGCGTTCAACCTCAAGATTCAGCGTCTTGAACCGGCGGTTTGATCCTTACCTTTACGGTCCTGGCATTTGAACCGATTGGGGTTCGTGATCGAAAAGTCCTGCTGGAACCAAAAGAAAACATTCGGCCCCGCATCCGAGTTCAAGTTCCATGAAATCGAAAAATCTGACCCCCATGATGCAGCAGTACCTCCTGATTAAAGAGGGGCACCCGGATGCCATCCTTTTTTTTCGGATGGGGGATTTTTACGAAATGTTTTTTGAAGATGCCGAGGTAGCTTCGAGAATCCTGGAGATCACCCTCACATCTCGGAATAAAAACGAAACCGATTCAGTCCCCATGTGCGGAGTTCCGGTAAAAGCCGCCCAGGTTTATATCGGTAAACTCCTGGGACACGGGATGAAGGTCGCCCTCTGTGATCAGCTGGAAGATCCGGCCTCAGTCAAGGGCTTGGTTAAGCGGGACGTGGTTCGCGTCATAACGCCGGGGATGATCATTGAAAATGAGTATCTGGATGAAAAGACCGAAAATTATCTTATTTCCCTTGTCCGAATCGACGGTGTCTTTGGGATCGCCTCCATGGATGTTTCCACCGGGCGGTTCCAGGTTATCGAGGTCGAAAGTATGGATCAGGCCCGAGATGAAATCCTTCGTATCGCACCGGCAGAAGTTCTTCTCCCGAGTTCCGCACAAAAAGAATCGGGCCGGATGACCTTTGAACCTCTTCAGCCTGCGATCTCAAATCGTTCCGTGACATTCCTGGAGGACCGCTTCTTTGATGTGGGCAGAGGAAGAGGAAGCCTTATCAACCAGTTTCAAACGCTTAACCTGGAGGGTTTCGGGTGCGCTCACCTGAAAGCCGGGATCGGTGCGGCGGGTGCTCTTCTGCAATATGTCAGGGAAACACAGAAACAACCCATCGAACACATCACGCGACTCGAGCCCTATGCCTATTCGGATTCCCTGGTGATCGACGATTTAAGCTGTAAAAACCTCGAACTGATGAAGAACCTGTGGGACGGATCCAGGGAAGGAACTTTGCTTAGCATCATGGATAAGACCATGACTGCCATGGGCGGGAGACTCCTCAAGCGCTGGTTGCGCTATCCCTCCGTTGACATAAGTGAAATTACGCATCGATTGGATGCCGTTAAAGAAGCCAAAGCGGATATGTCGGCGACTCGAAGCATTCGGGAGCTGCTGGGTC
>PCSF01000033.1:0-6904 GCA_002771315.1 Desulfobacterales bacterium CG23_combo_of_CG06-09_8_20_14_all_52_9 | reverse complement strand
AATAACCGGACGCCTTTTGTCATTTCGATCCATATTTTTTCACCTGGAAACGGATACGGCAATTCTAAATGAGCTGGCGCAAAAAATCGAACAAGCTATCCCTGAAGATCCGCCCCCCACCATTCATGAAGGGGGTATCATCAATAAAGGGTATCATCCCGGCCTCGATGAACTGATCCTGATTACTCAGGAAGGAAGAGCCTGCCTTGCCGGGTTGGAATCCCGTGAAAAACAGGCTACCGGGATTCAGTCCCTGAAGGTGCGATATAACAAAGTGTTCGGGTATTATATCGAAATCCCGAAGACACAAACGGCGGCTGTTCCGGCCCATTACGTGCGAAAACAAACCTTGGTGAACGCCGAGCGATACATCACAGATGAACTGAAATCTTTTGAACTAAAAGTCTTAACCGCCCAGGAGCAACGCGCGGCCTTGGAGTTCGAGCTTTTCAATGACATCCGGTCCGATATCGCATTGAAAAATACACACATCCAGGAGGTTGCGGCATTTTTAGCCCGTCTGGATGTACTGTTGAATCTTGCAGAAATGGCAGACCGGAGTCACTACGTTCGACCGATCATCACCACGGACGGTCGCCTGATTATCGAAGACGGGCGGCATCCGGTGGTGGAAAAAACAATCCCCGGAGGGCGGTTCGTCCCTAATACGATTCAAATGGGCAATGAGGAACAACAGGTGCTTATCATCACCGGCCCGAACATGGCGGGAAAGTCGACCCTTTTAAGGCAGGCAGCCCTTTTGGTGCTCATGGCCCATATGGGATCTTTCATCCCTGCCCGGGCAGCATCCATTCCCTTGACGGATCGCATCTTCACCCGCGTCGGTGCGCTGGACAACTTGTCTCAGGGGAAGAGCACTTTTATGGTGGAGATGCAGGAAACGGCCAATATTTTGAACAATGCCACCCACGATAGTCTGGTGATCTTGGACGAGATTGGTCGCGGAACCAGCACATACGACGGTCTCAGCATTGCTTGGGCTGTCGCCGAATACCTGCATGACCTCAAAGGAAAGGGAGTTAAAACCCTGTTTGCCACCCATTACCACGAGTTGATCGCCCTTTCCGAATGCAAACCGCGTATCAAAAATTTTAATGTGGCGGTCAAGGAATGGAATGAAGAGATCATTTTTTTACGTAAGCTGGTCGAAGGGGGGGCGAACCGGAGCTACGGTATCCAGGTGGCACGGCTGGCGGGAATGCCGAAGGAAGTAGTCGGAAGGGCCAAAAAAATCCTTCTGGAAATCGAAAACCGCCCTAAGGCTTTTATCGCAGAGAAAGAATTCGGGAAAATGATTCCGGCTCAACTTTCGCTTTTTTCGCCGCCGTCTTCTTTTGTGATCGAGCGGTTGAAAAATATCGATGTTTTGAATATAACACCCATGGAGGCGTTGGCTTATTTAAGCGAGCTGAAGGAAAAGGCGAAAGGGCCCGACGATCAAGACACGATATAACGTGTGCCGGGCCCTGTTTTTGTACTATCTTTTTAATGAAAAATATGAGCTGTCCAGGATTCCGTTTGTTTCAGGCCAAAAACACCCGTCAAATCCTCAGGCTGATCGCACTTTTCCTGGTCTTGTTGACGATACCAGGCTCAGCAACGGCCATGGATGCAAAAGAAAAGTTCCATGTCGCCGAAACCTGCCAGCAGCGTTTGATGGAAAATTCCAAAAAGCAGCAGTTTCGGCACAACTGGATATCCTGTATCGAGAAATTTAGTGCCGTTTATCAGGACGATCCCTCGGGGACCTGGGCGGCAGCGGGATTGTTTCAGGCGGCACACCTTTACGAGAAGCTTTATAAACGCTCCGGAAAGTCTTCGGACCGCCAGGAAGCGTTGGATGTCTACCAACGCATCATAAAGCGCTTTCCAGACAGCGCTTATTCCAAAAAAGCCATCCAGGCCGTCGAGGCGCTAACAGCTGGAAATTCCAGCCAAAAACAGCTGACATTGCCTAAGGCTTACGATCCTGTCAGGGGTGCTGAAAAGCAAATCCGTAAGGGGGTGGAGGGTCCGGATCTGGTTACTATCAGCGATATCCGGCACTGGTCCAACCCCACTTATACCCGTGTCGTAGTCGATGCCGCCGGAGAGGTGGATTATACGTTTAAATTGCTGAAGATGGACCCATCCCAGAAAAAATTTCCCAGGCTCTATGTGGATCTGAGGCATTCCCGGCTGGAAAAAGATATCAATACGGTAATTCCCATCAATGACGACCTGTTAAGCGAGGTCCGGGCCGGTCAGTATCAACTCGATTCGGTCAGAATCGTGCTCGATATCAAGTCCTTTGAAAGCTATAAGATCTTTTCATTGAAAAATCCTTTCCGGATTGTCATCGATATCTGGGGTGAGTCCTCGAAAGAGGCGAAAGGGAAAACTCCCGAAGGCCCGATGCGGGATTTGTCAATCCCGAAGGGATCGCTGGCCAAGCAACTGGCTCTGGGGGTCAGGAGGATCATCATCGATCCAGGGCACGGTGGGAAGGATTTCGGAGCGCCGGGATACATTAAAGGAGTCCATGAAAAAGACATCGTGCTGAGCATTGCAAAAAGACTCGCAGAAAAGGTTCAAAAAAAGCTCAACTTGGAGGCAGTGCTCACCCGTGACAGGGATCATTACCTCACACTGGAAGAACGAACCGCCATCGCCAATACACGAAACGCAGATTTATTCGTCTCCATTCACACCAACGCGTCAAGGGATCATCGGGCATTCGGTTTAGAGACATACTTCTTGAACCTGGCAACCAATGAAGAGGCGATCATGGTTGCCGCCCGGGAGAATGCCACGTCTACGAAAAACATCAGCGATTTACAAAAGATCCTTTTTGATCTGATGCAAAATGCCAAGGTCAATGAATCGAGCCGGTTGGCGGGTCTGGTCCAACAGTCCCTGGTGAGGGGCATGGAAAAAAATTACACCATAATCCGGGATAAAGGGGTGAAACAGGCGCCGTTTTATGTGTTGCTGGGAGCCCAAATGCCCGCCATATTGATTGAAACCTCTTTTATCAGCAACGCGAGGGAGTGTAGTCGGCTCATGGACCCTGTATATCAGGATCGCATGTGCGATATGATTATTGAAGGCCTCGATCGGTACATCAAGGAAGCCCATCCCGTAGCACGGATCGGGAACAGCGCAAGCGCTCTGGCGACCCTTGGTTCTCTTTTTCATCCGGGATGACCAAAAATCAGCGGCATTTGTCATTGATTATATCTATGATATCTTCATCAACAGCTAACCATCGAATTGCCGGAAAAGATTGGATGAATGGAGGAAAAGCCATGGATTATACCCATATCCTTTTCGAGAAAAAAGGCCCCATTGCAATGATCATATTCAATCGGCCCAAGGTGCTCAATGCTCTGAACAGTGCACTTTTAAAGGAGCTTTCCCATGCGTTGGATCGGATTGCCGAAGATGAAGCAATCCGGGTGCTGGTGCTGACCGGAAGCGGAGAGAAGGCTTTTGTGGCCGGGGCCGACATTTCCGAACTGGCCACGCTGACCCCGCTTCAAACCAAGAATTTTGCCCAGAGGGGCCAAGACATCATCAATCGATTGCAGGAACTACCTATCCCGGTGATTGCGGCGGTGAACGGATTCGCACTGGGGGGAGGTATGGAGATCGCTATGGCCTGCGACTTTATTTATGCCTCCGATACTGCCATGTTCGGACAGCCGGAGATCAATCTGGGGCTGATTCCCGGATTTGGTGGAACCCAAAGACTTCCGAGAAGAATTAATATCGGCCGGGCCAAGGAATTGATCTTCACCGGTGCGATGGTCAATGCCTCCGAGGCCATGGGGATGGGGCTTGTCAACAAGGTTATCCCCCGATCCGAGCTGATGGATGAAGTGATGAAAACCGCTTCGATCATCGCTTCTAAAGGACGTGTTGCCTTGCGGGAGGCAAAAGAGGCGATCAATGGCGGAATGAACATCGATCTTGCCACCGGTTGCCGGATCGAGGTGAATGCATTTGCCCTTTGCATGGCAAGCCCGGACGCCAAGGAGGGGACTTCGGCTTTTCTGGAAAAGCGTAAAGCCCAGTTCAAGGGGGGGTATCAGGGATAAAGAATCTTTTAACCCGATCGATTTATCGGTTGTTAAGAAGCCGCTTTAAAGACAAAGTTGAAACCGATGCGTCATTTACAGCATAAAAAATGGTTGCATACACATGGAAATGTGATAAATACAAAAAACTGTGGACATCGATCGAAAGGGAGCCTTGCGCTTCGAACCGAGTGTATTATTTTTAAGCCTCTGATATGCCTGAAAACCGGTCAGCGCTACAGTTAGTGTGGGGGATTTTGCTGATAGCTGCAGGAGTCGGAGTCTTTTTCAGGATCCCCCAGGTGATGCCGCAAATCGAAAAAATTGAGGTGTTTTCAGGTGCCGCGGGATTCATTCGCTTTTGTTTTTACTTCATCGGCATCGTTCTCATCGGGGGAGGGTCCAAAAAAATTTATCACCACCTTTCAAAAAAAGAGATCCAGAAATTGAACCCTGGTAATAACAAAGATAAAATAAATATTATATGAGTGTTTAAAAGGAGTCAAACAATTTGGCAATGAATCGGCCCTTAAAAAAGCCCATCCCCCTTCGCACCGATGCCGCCAAGAGTACAAGCCTTCGGGCCACAGTGCGGGATCAGTCCGGGGCAGGCAAAACAAAAATCGGTGAAATACTGTCCAAAGAAGGACAGATCAACCATAATCAGCTAAAGCATGCCGTGGACTATCAGCAAAAACACGGTGGCATGTTGAGTCACATTTTGCTCCGTTTGAGATACATTGAAGAGGACACTATCCTCAACCTTCTGAGCCGATCGTATAACTATCCTCCCATTCGGTCACAACAATTGAACCCCGAAAAAGATGTTTTGCAGTTGCTTTCTTACGAGACGGCCAAGGCTCATATGGCCTTTCCCGTATCTCTGAAAGAAGAGACCCTCCGCGTGGCCATGGTAGAGCCCACCGATACCGCCCTGGTGGAAAGCCTCCAGGCCGCCGTCAAGAGGAACCTTTCCATCGGCGTCTGTACGGAAAAAGAGATTCTCGAGGCGTTCAAGACCCACTACAAAATCAGCGATGAGGAGTATAAGCAATATTTCGACCTTGCGAAAGATGATGAAGATGAGGAGGCTGTCAAGGTCGTGGAGGATTTTGGCTCCCTGGTCTCTGAGGCGGAAGGGGAGATCGAGATGCAAAGCGTTCGGGAGGATGTGGAGGAAAAAGAAGCCTTCCTGGCCAATGATGCGCCCATCATCAAGCTGGTCAACGGCATCCTCGTGAAGGCCATCACGGATGGGATCAGCGACATCCATATCGAACCTTTTGAGCATTCCCTGCAGGTAAGATACCGGTTGGACGGCGCTCTTTTCAGATCCATGAATCTTCCGATCACCATCAAGAGCGCCATCACCTCCCGGGTAAAAATTCTTTCTGGCCTCGACATCGCAGAACGACGCCTGCCCCAGGACGGCCGAATCAAGATGAATATCGGAAAGAAAAAGAACGTGGATATCCGCGTCTCGATTCTTCCGACGCTTTTCGGGGAAAGCATCGTCATGCGGATCCTCGACAGAAGTCAGCTCAACGTGGATCTCACCCGGCTGGGATTCGAGCTGGATACATTCAAGAGCATTCAGAGGTGTATCTCCAGACCCTATGGGTTGCTTCTGGTCACCGGTCCTACCGGGAGCGGAAAAACCACCACGCTTTATTCCATCCTCAACGCCTTGAATACCGAAGACACCAAGATCCTCACGGTGGAGGACCCGGTAGAATTCAACTTCAGGGGGATCAATCAGGTCCTTGTCCGGGAAAAAATCGGGTTGACCTTCGCCGCGGCGTTGAGATCCTTTTTGCGCCAGGATCCGGACGTCATCATGATCGGTGAAATTCGGGACCTGGAGACCGCAGAGATCGCCATTAAAGCGGCCATGACCGGACACCTGGTTTTTGCGACGGTGCACACCAATGATGCGCCTTCCACCATCAGCCGTCTGGTGGATATCGGCATTCCATCCTACATGTTGGCTTCCTCGGTGACGATGGTCTTGTCTCAGCGCCTGATCCGGAGGCTGTGTCCCAAATGCAAGGTGGAAGTCGACAATAAAGATGCGGAAGAGCTTGAGGCTCTGGGCTTTTCCAAGGATGAAATCCCTGATCTGAAGATCTACAGGCCGAAAGGGTGCGCGGCATGTAACGGCGCGGGATATAAGGGCCGTGTGGGGCTTTATGAGTTGATGGAGGTGACCGACGATGTGGAAAAGGCCATCAATGCGAATCTCCCCGAGGATCAACTCCGTAAAATCTCCATTCGGGAGGGAATGCTCACCCTCCGCGACGTCGGCCTCAATAAGATCCGCGAAGGCGTGACCTCCGTGGAAGAGGTGGCCAGAAATACCGCCATCACCAAAGAATCGCTTCCGGATTATTTGGTCAACCCGAACATTGAAGAATATCAAGACCGAGAAGTGATCATTCGAGAGGGGAACACGGACAAGGATTTTTTTATGTTGGTGAAGGGTGCCCTGTATGTGGTGAAGGGCGGCAAGATCATATCCCAGATCGTGCAGCCCGGAGAATATTTTGGAGAGATGAGCGCCGTTACCGGCGACCCTCGATCCGCTACGATTATTTCAAACAAGCGTTCTACCGTGAAACGCTATCCCGGAGATAAGATCCCGGATATCATCGAGAACCATCCCAATGTCGCCAAGCATTTGTTTGAGGTGATGGCCAATCGATTAAACCATGCGGATCGCCAGATCTACCGGCTTCTTACTGAGAAAGGCCGAAGCGAATATAGCAAACGACAATAATTAGTAGACAACAACCTTGTTCTTTGATACACTACCTTCCAAAAATATT
>PCSF01000125.1:1962-2104 GCA_002771315.1 Desulfobacterales bacterium CG23_combo_of_CG06-09_8_20_14_all_52_9 | reverse complement strand
AACCACGGCATCTTCCCCCTTCCAATAAAGGGCTTTTCCTTCCTCTTGGCTTTTTCCGCGGATGCCGGCAATGGAAGTCTCTGCTTCAACCTTCTTTTTCGGGATGATCTGGTTCACCTTGGTGAGCATCTTATCCCAAAAT
>PCSF01000125.1:0-1941 GCA_002771315.1 Desulfobacterales bacterium CG23_combo_of_CG06-09_8_20_14_all_52_9 | reverse complement strand
TCCCCCGCATACAGAGAGACGCTCGTCACAAATACGATGGCGATCATGAAAGCAATCTTTTTCATAGTTGTTCCCCACTCGTTATAGGTTCAAAAACCGCTTAAAAGCTCGAGGGCCATCAACCGATATCTAACGGTTATGCTGCGGTCAAGCTCGAAAGCCTTCCGGAAAGCCTTTTTGGCATTGGGAAGGTCTTTCATCTCCTGATAGCACCGGGCCTGATTCACCCAGATCAAAGGGTCCTTCGGTTCCAGAGCGCCGGCCTTTTCGTACAACCGCGCCGCCTCTTCGTATCGGCCCTCCATGAAAAAAGCGTTGGCCTTGTTGTTGAGGGCCGCGGCATTTCTCGGGTCCAATGCCAGCACTTCGTCCAAGGCCCGGACCGCCTCTTTGGTGGAACCTCCTTTTCCATAAATGATCCCGATTTGCATCAGAGCGTAAGCATCGTTGGGTTTTATGGCAAGAATATCATAGTATTTTTTAGATTTCAATTTCAATTCCATGTTCTTAAGGGCCACAAGCTCTCCCCCGAATCGTCCTTCAATGATCTGTTGGGAAACAGCCTGTGCCCGCCAGCCGATCTCGGGGAGACTCGCCGGCTTGAATCGACGCCAGGAAGTCCGCATATCGATGGTTTCCAGACCGTTTTTTTGCCATTGATAAAAGGAAGCACTCCCCTTTTCCCAGGCTTTCATAAAGGAGGATCCTACGACGGTGGTTTCCACCGGGACCCAGAGACGCCCCTGATGGATGACAAAGAGACCGTTCATAGTATCGGCGTTGTTTCCGGACTCGATATCGGTGGAAAACATCATCAGCATGTGTCCAGGAATCTCCACAACCTGAGTACTGATTCCCATGCTTTCTAAACATGCAGCATAAAGGGCTACGAGATCGTCGCAGTCCCCGGATTTCCGATTCAGCGTTTCTCTGGAGAACTGGAGATAATCGACAAAGTCGGTCCTTTCCGAGGTAATCTGATAGGGATTGTTCGGGTCCGGGATGTAGGTAATCCCGAAGGCCCCGAGGGTATGAAAAACGATGGCGGCCCTCTGAATGACGCTTTCGGTCTTTCCGAAGGAAGTGATGGAAGCGCGCACAAAGTCGATAACCACCGGGTCCTTCGGTGTCACGAAAACCGCAAACCGTTCGGGAATGTTCCACATCATCCGATGCTTTTCATAGATGTTGGTTGTATAGGTGCGGGTGAACTCCCTGGGCAGATTGTTATAAAAATATGACGCCCGTATCTCGGTCTGAACCGGGGTGTCTTCCGTGACGTTAAGGATTTTGTTGTTGAAAACCGCCTTGAGCAAAATGTCGCTGGTTTTGCCCGGCTCAAGGTTTTGGATCTCGGTCTGAGACGGAAAATCCATGAATTCCTTGATGGTGAAGGATACCTTGAGGTTCGAGATGAACGTCCCGGAATTATTCTGGATCCGGATGCGGCCTACCCCTTCGTCCTCGTAGATTTTATAGGAATTGGAGAGGATATCCTGCATCTCGACCACCACGATCTCGATAGGATCCTTGGTGGCCACCCGGGTCTTGGCGGTCACCGTGCCCGGCTGCCCTTCCTGACCGTCGGCGCTGACTGCCGTAATAAGATACGTGTATGCCGTATCCGGAGACAGCGACTCATCTCTGAAGGCAAGCTCTTTGGTCCTGCCAACTTCAAATCTTTGGTTTCCGGCCTGCCTGTAAATCACATACTCGGCGACAAAGGCCCGGTCATCGGATTCCCAGGAAATTTCTACAGACCATTCCATACTCAGAGCCTTGAGGTTTTTTGGTGCCTGGGGGGTGTAGACTGCAGGCTCGGCAACCATCGGCTGGGTAGGAAAACCTTCGTTTCCTTTTGCCACCTGTGCGGACACCCGATAAAAATATTGGTAGCGTAGAATTTAGGAGACTTGAGTAAGGGTAATTGCCCTCCAATAT
>PCSF01000014.1:558-10978 GCA_002771315.1 Desulfobacterales bacterium CG23_combo_of_CG06-09_8_20_14_all_52_9 | reverse complement strand
AGCCGGGCGCAAAGACGGATTCCTTGCCGAAATCGGTAACCCCGGTCCTGTTTTTGGTGGAAGGAGTCGGCCTCTTTGCCGTCGGGGAAACCCTCGAAGCTGCAAAGATCGCCGCAGATATCGGTGAACGCACCGTGATCGCCAAATGGAAAGCGTTCGCACTTGGGCAGTGTCGACCGATTCCCGCGTCCCACGTACGGGAAATGGAGCTTTGGCCCCTTCAGACGAAAAAGCTTAAACCTCACCATAAGGCACCCCTGACCGGACAAGTGGCGGTGGTCACCGGCGGCGGCGGCGCCATCGGCTACGGCATCGCCCGCTCTCTCCTTGCAGCAGGCGCGGCGACGGCGATTGCGGACATCGACACCGCCCGGCTGGCTCACAGTATGGACCTTTTGACCCGGGAATTCGGTTTCGACAGGGTTTTTTCCGTCAATTTCGATGTCACCGATTTGGCGGCCGTGGAAAAGGGATTTGAAACGGTCAGCGTTCAATTCGGCGGTTGCGACCTGGTGGTTCCCAATGCCGGCATCGCCCATGTGGCCAGGATTGAAGACCTGGATCCGGATAAACTCGACCAGGTCGTCGGCGTCAATTTGAAGGGGACCTTCACCACCATCAAGGCAGCCATTCCCATTTTCAGGCGACAAGGAACCGGCGGCAACATTGTGGTCATCAGCTCGAAAAATGTCTTTGACCCGGGGGCCGCCTTCAGCGCTTACAGCGCCTCAAAAGCGGCCGCCCATCAGATGGCCAAAATCGCCGCCATGGAACTCTCGGAACTGGGGGTGCGGGTCAATATGATCAATCCGGACGCCGTCTTCGGAGACGAAAACGTCGGTTCCGGATTGTGGGAGCTCGTGGGTCCGGAAAGAATGCGATCCAGAGGATTGAGCCCGCAAGGTCTTAAGGACTACTATCGGCAAAGGAGCCTCCTCAAGGTCCAGGTCCTGGCGGAACACGTGGGAAACGCCGTGGTGTTCTTTGCCTCCGAAAAAACCCCCACCACCGGTGCCTCCCTTCCCGTGGACGGCGGCATCCCCGCGGCATTTCCTCGGTGACGCCTTCCGGAATCCTGTGATCGGATAGCGCCCATGCGCCGGTTTGATTTTTTTTGATTTTTCAATAATCGGCTTATTTATCCGGAGGATATCATGAAGATCGAACACGTGGCGCTGTTCTGCGAAAGCCAGGAAAAGAGCGACCGGTTTTACGGGGATCTTTTGGGGTTGAAGAAGACCGGCATGAAATCGGTACCCGCTGATTTGATGAACCAGCTTTTCGGAATCCGCACCCCCTATACGATCTGCAACTATGCCACGGATACCTGCAACCTTGAGATCTTCATCGGCAGCCGTCCTTTTTCATATCCGGTCGGCATAGAACACCTTTGCCTCAATGTCGGAAAACGGAAGCCGTTTCTGGAAAGGTGCCGGCGGCTCGGGGTGAAGATCCTTCAAATTCCCAAGCCGGACGGCACGGATCTGATCTTCATCACCGATTTTGACGAAAACCGGTTCGAAATCAAAGGGGACTGAAGAGACGGCTAAACCCGACCGCCGCTCCAACGAAGCTTGTTTTTCAGCAGGTCATAGTAACGCTGTCCGGGCAGGGCGATCATAGCCACCGTATAAGGGGCTTTTTTAACCACGATCTTATCCTCTTCGTAAATCTCGATCCCCGCCTGGCCGTCGAATGTAACCATAACGTGGGTGGCCCTTTTGGCCAGTTGAATCGTGATGCATGACGTATCCGGGATGATCAAGGGGCGGTTGGTGAGGGTAAAGGGGCAAATGGGGGTCATGACCATGGCCGGTACCGCAGGGTGGATGATGGGTCCGCCGGCGGCCAGGGAATAAGCCGTGGAGCCGGTGGGCGTTGCCACGATGAGACCATCCGCGCTGTAGGTGGTCAGATATCCGTCATCGATGAAGGTCTTGATATGCGCGAGTCGGGCAAGGGCCCCTTTATTGACAACCACGTCGTTCAGAACGGTCTTTTGCGCAAGAACTCTTTTTTCACGATAGACACAAACCTGAAGTTGCATTCGCCTTTCGACGGAAAAGCCCCCCTTTAAAACCGCCTCCATGGCGGGAAAAAGATCTTCTTCGGTGATCCCGGCTAAAAATCCCACTTCCCCGAACTTGACCCCGAGGATCGGAATCTCCTGGTCTCCGATCCACGCCACGGCACTTAAAAAAGTCCCATCTCCTCCCAGGACCAAGACGCAAAACAAATCCGATGGGGCAGAATCCCCCATATCGAGGGCAAGTTCCCGGGAAGGAAGCACGCTGGGTTTTCGGATCACCTGAACCCCACCGGCGGCAAACCAAGATTGCAGGGCATCCGCCTTTTCCAGCGCCCTTGCATCGTTTTTTACCACAAGGCCGATCCGTTTCATGTTTTCTTAATCCTTTTAAATAGGATCCTTACTAAAAAACCGCACTGATGAAAAGAGAATCCTGCTTTCAAGTATGCAAAAAGGGATTGAAAATCCGGCCCTGATTTTGACTTTGCCGATATTTTTAGATATAAAGTGGGAAATGAAACCCGCCGCCTATTTTTTGATAGTCATAATCACCCTTTTGACGGCCTGTGCAGGAGCGAGGCCTGCTCCCGACACCTCCGAAGCCCAAAAAGCCGGTCACAGGGAAACGGCCAAGGGAAACGACTGGTTTCGAAAGGGATGCCATCGCAGCGCATGGGAATCCTTCCTGAGGGCACATCGGCATTTTGTCCTGGCCGGTGATCCGGTTGGGGAGGCCATGGCGCTGAACAATATGGGAACCGTATACCGCGCCACCGGAGATATCTCCGGCGCCCTGGTCCTCTTCGATGAAGCCGTGGCCCTTCACCGGCACCTCCCGGAAGCTTCCGGCTTGCTCCAATCCTTGTCCAACCGGGCTGCAGCCCTCATCGACGACAACCGTCTGGAAGAAGCCGCCGGAGCCATCGCCTCCGCCCAACAGGTCGCCGATCGACTCAAAATCCCGTTCTCACCCCTCAGGGTCAATCAGGGAATTTATTACCGGAAGAAAGGCGATTTCGAAGCGGCGAAAAAATTTTTTGAAACCGCGGTCCAAACGGCCAAGCCACGTAATTTTGGGCAAATCGCCACTGCCCAAAGCGCACTGGGAAACCTGCTCCTCGATAAGGACCAGACAGAGGCGGCTCTTCCACACCTGGCAGC
Organism: Desulfobacterales bacterium CG23_combo_of_CG06-09_8_20_14_all_52_9; assembly: GCA_002771315.1. GTDB lineage: Bacteria > Desulfobacterota > Desulfobacteria > Desulfobacterales > UBA2156. The sequence goes on along the minus strand of PCSF01000014.1, from coordinate 7,788 downwards.
AGCCCTAGAAGCGGATCGCGCTTCCGGGAATTTACCGGGAATCGCCGATGATCTTGCCGCCATAGGAAATGCATACATCAGGCAGGGCGACATCATCCAAGGCGTCGATTATCTGAAGCGAGGTCTTTTATCCTATGCGGCCATGGGCGATAAAAAACAGGCGGAAACAATCCTAGTCACCTTGGAGAAGATATGCCGGGAGGCGGACTGCCGGCTGGAGGGGATCCGTCATTTAGCGACCCAATACCTCGAAGGCCCTTTGTCCCAAGGCTTGTGTGACTGAAACTTATCCGGCATTGTCGTTTACTGCGCCTCCCGATATATCTTGAGAACGAACTTTCCGGCAAAGTCGGGGCGCAAAAGATAAGAAAAAGCGTCAGACTGGATCTTTTGAATCAAGCGTTCCCGCACCTGGATCTCTTCCATCCTTACTCTGCTTCCGCTGCTTTCTTGACGATGTCCAGCATTGGGGAAGCCAGCGGCCGCCAGGTCGGACGGATCGCCTTGCCTTCCACCCAGACAAATTCAACCCCATCATATCTCTCCGGGATGAGATGTTCATCCTGTGTTCCATAACGTACTGCGGGATAATGCTCCACATACACCATCCGATTGGGATGGATGGTGAATTTCTGGGTAACCAGGGTGGCGATGTGGCCGGCGCAGCTTCTCACCGACATGCGGCTTTCGGGGACATCCGCTACCAAGATGATAATCGGCCTGAGATGGGTCAGTCCTCGGCTCCCCTGGTTTTGGGATAAATCAAAAATGCGAAGCCGACATCGGCCGCTTGCCAGCCTCAGCATACCGCCCCACCCCTCCCAGGAAAAAATGTCGTCATAGATTTTCACCCGAAGGCATCCCCCATATTTTCCACCGATCGACGGTCAACCTTTTCTTTTTCTCGGGTTATCGGCAGCCCTTTTTACAAATACTCGTTGCGCTGTTTTTCTTAATATGTAATATTTCTAACTTATTTTGTAAAGAAAACATACCGGAATTTGAGAAGAAATGGAAACTGAACAAGAAGACGCACTGGTCCATCCGATGACCTATGAAGGGAAGGAGATCCTCCTCCTGGGGACCGCGCATGTCTCCCGGGACAGTGCCCGCCTCGTCCAGTCGGTCATCGAATGGGAAAAACCGGATACGGTGGCCGTAGAGCTTTGCCCCTCCCGGTATCAATCTCTCACGGAGAAAAAGGCCTGGGAAGACACCGATATTTTTAAAGTCATCCGCGAAAAGAAAGGGGCTGTTTTGCTTCTTAACCTCTTGCTGGCCTCTTTTCAAAAAAGGATCGCCAAAACGCTGGGGGTCAGGCCCGGTGAAGAGATGATCCAGGCCGTGGCATCGGCCAAATACGTAGGTGCCGCTGTGTACCTGGCGGACCGGGACCTGCGCGTGACGCTGACCCGGGTCTGGCGGGCCATGGGCTTTTTTACCAAGATCAAACTCCTCTTTCAACTGGTCGCCTCGTTGTTTGAAACCGACGAAATCGTTGAAGAGGAGATTGAGAAGATGAAACAGCAGGATATGATCGAGGCCTTCCTGACGGACATCGGGAAAAAGCTACCCGTCGTCAAAAAAATCCTCATCGACGAAAGGGATTGTTATATCGCCCAAAAGCTTAAAACAGCTCCCGGGAAAAAGATCGTGGCCGTCGTGGGGGCCGGACATTTACCCGGTATCCGTTCCCACTGGAATGAAACGGCGGACATCAGCCAATTGGAATCGCTGCCTCCTCGACGTCGGGGGTTATCACTTTTCAAGTGGATTTTTCCTGCGCTGATCGTGGGACTCGTTATGTCGGCATTTTTCTTTTCCGGAGGTAGCGCCGGATTAAAGATGCTTTCATGGTGGGCACTAGCGAACGGGACTTTGGCCGGCCTCGGGGCCGCGGCGGCTCTGGCACGGCCGCTCACCATTGTTTCGGCCGTGATCGCCGCTCCATTTGCCTCCCTTCACCCCATGATCGCCGCCGGATGGGTGTCCGGTATGGTGGAGGCTTTCTCTCGGCGGCCTAAAGTCAAAGACTTCCAGAGCCTGCCTGAGGACATCCTTTCCGTTAAGGGGTTTTGGAAAAATGCCTTCACCCGGATCCTGCTCGTAGTGGCTTTCACCAATCTGGGGAGTATGCTGGGCAACTTCATCGCCCTGCCGCTCATGATCCGGGTTTTGTAATCGATCTCGGACAGGGCGGAAAAAGGAATTCATGATCGCAACCGATACCTGGCCGAGAAAGTGTATCTCCTTGGGGATTGCACCTCCCCGGTGGTCATCCCTGGAATCATCGATTATTCGGAACAAGCCGATCTCTCCGGAATCAGGTATCCCTTGATGCCGGGGGCAATGTTTGATAAACAGACGCTTTATCAACGCTTGCGCCCCCGTAGCTCAGTGGATAGAGCAAAGGATTCCTAATCCTTGTGCCGCGTGTTCGATTCACGCCGGGGGCATTCAATGATAATATCAATGCGTTATATGTAATAAAGGGGGGTTTTCCTTAATACCTATTCAGTAATGATAGAATATCCATTTTTATAGTTTAAGACTTAGGGATAAATGATCCTTTTCTCACGAGTGTGAGAATTTATTCGAGAATCTCTTTAAAATGTATTGAATTTATTATAAAAAATATATTCCCTCAAAACCACTTCGATTCCGAAAAAGGGCATTTCTTATAAAATTGCGCCGATAGTTGCCTTTTGATAACACCAAAAATAGTAAAAGGTTCATTCGGTTAAAGCGTGCTTTTCCTCATGGAGCACCAAAATATTGACAGGAGGATCCCTTCTTCCAATAATAATAGGAATATCGAAAACAATCTTCAAAAATCGAATGATCTCAAAATATTGCCAGTTATTGAAAGAAAAGCTCTTTAGTAAGTTCAAATGTATTTTCCACTTTTAGTCTCTAATATCTTATTAGGTGGAATAATTTACACCTAATACTACTGTTAGGCCCGCGAACCAAAGACCATGAGGAAAGACCTTTCACTTGAAACTACAGTTCCTGTGTCAACGATTGATGGCGAACCATTGGGTAAACGGAATATAAGTCGCGTTCCAAGGAGTTACGTATGAGCAAAATGTTGCAACTTACTGCTGTGATTGAGCGAGAAGAGAATGGCTATGTAGCCACTTGTCAGGAACTCGGTGTTATCAGTCAAGGCAAGACCGTTGAAGAAGCCCGGCTGAATCTGGTTGAAGCTGTTGAGGGATTCTTTGAAGTGGCCTCACCTTCAGAGATTCGACGCAGGTTGAAGAAAGAAACCTACGTCATGCCGATCATGCCGATGATGCCAACCCTCCGAGCCAAACACGCCGTTAGGTGAATCGTGCCCAGGTTGCATGACGATTCGAAGACTTTTTACGAATTCATCAAAATTCAATGACCTAAACAGTTTTGCATGTTCCTTCATCAATATCATAGAAGAGTTTTGAATTTTGGTCATTGTTTGATATTTAGAATTTGCTAAGTTTCTGATAGTATCTGTATAATCGGCGGAATGACGCTAGTGGCGATGTCCGTTCGGGAACCGCCTGCCAGCACCACTTCCAATCGGCCGCCGGTTGCCTCGTCAGCCAGTTGCAGCATAAAGCGGGCAATCTCCTGGTAACAGCGCCCACTCAGCCCAAGGCTGCCATAATCTCCCTTGTGGGTATCGAAACCGAAATACCAGATGATCAATTCGGGTTTAAAATCCATAACTCTTGGATAAAACTCATTTTTTATCTTTTCGGCATAGGTCTGATCGATATTCTTGTCGTTCCCGCATCCCCAGAGTCCCCAGAAACTGCCGGGCGCCTTAATGTCCACCTTGGTGCCGTCTGGCGACTCGAAGTCCATGCTGCAGCAACAGACGTGGAGCACATCCGGATCGTTTCCGAGCAGATCCCGCGTGCCGTCGCCATGGTGAGCATCCGTGTCCATAACGGCAAAACGACGGACGCTGTGAATTTCACGCAGGTAGGTGATCATGATGACCACATCGTTGAAACAGCAGTAGCCGCCAAAGAAGTTTCTGCCGGAATGATGACCTCCCGCACCGATGAAGGCAAAGGCATTGTCGATTTCGCCGGTACAGATTTTTTCGCCGGCCAGAACCACGCCGCCCACCGAGTGCCGGGCAGTGGAGCAGAGAGGATCCATCGCTACGCCCTGGACAAGCTCAGGTGTGTGCACTTTCAGTATCCATTCTTCTTCGATGGGAGGCGATTCATAGAACGTAACATTATCCCTGGCCAGAAGGTGCTCAATGGCTTCCGGAAAATTTTCCAGCCGGGCTCCTCGGGTAAGATAGCTCCTTCGGCTGAAGCTGGGATGATAAAAGACACCGGTTTTTTTCATCATTCGATATTGATAGAAAACCTGTTTAACATATCCAACTTTCTGAAAATATAAATTGTTACACTGCTGTCCCAACGTTATTCAAATAATTTCAGTTGCTTATCAGCTAGTAATATTTGATTTGTGTAGGGCATCTCTGTGAATGCTTGTAAAATGGGCGTTTTTTCGAAAAGAGTCACGCTCAGAATCTGTAAAATTGTGTAGAGGCTTTGATCCAGTTTGAGCCGCTTTTTCACTATTGCGACCAACACATAAATTGTGATGGCGATCCAAATTTGGGTTTTGACCGCATTTTCCGTGGTGCCGTAAAATGCTTTGATGCGCAGGTGCTGTTTGATCCATTTGAAGAACAATTCCACGTGCCATCGATACCGATAAAGATCGGCGATGGTTAATGCGGGAAGTGAGAGATTGTTGGTTAAAAACGTGAGACGTTTTTGGGTGACGGCATCCAGGTAGCGGATTCGCCTCATTTTGGCCGGGTAATCTCTTTTGGCATAAAAATTGTGGGCGACAATGATCTGGTCGAATCGGATAGATTCCGACTCTGTTTTTTGGGAGTACAGCCGTCGGAATCGGAAGTTGTTTTTGGTGCGGGTTACAAAGAAAGCACCGGTTTGATGGATTCTGTAAAGTCTGGCAAAGTCGATGTAACCGCGATCGACAACATAAATCGCTCCGGGCTCCAAAACGAGCTGATCCAGGATTCTGACGTCGTGGACTTTGCCGGGTGTAATGATCACAACGCTGGGAATGCTTCCCCGCAAATCCAAAAGCGTATGCAGCTTCACGGCTGCTTTTCTTTTCCGGAACCTGGCCCAGGGGAAAAGAGAAAGACACAGATCGATGGTCGTGGAATCCAATGCATAAACAGTCTGATCCAATTCGATGCCGAAAGAATCGTTGATGTAGAGCTTTCTGGCCTTGGTAATGAGGGTTTGCGCAAAGTCGGCATAGATACGCCAGTCTCGAACCTGATTGGCATGGGCCAACGTATTTCGGGAAACCTTTCCACGAATGCCCAGATGATAGAGCTTGAGCTGAGCTGCCCTCAGGCACGCCTGAATATCGCGCAAACTCTCTCGATAGGTGAGCTGGGCAAAGGCCATGCATAGAAATTGATCCCAACATGAAAAGCTTTTGATTTTGTAATTTCCATTGTATTGTTGAACACATCGATGAAACTCGTATGACGGAAGAAAATCCATCAGTTGGGCGAGAATGAATTTCAAATCAAAAAATGCCATATCTATAATATTATTAATTAATATCAATCATTTATATCAGTTTGAAACTTCGACGTTGGGACACTACTGAAATTGTTACATTAAAAATCGGACAGAGCAGGCTTTGCCAAAACCTTGAGATAAGAGGTGTCGTTCAGGAACGAGACGATCCATACCCCGTCCTTGTAAGTAAAAAGGTTCGTACTGGCCGTGTCCTGTTGAATTCGCCAGAAGTGACTGTTGTCGATCCCCAGAAGGGCACAACAGATGACCTTATTGGGTGCCCGGTGAGCGACCAGGGCGATGTTTTCGTCCTTATGTTTTTCCACCAGCCGCGTTATGGCTCCCATCGTGCGGGAGCTGACTTCATCCAGGCTTTCTCCGCCGGGAAAGCGGACTTTGTGAGGTTCCTTGAGCCAGGTTGAGTAAAGATCCGGGTATTTTTCTTGTACCTCAACCAGGGGTTTCCCTTCCCACTCACCATAACTGATATCAATAATTGCCTCAAGCGGGGTGACCGGAATATTTTGAAATTTTACTATATTTTCAGCAGTTTCCATGGAGCGGGACAGGGGGCTACTGTAAACGGCATGCAAGATTTCGCCTTTCAAGGCTTCGCCGGCCAGATGCACTTCTTTTTTTCCTGTTTCATCCAGGGGAATATCCGCTCTTCCGCGAAAAACTTCTCCCAAGTTCCAAGCGGTTTGACCGTGACGCACGAGGTATAATTTCATCATGTCCGCACCTCCAGAAATAAAGGATTCATAATAATTGCATTAACTTGAGACACTTCGAACTTTTAGTTTATTCATATTCCCCGGATCTGCTGATGCAGTTCTGCGGTTTTCTGCATACGGACCATGTCGCGGTCGAGGGCCAGGAGCCGGATTTCTTCATCCGCTGCAATCAGTTCCGGGTCATGGATGTCTCTACCCTGTCTGTGGGCGTCAATGTGTATCCGATAGGCATGGATCATGCGGGCGATCAGGTCCACCGGATACTCACGGCCTTGAATTTTCAGCGTCCGAAGGCCCAGGTCCATGTATTGTTTCAGTTCGTTACCCCTGACGGCAAATGCAATATTGGGCCGTTGTCTGATTCTGTCATTGGTGCGGGTGATTTCCAATTTGCTTTTTCCCTTGCGACGCATCAGTTTTTCCCGCTGCGTATCCGTCAGCAGGCAGAACCGGAAACAACTGCCGCTCCTGTCCGGCCAGCCTTCGAACTCTTCGATTTCATTACCGTCCTCATCGTGGTAAACTTTTCGAATATAAGAGTCGCTGGTGATTTCGTGAAAAAGGCAGTTGCCCACACCACCGATACAACGATTGCCGTGCATCAGCACTTCGGTCAGAACACCGACGGTGTCGGCACTCTCTTTGAACCGGTGTAATTTATCAACCGAATCGATTTCCGTGCTGGCCACGATCTGTGTTGCACCGGCGTCACGGTAAAATTCCATCTCTTTTCGGGTTTGAATATTACAGCCCACACTGGCATGAATGATGAGTTCCGGATGGTTCCGGTGAATGAGCCGCATCAGTTCGGGTGTCTTGGCGGTAATGCCTTCGGCGCCCCACTGGGCCCATTTGGCGGCTTTGTTTAGCACCCTCATGAAAAGTTTTTCCTGAACCTCCGCATTAACCGCCACCCG
>PCSF01000014.1:352-544 GCA_002771315.1 Desulfobacterales bacterium CG23_combo_of_CG06-09_8_20_14_all_52_9 | reverse complement strand
AGGGTCTGGCTAATTCGATGGCATCGCGGATCTGCGAATCCTCCATCTCCCAGGCACACTTGCGGCGACTGAACCCCTTGCAACCCACATAGACTGCATCGGCACCCTGAGCAAACACTCTTTCCACCATTTTTAGGCTTCCGCCTGGCGCCAATAGCTCGTTCATGGGACCCTCCTCCTGGTGGCTTCATC
>PCSF01000014.1:0-328 GCA_002771315.1 Desulfobacterales bacterium CG23_combo_of_CG06-09_8_20_14_all_52_9 | reverse complement strand
GTGTCGGATTGAAGCAAAGCTTACTACCCACGATGAAATGGCGATTTCCTCTCAGTTCAGCGAGAGTATATTCGCAAGAGCAGTATGAAGTTTAGTAAAAAGATTCACAAAAAGCAATCCCAATGGCAACCGGCGGGATCCGCGTCGGCCGGCAAAGCTCGGCAGGCCACGCCTGACCAAAAGATTTTTGCCTTCTCCCTACCATTGTGATGAAATGAGAAGGGATTCTTTTCCCACGGCCATGGAAGAGGCTCGATGGTAAGGCGTCGTAAATAAATAAAGGTTGCAAATGACATCGAGAGCGTGTATAGTTGTGGGCCATGAACCC
>PCSF01000026.1:1959-2101 GCA_002771315.1 Desulfobacterales bacterium CG23_combo_of_CG06-09_8_20_14_all_52_9 | reverse complement strand
AAGCCCCCTGGATAATTTGATGTATCCAAAAGTCGCTCCGGTTATAGGAACAAGTTGAAAACGCTTCATTCGGAAAAAACGGAAGAAAGAGGCCGATGCTGAAGGTCCTCCTGGTGCAATTGCCCATTCCGCGGCTCAACTT
>PCSF01000026.1:0-1862 GCA_002771315.1 Desulfobacterales bacterium CG23_combo_of_CG06-09_8_20_14_all_52_9 | reverse complement strand
GTGGCTTCTTATCTTGGCGACCAGGCGCTGACGGATTTCATATGCCAAAATCAACCAGACATCCTGGGTTTTTCCGTCTTCTCATGGAACATGGATAGGAGCCTGTACCTGGCCGAAAGGGTGAAGAAAAACCACCTTCCGCGTATTGTCCTCGGTGGCCCTGAAATCACACCGGAAAACACGAGAGTTCGTTCGAACAGCATCGATTTCCGAGTTTATGGAGAAGGAGAGGCGGTTTTCCGGAGGCTTTTGACCGAAAAACGCTTTTGGTACGAAGGGGTTGGTTCGGAAAACGCTTCCGAGATCTTTCAAAATGCATCCAACCCCTATTTAAGCGGCCTTCTGGAACCGGAACTCGAGGATATCGTCCTGGTGGAGACCCAGCGGGGTTGTCCGTATCGGTGCACATTCTGCTACTACAACAAGTCCCAGAAGGGGGCCTGTTTCAAAGACGAGTCTTATCTTCTTCCCGCCTTTGAGTGGGCGATCGGACGGGGGATCGGCGAGATATACCTGCTGGATCCTTCCTTGAATGTCAGGCCCCGCATGGCATCGTTTTTAAAGAAAATCGCTTTGATCAACAGGGACCGAAGGACCGGTTTTTACAGCGAGATCCGCGCGGAGAAGGTGAATGAGCGTTTGGCAAATTTATTTTATGAGGCCGGATTCACCGGTTTCGAGGTGGGTCTTCAAAGCACCAATCCAAAGGCGCTTGCCCTGGTGAGTCGCCCCACGGATTTGGAAAGATTTCTGAAAGGAACGGAAGCGCTTTTGAAAAAAGGGATCTCGCTGAGCATCGATCTTATCGCCGGCCTTCCCGGAGACGATATTCATGGATTCATGCAATCCGTGGATTTCGTTGCATCACACGGGCTCGGGGAAGATGTCCAGGTCTTTCCCCTTTCGGTGCTTCCGGGAACGGCGCTTCGCCGGGACGCACAGAAGCTGGGTTTGCGCTTTGATCCGCATCCGCCCTATACGATTATTGAAACGCCTGAATTTTCGAAAGAAGACTTGATGCTGGCCTACGATTACGCGGAAACGAGGCTCGATACGGTTTTTTTCCACATGCCGGACTTGGATGTCGCCTTCCGGAAGGCGGATGGCCCAAAAACGCATCCGGGAGATATCCGGGTCCGCCTTGGCGGACGGCGATACGTCATGAAGGTCGATCTTTTTTTAAGGCGGCCGATTTCCGAGATCCGGCGCCTTTCGCTCAGGCTCACCCAGCCTTACCAGGTGCTGGTGGGACCGGAAATGACGGACCCAAATTACCTGGTGGATATCCTCGAAATTCTGACATCCGCCAATCCATTTGTTCCCCTGGAGGTCGTTTTTTTTGAGCCGCAGGAGAAGCCGAGAACCTCAGGCCTGCTGGAAGCCATTCACCTGCGGCGGCCGCATTTTTTAGACGGCGACCTGCGCTATCTCTATCCGGATCCCGGAAACCGGGCTGCATTGTTTACTTTAATCTCTTCCCAACGGAGGGTAAATTTTAAGGGAGAGATGAAACGACAGGTCTTCTGGTGGCGGGAAGGCCGTCTTCCGGATGAAAAAGACCTGAATCTCATGGAGGAATGGGATGGGGTTCTCATCGACAGTCCCGTGTCCCGGGAAACACTGATACGGTGGCAGGACTCCATCTGCAGGAAGGCTGACGAAGATCACTTGCTCGGATTTGCGGATATCGATCTTCAGAAACGGTGGCTGTTGCTCGTTAACCCCGACATGTATGCCGCACCGATAATCAACGCCATCCGGTGAGGGTTTTATCCCTGCCGATGCCCTAAAATAAACTCTGCTTTTACAACAGCAGGGATAACAGGGCACAACCCATCCGATATTTCAACTCACAATGGGTC
>PCSF01000038.1:1196-2992 GCA_002771315.1 Desulfobacterales bacterium CG23_combo_of_CG06-09_8_20_14_all_52_9 | reverse complement strand
TAGAGGCTCGAGTTTTTTGAGGTATAAAAATTGACAAAATATTTAAATAGAGAGGATTAAACCGTGAGTAAATTGCTTATTGTCGAAGACGAAGCGATAATCGGGCTCCAGCTTGAGGGAACGTTGGAATCCATGGGATATGAAGTGGTGGGCCGGGCCATGTCTGGGAAGGAAGCCGTCGAGATGGCCAAGAAATACAAACCGGAATTGATCTTGATGGATATCGTCTTGCCGGGAGGAATGAACGGGATCCAAGCCGCTAAAAAGATACAGGCCAAGTCTGATGTTCCTATCATTTTCATCACGGCTCATGATGATGAGAAATGGCTGGAGCAAACCAATTCGCTGCAGATTATGGGTTATATTCTTAAACCGTTCCATGATTACCAGGTCAAGGCGACGGTGGAAATCGCGCTGCAGCGCATCGACCTGGAGCGAAAACTGAAAGTGAGCGAAGAATCCCTAAGAACGGAACGGAACCGGCTGGAAGAGATGGTCCAGGAACGCACTGAAGAGCTAAAAACCAGAACGATGAACCTTGAAGACACCAACGCCGCCCTCAAAACCATTCTCAAGAAGCGGGAAGATGACAAAAATGAGCTTGAGGAAAAGGTCCTTCTCAATGTCAAACGGATGGTACAGCCCTACCTGGAAAAACTCAAGGCCACCAAGCTCGATTCCAGCCAGCAAACTTTTGCGGAAATCGTGGAGATGTCCCTCGAAGAGATCATCTCTCCTTTCGGACATACCCTATCCACGAAGTACGTAAACCTTACACCCAAGGAAGTCCAGATCGCCAACCTAATCAAGCAGGGAAGAAGCACCAAGGAAATCGCTGAAATCTTCGAATTGTCCAAGCGGACCATCGACGCACATCGAAACCATATCCGAAGGAAACTCGGCCTGAAAAAGAGGGGCGGGAACCTGAGGACCCACCTGTTGACCCTTCGATAATCGAAACGGCGGGTTTAAAAGCCCGCCGTTTCATTATAACTGTTCTTAAATAGGCCCGACAGATCACCTTATTTAGATAAAGATATCGTTGCATCGGTCCCATGTTTATGTGCATTTTGGTATACCCAAACCGCCCGTTGTCATCAAAATCACCGGTTCAAAAAACCACCGGTTTCGATTGAGTCGAAAGAGAGGTTTAAAAATCGATTGACTTTCCGCTTTTCCCCATTTAAAGGGATGATCGTTCGGGTGCTCCTTAGAGCTGAAAAGGGAACCCCTTGTGAATAGGGGACGGGCCCGCCGCTGTGATCGGGGACGAACGCCGCAGGCGCCACTGTTTCGCACATAATGGAAATGGGAAGGCGCGGCAAGTAGGAAGATCCGTAAGTCAGAAGACCTGCCTGAACACAGGGTGTCTTTTTCGAGGAAAAAAAGCACCAAATGATCTCAGGATTCAAAAAGGGAAAATCCCCGGATCGAGAAAATGTCGGTCCGGGGATTTTTTTATTCCGGACCCGGAATGAACGGTTTTTGCCATAGGAGGAAAAGATGAAAAAACACGGATGGACGGCGGTCGCATTGATTTTCATGTTCTCCGGCGCCATGGCGGCGGAGCCCCAAAACTCGAAAGATGATTCCGTGCCGAGCGTTCTGGAAGAGGTGGTGGTCAGTGCCACGAAAACCGAGGAAAAGAGAAAAGACATATCCAACTCTGTAATTCTCGTGGACTCGCCCGACATCGAAGAAAGTCCCGCCAAGAGCGTGGGGGAACTGCTGGCCAATGAACCCGGGGTCGACTGGAGGACTTATGGGGATTACGGGGGCGCCTCTGAAACCATCCA
>PCSF01000038.1:0-715 GCA_002771315.1 Desulfobacterales bacterium CG23_combo_of_CG06-09_8_20_14_all_52_9 | reverse complement strand
GGAAAAGACAAGGACAGTCATCTGGTCCTTCAGTTGAAAAGCCGCCCCTTGGACTGGCTGACTCTGAACGCGAAGGGGGATTACACTCAAATGGAAAATGAAGACCTGGACTGGTATGTCGATTCCAATAATGACTTGGCCGGCACGCAAATGAAGGTAACCAACGCGGTGCGCGGCATGGAAGCCAACGCCAATATTAGGCTATTCAAAGGCGCCACAGCCCTGGTCGGAATGGATCATAAAAATTACAACTGGGAAAACAACAGTGTGAATCTCAGCGCCGGAGGCGGTGAAGCGCCCGCTTCCCGGGAGTTTTTCGATGCCGATTTGCATACCACCGGTCTTTACACGGAGGCTCAGTATCGGCCCTGTGATTATTTCAAAGCCATAGCCGGCGTGCGGCAGGAAAAGCATTCCACCTTCGGTACCGAGAATCTACCCCTTTTTGGTGCGGTCATCAATGCCGGGGACCGCACCGCCATCAAAATCAGTCACGGAAAGCACTTTTTGGCCCCTACCCCCAACGATCTATTCTGGCCCAATCAGGATTTCGGATTTTATTCCCTTGAGGGAAATCCCGACTTGAAACCCGAAACCGGCTGGCACTCGGACGCCACGGTGGAGCACCGATTCTGGAAAGACCGAATCTTTGCGTTTCTGACGTACTTTGAGTGGGACATCAACGACAAGATCCAATGGCAGCCCGATGACAACT
>PCSF01000137.1:8778-8947 GCA_002771315.1 Desulfobacterales bacterium CG23_combo_of_CG06-09_8_20_14_all_52_9 | reverse complement strand
ATTATATAAGTTGCGTTGTAGGGTTAAGAACACATAAACTGTTGGGTGGAATCGGTCGTGACCTTGAATTTTCGTCTCTGCTTGCACCGCAGGCCACAGCCGAACCCGGCGGTTTCAATAAAGAACCCGAATCGGGTGATTCCGCGGCTTCCTTGGAATTGCAGAAAAA
>PCSF01000137.1:0-8766 GCA_002771315.1 Desulfobacterales bacterium CG23_combo_of_CG06-09_8_20_14_all_52_9 | reverse complement strand
TTGAGCGGATCAAACTACTCCCCGGTCAAGCCGTCGACATCGTGTCCGGCCTTCCGGTAATCCTCGATGGCCCGGACTTTCAACCCGGTGTCTTTTGTTTTTTCGGCACAGGTGTCCGCCATTTCGGCCGCATGGCTCCACATGCCGGCTTGTTCATAGTCCCGAATCTTTCTTTCGTTTTGTTTAATCGCTTCCGGGGTCTCCATGATGACACCCAGGCATCGAGAAATGAGTTTTTTAACTTCGGTTCCGCATGCCGGACATCGACCCAGCGGGCGTTCCTCTATACCTTGAATGATCTCAAACACCTTACGGCAACGGGAGCATCCCTTGTCGGGATTAATGGCCTGGTACTCGTAGATCGGCACAATCGTCTTCCTCGGCATCGTCATTTAAAAAAATCGACCCGGCAATGAGACCGGTGATCCGGCAATCCTAAAAAAATATAGTCCATGAAAATTTCGCAATCAAGAGTCTTTCTGCGATCAACATGCTTGAAATATCAGACCTCTGTTGCTATGATTTCGGTCATTGGTGACCTTTGATGGCTTCGTAAAAAGTCGTCACCCCGTTGAAAAACGGGGTCCAGGGGTTTCATAAGTGCTTGATAACACTGGATTCCGGCTTTCGCCGGAATGACGGAAAGAGAGCATTTTCGACTTTTTACGATTTCATCACCTTTAATTGCCTTATCTTTTTCCTGAGCTGGAGTTTATGATGGTCCATTCCAAAGCCCTGGAAATCAACCTGGCCGACTATCACATCGATGTGAAGATGGATCCAAAGTACCAGGTCATTCAAGAGATCATGGAACGATACTATGGGTTGGCTGAAGGACTTAATACATTTCTCAAGGAAATCTCCCATCCTTACCGAAACTGGCAATTCATCGTCACAGAGGCCAGAACATATGCCCTTGACTATTTCCACATCTTCAAAAGCCATCCGAAAGGGGCTGAGGGCGCGCTCCTTTTCATCGAAATCTTCTTGAATGCCATAACACAGTCCAATAATCCCGAAGTTCATCCGGATGCCACGGACAACCTCTTATTATATTTACAAAAGATCATCAAAGATGCCGGACCGGAAATTCCCCGATTTCTTCCGGTGGTTCAATCGGCCTTCAAAAAAATCAGGGAGCTTGACGACAAGACTTTTTTCCTGTTCGTGAAGAGCTATTACCCCTTAAAAAAACATGGGGAATTTTTACTTAAATACCCGGAAGAAACGATCGGCGACCCCGGAGAAACCTGCCTTCTGTTGCATCGATATTTCGAACAGACCTATGCCTACTGGTTAAGCGAACCGGATCCAGAAACGCTATTTGAAAAAGAACTCCAGGAGGATCAACCCCCGAAAGACTTATCGCATCTTTTTAATGAAGTATCTCATGCCCGCCTCCGGGAGCTTGCAACCCGCTTGAATACTCTATGTGATCCGAATTCAGTAGACTTAAGGGATAAGATAGGCCAACGCCTCACCCTTCCGGGATTCAACCAGATCGCCGAGGCCTACCGCAACATCCCGAGACGCCTCCAGGAGGCCGGTGCTTCCAAGGGATTGGGAAATAAATGGAAATTGATCTTTTTATTCCAGATCATGAATCTTCCAGGGCTTTCCAACGCCCATGAAGAAGCTTTACGGGAAATCAATCAGACTGTCGGGCACCTCATCCAACATGAGAAGGGATGGAATCTCGAAAAGCTCATCCGTCAGACATTTGCCCTCCTGAAGGACAGCATCGAAAAGTATCCATCGGCCGCCCTTAACGGCGTTTTGAACATGGGAAAAGGGGTCTATAAAACCGACGATCCGGGACTCATCCGATACTTTATCGATTCCGTTATCGACCTTGAATTCCAAACCCCCGGCATTTCAGGGGTGGGAAACGACTGGCAGATTCAATCCAACAACGCTCACCTTCTTAATATCCGAACTTGGCTGGAGCTTATCGAACTCAATCCGAAACGATCGGTCATGCTCCTTTCCAATCTGTCGATCTACCTGGCCCTTTGCGGAGTCTTCATCAAGGATACGGATCTTTTTTCCCGGGACATCACACGCCTTTTGAATGCAGACATCCGACCGGTATATAATCTTGTCAAACAAATGACCCGCCTGATGCCGGTCTTCTTCAATGATATCGGCGCGGAAGGACTCCTTCGCGACATCTCTACGGAGATCGACGAGCTGTCCCACAGAAAAGACATACTGATTCATTTCTTGAGAAAACAAAGCCATGTGGAAAGCAGCAACCAAGTCATCAAATTCATTGAAGCGGTTTTCCAATTTTGGGCTACCCAGGACAAGGAATGCCTGAAGCCGTTTCTCCCGCCCAGCATCTACGAACAGATCGAGGCAAAGGGGATCTATGTCGATGGATTCCATCGCATCATGACCACCCTTGAAAAGGAAGGGCATGCTTTTGCTGAAAATCTCTTCTTACTTGAAGATGCGCGGCTGGAAGATGTCCTGAGGCAGGTTCCGCAAGCATCGCATACGGACCGCCGGCGATTCCGCCTGGCCATCGATTTTTATCGCCTGCTGATTCAGAAATATAGCTTCAATTTCATTGAATTCGATCGATATTTATCCCGCCTCAATGATGAATCGCTTCCGGATATCAACCGGCTTAAAAAAGCCCTGACAGAAACAAATTTGAAGAAAAAGCTTTTTGGACTTCTGGATTACCTCGAATTACTCAAAGGCGTTATTCTGTCCGGAAAAACTTATGATGCCAAAGAGGACATTTATAAGAAACGCCATTTTACCGTGGACATCCCCTCCACTTACGGCAGCTACCGGGAACCGAAATTCGATGCTCTGGGCCTTTCTTTCCGGCTGGAAAGCCTGGTGAACACGCTTTTTGAAGAGATTATCCACCAATTCGACTTCAGCCTTATCACCAAGGCTACTTTTTACCAGATCTACGATCTATTGCTCCTTTTAGAAAAAGCCTTGAAACTGGATGGCATCTCTTCCCTGGAAATGGAACGCCACCTGGATCTCATTTATCATTCCCTTGAAGTGAAAGGATTCACCTTCACCCAGTACATGGATATCTTTAAAGGCCTTTCCCAGGCGGTCTCCAACGTGATTCACGATTATTTCAACACGATTTACGAGCAAAGCCTGAATCGTGTTTTGGTGCGGTTACCGATGAATCAGATCCTTTCGAAATATCTGGCCGCAAACAAGGATCCAAACTTCGAAAATATCAAACACCGAGTGTTTGAAATCTTCTTTCGGGATCGAATCGCGCTCTCTGCGGGCCTCCAGCGACTGGACCTTTTCATCAGCCGCATCTTGAGCACTCTCTTTCATCAAGCCAATCAGTTGCCTAAAGAAAAATTGCATCAGCTGCTTCTTTATGATCCCGAACGGGCCATGATGTCCATCAATAAAGCCAAGAGCCGCATTTTAGGAGTCATATACCTGGGAAATAAAGGCTTCAATCTGGTCAAACTCCATAATTTCGGGTTCCCGGTCCCTCCGGGATTCATCGTCACCACAGAGGCGTTTCGTTTCAGGGAAGTTGTCAACGGATTTCCCCCGGCAGCCAAGAATCTGAAAGAACAACTCCGCCTGCACCTGAGGTATTTGCAACGACTTGCCGGAAAAACGTTTGGGGACCCCAAAAATCCTCTTCTCCTTTCTGTGAGAAGCGGGTCATCCATTTCCCAGCCCGGGATGATGGACACCTTCCTGAATGTGGGAATGAATGAAGAGATTGCCGTAGGAGTCGCGGCAAGAACCCAAAATCCATGGTTTGCCTGGGACAATTATCGACGATTTCTGCAGTGTTACGGCATGTCTTTCGGAATGGACCGGGACGATTTCGATGCCATCATCAACAGCTTCAAGCGATATCTGGAAATCCCTTTTAAACGCAACTTAAGCGGGGATCAGATGCGCCTGGTGGCCCTAGCCTATAAAAAAATGATTCTGGATATTGGGATCAAAATTGCCGAAGACCCCTTCGAGCAATTACTCGTCACCATCCAGCGGGTGTTTGATTCGTGGGATTCCCACAAAGCCAAAGCCTATCGCAGGATATTGGGGATTTCGGACGACTGGGGGACCACCGTCACCATCCAGGCCATGGTCTTCGGCAACCTGTCCGGCAATTCCGGAACCGGCGTCCTGTTCACCCACAATCCCCGATGGTCCGGGGAAACCCTCGGCCTCTGGGGAGACTTCACAACCCAAAACCAGGGCGAAGACGTGGCCCTGGGATTGGTAAGGACCCTTCCCATATCCATCCGCCAGCAGGACACGGAGCTGCGAGATACCGATATCACCCTGGAAACCCATTTCCCAAAAATCTATCAAACCCTGGAACACAGAGCCAACGATTTGATCTACAAAAAAGGCTGGGGACCGCAAGAGATCGAATTCACCTTTGAATCCCCATCCCCAAAGGATCTGTATTTTCTGCAGGCCAGGGACATGGTTGTCCGTGAACGAACCGAAGCCTTTTCCTTTGACTTTTCCCAAATCTCAGAAGATCGATACCTGGCCCATGGCCTTGGCGCCGGGGGCGGCGCCATGACCGGCCGAGCGGTGTTCAGCCTGGAAGATATCGATTCCTGGAGACGATCGGAACCGGACACCCACCTGATCTTGATTCGATCCGACACGGTTCCCGATGATATCCGCGAAATTCACGCCGCCGACGGTCTGTTGACGGGGCGGGGCGGGGTGAGTTCCCATGCCGCCGTCGTGGCCTATCGCCTCGGAAAGACCTGCGTGGTGGGGTGCGACGCCTTGACCTGTTATGAAAAGGAAAAGGAGTGCCGCCTGAACCAGAACCTCATCCGGTCCGGAGACTTCATCAGCATCGACGGCCGGGAAGGTTCGATATATAAAGGGCTGATTCCCGTGATGGAGAAATAGCTTTCTTTTAAAGGACTGGGGCTTTTTTCATCGGCATTGGGTTTGAAAAACAGAGCAGGAGGAATGACGACAATGCAGGATTCTCAAGTTCTGAAACTCGGCATCAACGGCCTTGGGAGAATCGGAAAGCTGACCTTGTGGGATCAAATCGGCCGCAAGCACTTTAAAGAGCTGGTCGTCAACATCGGGAGGCCGGCCGGTACATCCTTGCAGGATATCGCCCGTTACGTGGAACGGGACTCCACTTACGGCATGTTACACACCCGGCTTTACGGCCGCAACGCCAAACCGCTCATCACCCACATCAACGACGCTTCGGGAACTTTGCGTATCGACGGCATTCGGATCACTTTCCTTCGAACCCAGCGAAATCCGGCCGATATCGATTGGCAAAAGCATGGGGTCCGGTTGGTGGTGGACACCACGGGACAATTCTTGGACCCGTCCCTTCCCGTCGATCATTCCAAGGGGTCCGTACGAGGGCACCTCCAGGCAGGTGCAGAGAAGGTGATCGTTTCCGCTCCTTTCAAGATCAAGGACAAAGGAAAAGGGATGCCGGAAGACAGCGTGACTACGGTCATGGGAATCAACCATCATGCCTATGATCCGAGGCGCCACCGAATCATCTCCAACGCTTCCTGCACCACCACATGCCTGGCCCACATGATCAAACCGATCCTGGATCATTTCGGGCCCAGGAAGCTCTTGTCCGCCTCCATGGCCACGGTTCATGCCGCCACAGGTTCCCAGGAGGTTCTCGACCGTCTTCCCGAGGCCGGAAAGACGGATCTGCGCAAAAACCGCAGCATTATGAACAACATCATCTTGACCTCCACCGGGGCCGCCAAGGCACTGGGCCTGGTGATTCCGGAAATGCAACGCATCGGCATCATCGCCGAATCGGTGCGAATTCCCACCTCCGCGGGATCTCTGATCATCCTGGTCATGAATCTGCAGGAAGACATCTCCGGAAACACCATCCGCAAAGAGCGGATCAACGATATCTATCGACAGGCCTCAGAATCCGACCCGAACGGGTATCTTCATTATACGGAAGGCCAAAACGTATCCTGCGACATCATCGGCTATCCGACTGCTGCCGCCATCATCGAGGGGCATGAAACTCATACACGAACAGCCGAAGTTACCATTGATTTAGAGACGGTCCCCGGGCTTGATGCAAAGATTTTCTCTTCGCTCCCGGACCATCAGATCCGGATTCCCGTGACCCAGGTCGTGGCGTACGGGTGGTACGATAACGAAATGGGAAGTTACGTCCACATGCTGGGCGACCGGATTATTTCCATAGCAGAGGATCTATAATTGAACGCTTTGATATTTGGAATGACATCCGAAAAAGCGCTCACTTCCAGCGAACCCTATAAAGGAAAAGCCGGTTCCGATATACTCCGTAAAAACGGAGAAAAGGACTCGACGCTGTCGAGTTCCGTATGGAACCGGGAAATCGTTTTGCTTTTTGCCGTTGTTTTCCTCGCCTATGCAAATATCTCTGTCTTCTTCAGCTTCTATGAATACCTCCGGACCCTGCCCATCGACCCCAAATGGTTCGGCCTCCTCATCGGCGCATACTCGGCCATATCGCTCGTAGTGCGGCCTGTGGTGAGCCCTTTTTTCCATTCCGGCAACGCTCGGCGCTTCCTGTATGCAGGAACGGTCATGGCCATGGCCGCTTTGTCTTTCTACAGCTTGACTTCCGGCTTTGTCAGCATGCTCCTTGCGAGATGCTTCCATGGAATTGCTTTCGTCGTCATGGGTGCAGCCCTCACGGCCTTGATGATCGACCATATCCCAAAGGGCAGAAGCGCCCAGGTGTTCGGACTCATGGGCATCGTTACGCTCCTTCCCAATACCGTGGTCCCTCCCATGCTTCCCTTCCTGGAGAGTCTCCTGGGCGGGTTTCCCCGAGTCCTCCTCTTTTTTGCCGGGGTCACCCTCTTGGTCTTCCCTTTTATCCGCGGGATGTCTCCCTCTTTGCCGAGTGAGGGGATATCTTCTGTTCGAAGTTCCCTGAACGCAAGAGACATTCGCGAGGACCTTGGCAACCCCGCCGTTTTGCTCCTTCTTGGGGCCATGCTCTTTTTCTATTGCAGTCAGGCCCTGATTTTCTTCTTTCTCGATCCCTTCGGGAGGAGCGTGGGGATAGGAAGTACCGGCCTCTTTCTGACCCTTGCTACAGCGGGCGAGATCGGGATTCGCATTGCGGCGGGAAATCTCTTTGATCGAATGGATAAGGTGCGTCTGGTGGCATGGACCATGGCAGGACTTGCCGCAGCCTGTGTCCTTCTGGGTCATGCGCGAAATGAGGTGGGCTTCTTTGCCCTGGGTGTGGCCTTCGGCCTGGGATGGGGTATCGCCATGCCGGTCTTCGGCAGCCTCATGTTCGACCTGTCCCCGGCCCGGTTCCGAGCCTTCAATACAAACTTGGGGATGCAGATGTTCCAGGCCGGATATTTTCTGGGGCCGTTTATGGGTGCTTCGGTGATTGCCCGTTGGGGCTTTGTCGCCTTGTTCTACTTCTGCGCGGCGTTCAGTTTAGCATCCTCCTGTTTGGCCTTCTTTTTGGAATCAAGGACGCGCGGATGAATCACCCGTCATAGGCGCTGCAAAAATGCGCTGCGCGTCATCCCGGCTCCCACGCTGTCGCTTAAAATCGTTTTAGCATGTTTGAGTTTTTCTAGATTTCGATTGATGGGAAACCGCTGGATCGTATCCGGCTGCAGAAACCCTCTTTGAAGGTCGTAAGGAAGACGCTGCATGCAGACCACGGAGCAATTGCCGCGGGTATGGATGTTGGTGGCCATTTTATTGGCGACAAAATCCGCCACGGTCTGTTTTAAATCGCCTGGGCCACCGTTGAACACCTGCTCAAGGGTCAAAGGGATGATGGCGAAATTGGCCTGATGTTCGATTAAAAGATCCATATCGGCGAGCGTGAGTCCATGAGGGCTAAGCAGGCTCGACAGGTGGCCCGGCGCGCTCCGGGTGGCATAGAGAAAGACCCCCTTTCCGTCCATCTTCCCGAAAACGCCGTCGGCCTCCTCGGAAATATGGATGTAGTCGGCAAAGCATCCGTGGGTCCGAGTCAAAGTGTCTACGATCCCTTTTTCCGGCGGTCGAAACACATATCCCATTCCTTCGTGAACGGCGATTTTGACATGGAGGTCCGTGGAGAGAAATACGGAGGCCACACGCCGGTACTTCCCGGATTGGACATATGCCTTGGCGATCTCTTCGACGATATGAGATCTTGGATTAAGCGTCATAATATCAAAGGCAAAAAATGAGGTGTGACGGTCATAAAAGTCCAGGGCATCTTTGAACCTTAAGAATTGTCCTTGATCGGCCGCCTCCGGATGCAGACGTTCCATCAGGGCATGCTGAACCCTGGCCGCTGTGGCCGGAAGGCGATGGACGAGCGTTCCCAAATGATTGTCCAAAATCAGGCCGTCCAGGGGCCTGTTTCCGGCAAGAGGCAATAAATGCTCCGCGATCTCAACCACCGGATCTTTTTTTATGGTGAAATCGGGGATCTTTTTCGACTCGAACGTTCCCTGCGAATCCAGTGCGCCCATAGTCTCCAGGGCCGTGGCCAAGGCATCATCTCCGAAAATAATATGGGCCGTATCATCCGGTCGAAATGCCTGGGCCCGGTGAAGGTTCTCGGCCCCCACGATCACGGTGATATCGCCCGGTGAAAGACGACCGCTCAAAGAGAGCATGAAAGCCAATTCCACCGACACGTTGTAGCCGGGACAACCGGCATAAAGATCAAAGGCCAGAACATCGGGACAGTCGCCTTTCAAGATTTCATACGGATACCGGATCAAGGGTCCCCGGTCGTATTTATCT
>PCSF01000301.1:497-2107 GCA_002771315.1 Desulfobacterales bacterium CG23_combo_of_CG06-09_8_20_14_all_52_9 | reverse complement strand
TCTCCTATTGACAACGCTGCCAAAATATTTCCTCCCTCCTGCGACACCCTGGTCGACGAATCGATTTTCTCTTGTGGATCCGATATAACTAAAGGGCTCCTCCATCGAAACCGAACGATAGATCTTATAGTCCAAGGGATATGACTCCGGATTCTTTTTCCATTCGATGTTCACGCTTCGGGTGCCCGGGGTGATGTTGACTTCCGAAGGCATCCCGGGGGTGAGAGCCTGCTGGAGCACTTGGATTCTGGAGTTTCCGGCATCGGCCACAAAAAGGGTGAGATCTTCCTTGACCGCAATTCCGACGGGGTTGATGAGGTCTCCTTTTCCGCTCCCCTTGATGCCGATCTCCCGCAAGAAGGCGCCTTGGGTGCTGAAAACCTGGATGCGGTCTCTACCGGGATCCGCAACATAGACTTCGCCGTGGATCACGCACAGATCGACAGGGGACTCTGATTTACCTCGGATGGAAAATGAGCCTGTGGGTTCGCCGTACGGGCTATAGATATGAATGCGGAGGGCTTGATTGTCCAGAACATACAGATTGTCGGCTTCATCCAGGGAAAGAGCTGCCGGACTCTCCAACATGCTCCCTGACTTGTCATTCCGAATCACGGTGGAAAGCCTGGTTCCGTCGGGTTTGAAAGTCTGCAACCAAATCCAGCGATTGCCGGAATCGGCCACGGAAACCACCCCTTTACTACTCACGGCAATGTCCCTGATTTTTGAAAGCCAGTTCAAAGCCTTGTCGGTTAGCTGAAAAGGCTTTGCCAGTACCGCGCCCGTCGCATCGATTTTCACGGCCTGCTTGCCGGCACCGTCCAGCACCCACGGGAATCCGGCCGGATCCACGGCCACGGCTACCGGTTCTATCTTTTCATCGATGGGTATCCGTTCGATCCGTCCATCTCGAATCCGGTATACCTTTGACCCGTCCACGGCATACAAGTTCTCTCGCTGATCCCATGCAATCCTGGCAGCTTTTAAGGGCAAATCCATCACCCATCGAATTGAAGCAGGCGGCGGCGACTTTGTCCAGACATGAAAGGGGGGCTCCGGGTCAGAAAAAAACTCATGAATCAACCCCCTCTTTCCGTCAGCGACAAAAAGGTGCCCCTCCTCATCAACGGCAAGGTCATCGATGGCGCCGAACTGCTCCGGACCGGTGCCTCGGCTCCCGAAGGCATAGAGGAACTTCATGTCATAGTTGTACTTCCGGATGCTGAGTTTCTCCTGGTCTGCCAGATAGATACCGTCTTTTGCGGCAACGATGATGTGCGGAGACTCGACCTGCGTAAGTTTATCGATGAACTCCCCTGAAGCATCGCAGATCTTGACGGTATCGTCCCCGGCATCCACAATATAAATCAATCCCCGGGGATCCACAGCGACATCGATGGGATTCATCAGGGATACCGTTTTAGGTTTTTCATCTTCCGGGGTTTTTTTCCGTAAGATGAGTTTGATTTTTTCGAGCTCTTCTTTGTTCAAATCTTTGGGTGCAGGCTTTTCCAGTAAGGCCTTTTTGGTTTTTTCGTCTTTAACCGTCAGGATGGGGCCCACGGATGTAATATATTCGCCGTTGACACCCAATATTTGAATGCGCCGGT
>PCSF01000301.1:0-450 GCA_002771315.1 Desulfobacterales bacterium CG23_combo_of_CG06-09_8_20_14_all_52_9 | reverse complement strand
GAAGGGACATTGAAGGCCTTTGGACCGCCTCCCCGACTGCCGAAACTGTCGATTCGCGATCCCTTTGGATCCAAAAGAACCACATAGTCGCTTCCGCCATCGGTTATATAGATCTTTCCATCACCGGTGGTCGCTCCCAATGGCTTTTTTGTAACAGGCATCACCTGTCCGGCAATTGCAGAAAACGGAGTCCCTTTGTCCTTTTTCCGGCTGAAGAACTCCATTCCGCCGTCCTGCTTTACGGCAATCAGCCGGTTTTCCACATCGACCGTCAGACGCGCGACCCCGGGCGCCGGGATGTCGCCAACAAACCGTACCCGGGCATCCAGGGAGTTCAGTGCCAGCGGGGAGGAAGGAATCGTTGAAAAGGGTGCGGCACATGCGGCCAGAAAAAAGAGGGTGACTGCGGGTATCCAAATGCGCTCAATAGATTCGTCCTTTTTCATCTTG
>PCSF01000183.1:1101-9051 GCA_002771315.1 Desulfobacterales bacterium CG23_combo_of_CG06-09_8_20_14_all_52_9 | reverse complement strand
GGAGAGCGCAGCGTAGCTCGCCATTCCCGAGGCGCGCCCGCGCGCCTCGGGAACGCCCCGGTTCAGCGGCGGGCCGCGCAGCGGACGGTCCGCTGCAACCGCTTGTTAGGCGGTTGTTGGTGCGGTTGTGTTCTATCTTTCGCTTCACGGGTAACTTCATCGCTGTGAACTTGACGCTAGTCACCTTCCCTTCCACGGCAACACGATCTTCCTTGCTCGGCGGCGGCGTGAATTCTTCGCCAGGACAACAGGCCATTGCTTCTAATTCCTCTGGCGTGAGCAGGTGACGCGCCACAATCTGAATCTCAGTAAAGCCAGCTTGCCTCACCGTCTGCCAGTAGTCCTCTTCAGCAATGGCTCCGCCCAAACATCCCGGCCAAGTTGAGTGGAAGCGCTCTTGTAGCTCAAGAGCGATGTTCTCGGTGAGAACAATGTCCGAGATGGCGATTCGCCCACTGGATCGCAGGATACGAAAGACTTCTTCATATACTGCGTCCTTATCAGGGCACAGGTTGATGACGCAGTTGGAGGTCACCACGTCCGCAAAGCCATCTGGAAGCTGTGTCTTGTTCAAGTATGTGTTGCGGAATTCAATGTTCCTGTCTTGCAAGCCCGCCTCAGCCACCGCCTGCTTGGCCCGCTCGATCATCTGAGGCGCGCCATCTACGCCGACTACTCTCCCTTGCGATCCGACTTTGTGAGCAGCCAGGATGACGTCTATCCCGCCCCCACAGCCGAAATCTACAACCACATCGCCAGGCTGAAGGTTCGCGAAACCAGTAGGGTTGCCACAACCCCGTGAGAGGTTGAGAGCAACCTCCGGCACTAAGGAAAGCTCAGCCTGACCATAGAGTCCCTGATCCACTGCGTAGCCCGAACTGGGCTGCCTCTTGCTGGGTCAACAGGACTCTTTCTTTCCGCCTGTTTCGGCGAATTTGCCATACCGTGTCTTCACAACTTGCTTGATCTCGTCGGTGATCATTTCTTACACTCCTTTCGGCTTGAGGCGATACGTTCGGCCTGACTAATTGAAGCCGTCTAACCATTGATTATCAGGTCGATTTTACCTGATAGTTGGATTATCAGGCAATTTTTCCCCGATAATTTCCCTATTGAAAAAATATAGAAAGCGTAAATTTATGAGTGGATATCAGCATAAAATAGGAAACTTTGTCAAGAAAATTGAATGGCTTCGTAAAAAGTCCATCTGCTGCATTGCATCCTCCCATAGTGGCTGCAAGGGTTGGAACAAAATGAAGGCCGATAAGGTGCTATAGAATTTTTTGCATCTTTGGCCTTGATCATCTTTGGGAATTCGGGCTAAAGGAGGCAAATCCGCACTCTCTGGAATGGAGGAAAGAATGATCATTGATGCCATTCAGGATTTTTGCGCGTCTGAAATCGCCGTTTGTTACGGCTGCGGGAGGAACAATCCGCATGGGCTCCATGTTCGGACCCGATGGGACGGGAAGGAAGGGGTTTTCCATTTTTCGCCCCAACCTTACCACACGGCTTTCCCCGGAGTGGTCTACGGCGGGTTGATCGCCTGCTTAATCGATTGCCACAGCATCGGGACTTGTGTGGCAGCGGCCTACGATGCCGAGGGGCGCTTTCCAGGGACCGAACCGGAAATTACCTTCGTTACGGGGAATCTGAACATTACCTATCTGAAGCCCACCCCCATCGATGCCGAACTTGTTCTTCGTGCAACGGTGAAAGAACAGCATCCACGTAGGACGATCGTCGTCTGCAGCTTGTATGCCGGCGGAAAAGAATGCGTCCGGGCTGAAGTGACGGGAATCCGGATCCCATCGGGAAAGAACATCTTGAATCCGCGTTGAACCCGAAACGCTTGAAACACCCCACTCCGCCGACCCCTGCGATAGCCGAATCACTTTGTTGCTTCAACGGAAAACCAACTGAGCAGGGAGCCGGTCACCAGCAGGGCGCATCCGATCCAAAGGCCTTGTGTGGGTGAGACCCTCAGGTAAAAGACACTGATGAGGGTGGACAACAGCGGTGTCAAATAGCTGCAAGCGGCGACCAGCACCACCTCCCCCTGCCTCATGGCATAATCCCAGAGGCCGTAGCCCAGATACGTCGCCAAACCTAAAAACACCGTTTCCAGCACAGCCCGTTGCGTATAGCCAGGCATAGACTCCAGGGTCAGAGAAAAGGCGAGGAAGACACAACCGGTAACCGGCATGAAAAGATCCACGGCCCCTTCCGGATGTCCGCCGGCCCATCTCCGGGTAAGGTTTGAGTATAAGGCCCACGAAACGGCGGCGGTCAGCCCGAGAAGATAGGCAACGGGATTTTCAAAGAAATTTTTTATTAAGGACTCCCAAGAAAGAGTCTCCTCTCCGGCAAGGATGATGGCCATACCCGTTACCGCCAGCAACGTTCCCGGTATCAGGATCCAGTTGGCCCGACGATTGAGAAGCCCCAGAGAGAAAATGATTGTCAGCGGCGGCCACAGGTAATTTAATAGCCCTACTTCCAGAACCTGAATCCGGTCTTTACTGAACCCGATGGCCGCAAAGAGCGCAGTCATGTAAAGGATGAATAGTGCCCCGCACCCGAACAGGTACTTTCGGGGCAGTTGAAAGAGAGACTTGAGGTGTCCCGGCGATAAAAGGAATCGCACCCCGGAGGCCAGACCGCCCACGATGTAAACCGAGGCGGCGGCGGTGAGGGGTCCCAGTTGTTCGGTCAGGCTCCGGACAAGGGCTACCGTCGTACTCCACAGTACAATGGCCAAAATGCCGGCGGCAGTGCCTGCGATGGGTTTTTTCATTATTATGGAGCCTTCGCGAATCTATCTGCCTTGCTTGCTTGCATCTACATCATGGGGATTCGAGGGATTCCTTCAGGGCTGCCCTGGCCAGAAGGCGGGTGGAGTCCAAGACCGGAAGCGGGCAGTCCTTTGGGTCCACCAGAAGCGGGATTTCCGTACACCCCAATACCACCGCATCACACCCTTTATTCTTCAATTTCCGGATCACCTCGTTGAAGTAGATCCTGGATTCCTCTTTGAAAATCCCGTTGACCAGCTCTTTGAAAATAATTTGGTCGATCTTTTCCCGGTCAGAGGGTTCCGGAATCTCACAGTCGATATCATTCTTGGCAAGTCGCGTGGGATAGACCGGTCCGGTCATCAGATACCGGGTTCCGATGATGCCCAGAAGCTTATATTGCTGTTCCCGGGCCTCTTGCGCCACCGCATCCGCGATGTGGAGCCACGAAATGGGCGATTCGGCGGCGGCCAGATCAAAGGCCTGATGGATGGTATTATCCGGGCAAATGGCCAGCCTGGCTCCGATGGAGGCGAGTTTTTCGGCTGAAGAGCGCATCAGGGCGGCCACTTCACCCCAGTTCCCTGAACGGATGTGCACCATGTATTGTGCCAGTGGATAGGTGTGCATGGAGACTTCGGGATGCAGGTGCTCTCCCATGAGAGCTGGCGCTTCGGCACAAAGGGTTCGGTAGCAGAGAGCCGCTCCCTCGGCGCTGCATGCCACAATGCCTATGTGTTTGGCCATGGCCGCTCCTTTCTATTAGCGCATTTAAAACGATTCGGATCGGTTGAAAACGCTAACACAGGCCAGAACCGAAGGCAAGGCGCGTCCTACGCCCTTTGCGATCGGATATGAAATAGCGAGCAAATTTGAGACCCCTCAATCCTTCCCGGCGGCCGGGAGATGGTGCAACGTGGTCAAATCGATCCCTGTCGGCGATGGGCCTTATATTTTCAGGGAGTCCGGATACGCTTTTAACATTTGTGGGTTACTGGAAATTAGGCTGAACATCCTGCGTCTTGATTTACACGCCGCAATACCATAAAGGTCCGGGTATGGATGTTCGGACTCTTTTCAAGAGGATATATCAGTGACGCACATGATTAAACCTCCCATGGAACCCATGCCCGCGGCGATTCTCATCCTGGTACGTAAGCACGCCGGCCGGATCGAAACCCATCTTCTGCTCAGGGGCAGCGGCGCGGCCTTCATGTCGGGCAAATACGTCTTTCCCGGCGGCAGAGTCGATCTCCCGGATCATGATATTGCCTTCTGGGAAAGGCATGCGGATTTGAGCTTCAAGGATATCGTCAGCCGGTTTGGAGGGGATTTTATGGAATAACTTGGCGGCCTGTGGAAATTTAAAGCGCGTTGACCAAACGAGAAAGAGGGAGGGACAGTATGGCACAAGATCCAGGAATCGGATTCCGCGTGGTGGCGACGGTGAAGTCGGTAAAGGGAAACTGCAATGCGGGGCATCAGGTGGGGGAACGTTTCGAAATCAGCTGCCACAATACCGGCGGACTGTGCGGCTTTTTCTATCACGACCTTTTTCCGGGTCTTTCCACCTTTCAGTTCGGAGGTAGCAGACCCTGGTGGAAAGGAGACACCATCGAACTCGGATGCCCGGACCCTCACAACCAGGTTATGCTGAGTCTCGAACGGTTCAAACGATCCTGAAAAGCTTTTTTCTCGTTTTCCGCTTCAATAAAGCACCCCTTGTGTATTTTGGAGCAATTTGGCGATTGGGCCGATGAAAGAAGTGGTTATCACCAAGGAAGAAGCTGTTTTTCGGTTGGATAAAAACGGTCGCTGGCACAACCGATACGGCCCTTTCGAGCATAAGAAGATCATCGATCATTTTCACGCTTGCATCCGGAAAGACGCCGAAGGTTTTTTCTTAAGCCAGGAGTTGGAAGGAGGGAGGGAAAAGGTCTATTTCCCTTATGAGGATACGGCGCTTTTCGTATTTGATGTCATCGAAGAGCCGGAGGGAATCTTTTTAATTTTAAACACGAAAAAACGGATGAAGCTCATGCCGAAGAAGCTTTTCATCGAAAATGATTCCCTATATATGAGCTTCGGGGAAGATCGCATTAAATTCGCGGAATCGGCTCTTTTTCGGATATCCGATCGGCTTGTCAATGATGGAGATCGATATTGGATTCGCACGGGAAGCCGCACCTATAAAATAGCGGACAAACCCCCCGCCCCAAAGCATTCCGTCATGGGATCGGGAACCCTTTGAGGGCTTTCTTTCCCTTTGAACAAAGTTCCTGCTGTTGCAAAAGCTCTTAGATCCGTTGTTTTACCTGGCGGCATTTCAGGTCATACCCTCGGCTCAGGGCGATATTCAGACTTTTATCGAAATCCTGATCGGTATCGACTCTCAGGTGCATATCCGAAGGCATTTCATCCACTGCCTCGAATTCGGCCGTCATTTTAGGCAGATGGACAAGACGGGCATCGGACAAACCGATTCCGTTTTTCCGCGCTTCAAGTCTTTTTCGGAGGGTTTCCTCACGGCAGATACATTCCACGCAGATTAGATTGGCGTTAAGATCATGGGCCAAAAGACGCGCGGCCTCCCGCCATTTCCGGCGAGAAAAGGTGGCGTCCATAAGGACCGATTCTCCGGCGCGAAGTTTGTCCTGTGCTACTGCCAGCATCTGGGCGTAGACCCGATCCCGCATCCCGGCCCGGTAGATCCCATCATCATAGGGAACGATCTGTTCATCGGTTTTGTCGAAAATCTCCTTTCGAACCGCATCCGATTGGATTTTATAAAGCACCAGGGTCTCAGCGATACCTTGGGCCAGAGCGGATTTCCCTGAAGCCGGGAGCCCGCAGGTCATCCAGATTGTCGGCCTGCCGAACTGCACGGAATAACGATAGGCCTGGTCCATGTATAGGCGGGCATCCGACATCAAATCATTTCGTTTCTTCGGCTCGGCGGCGGACAGACTCAGACAGGAGACCTTCAGCCGGACGATGGCCCGGTAGGCGGCGTAGAAATCGACCAGGGCATAGGCTTGCCGGTCTTTCGAGAATTCCACGTAAGCTGCCAGGAATGTTGTACTCCATGTGGGCAGGCCGTAATGGTCCAGGTCCATGTGCAGAAAGGCAATGTCTGAAATCACATCCCCGTAACGAAACCGATCGTTGAACTCGATACAGTCGATAATCTGGATGCCTCGGTAGAAATAGACATGATCCGTTCGCAGGTCGCCATGGCCGTCCCGGATCCGGCCTGAAGCGATCCGGGTTTCAAAGAGATTGCCCCGCAGGTTCAGGAAGGTCCGGCTGACCTGGCAGATGAATTCCCACTTTTCCGGATCGATGATGGTCCCCACAAAAGATGCCAACTGGGTGAAGTTTTCCTCCATATTGGCCGATATGACATCCCGACTGCCGAAACGGTCGATTTCAGGGCTGCTGGCGCTTTTTTCATAAAAGGCGGCAAGTTTTTTTCCTAATGCGTTGATTAGTCCCAGCCGCATTTTTTGGGCCTGGAGGCGGTTTCTGAAGGCGGCGGCATCGGGAAGTTGCCGCATCTTTACTGCGTACTCCATGATCGTACCAGGTCCTTCCAGGGAAAACGAACCATCGGGTTTCTGATAAATAGCAACAACGCCGAGATAGACTCCGGAACTGAGGCGCCGGTTGAGAAGAATTTCTTGCCTACAAAAATGATGCCGGTCGGAAAGGGATCGAAAATTTAAAAAACCCAGATCCAGGGGCTTTTTGAGTTTATAGACAAAATCGCCTGTGAGAAAGACCGCGGAGATGTGGGTCTCCTTGCGCGTAACTTGTAGGACCGTATGGGGATAAAAAGAGGGCGAAGCCATTTCCCGATAGAGTTTTGAAAGGGTGTCTTTTTTCTTCATCACGTTTCCTCGGACGCTGGATGGGCATACCGGGGTTCCGGCTCAATACATGGCATCCAGGTCCACTTCAGTTCTGGGATGGCCGGTTTTAAGATAAGCGCGGATATTCTCGACGGTCGCCTCGATATTCAGGGCAGCAGCTTCCGGTGTGAATCCGGCAACGTGCGGAGAAAGGACCACGTTGGGAAGCTCATGGAAAGGGTATCTTGAAGGGGACATCTTCGGATTTCCAGGCTGCGGATAGGCATACCATGCGTCGATGGCCGCCCCTTTCAGGACGCCTTCCTTTAAAGATTCAAAAAAGGCCTTTTCTTCGATCAGATCTCCCCGGCCAACGTTGACGACAAATTTTCCGGACATTTTCTTGAGGATCGATTCCCCGATGATCCCTCGGGTTTCGCGAGTCAAAGGGAGGCAAACAAAGATGAGTTCGCTTTTTCCGACAGCCTCCCAAAGATCCGTGGTAACGGCGTCAAAGCTTTCCATGGATCCGTTTTGGGCGTGTTTTTTAAATCCGATGACCGGGCAACCGAAGGCCTTCAGGTGTCGCGCAATCGCTTTTCCGATTTCTCCGGCGCCAACGACGGCGCAGTTTCTCCCTCGGATGGAATTCCATGTGTCTTTGATCCCGGAACCGGCCCAGTATCCGTGCCATTGAAAATGCTTCAAATCATTGTGATAATTGATAATTTTTCCATAAAAAGCCAGCGCCAGCGCGATGGCGCGTTCCGCCACAAAGGGTGCATTGACATGGACATTGGCAATGCGGATTCGGCGTTTTTGGATTTCAGCAACAGGCAGGGTATTCACACCGGCATAAGGGGCAAAGATGATCTTAAGCTTCTTGGCGGCCTGAAGGTCATCCATTGAGAGTGAGGGTTGTCCGGCAACCCATGCATCGGCATTCTTCAGATTCATCCTCCCTTCCGCATCATCAGCCGCAAGGGTCACTTCCGAAAATTCCTTTCGGATCGTTTCCATTGCTTCAATCCACTTGGTGCTTAGGGGTGTTTTAAAGAAAATATTCATACAAGAACCTCCGGTGAAATGTGGCAAAACCGATCCTTTTATGATATAATTATCTCATGAGCGATCCTGAAATAAAAGCCAAAAGAGACCCTATGACGGGAAGGGATCCGACTTGAAAAACAATCGTCGTTTCGTCGTACACGAGCACCAGGCCAGACAACTCCATTGGGATTTCCGCCTGGAGATGGGCGGAGTCCTCAAATCCTGGGCTGTTCCCAAAGGACCTTCCCTGAATC
>PCSF01000183.1:0-1054 GCA_002771315.1 Desulfobacterales bacterium CG23_combo_of_CG06-09_8_20_14_all_52_9 | reverse complement strand
TATATCGATTTTGAAGGGATCATCCCGGAGGGTGAGTACGGCGCCGGCATCGTGGTGGTTTGGGATTTCGGCACCTTCACCCTGATGGAAGGCCATGACCCCCTCCAGGCCCTGGAAAAGGGTAAGCTCGTTGTTTTGCTGGAAGGAAATCGTCTCAAGGGCGGATTTTCCTTGGTGCGGATGAAGGGAAAAGACCCCAAGAACTGGCTGATGATCAAGAAAAAGGATAGCCACACAAAGGCGCCCTACGTGCCGGATTCGGCTTTGACCGATGAAAAACGCCGGATACTGGAGAAACGGTCGCCCTCCTGCAGGATTCATGCGGAATAAGGCCCACCACGGAAATCAATGACGGATAAGCCATGAGTGGTCGATTTGGAAAATACGGGGATTTAAAGCGAAAAGCCATCATCCGGAGACAACGGTCTTTCATCAAAGGGGATCTTTTTAAAAGGGACGTATCGAAAACCCGGAACCCCGATTCCCTGAAGCCGGGAAAATTCGTGCCGAAGGATAGACATGGAGATTAAGTCCATGAGACCCGAAGAATATATTGCGCTGGAAAATCGATACGGCGCACACAACTACAAGCCCTTAGACGTGGTCTTGCAAAGAGGAAAGGGGATCTGGGTCTGGGACGTCAATCAAAAACGCTACCTGGATTGCCTGGCTTCCTATTCGGCGGTCAACCAGGGGCATTGCCATCCGGAGATCCTGGCGGCGGCAAAAGCGCAGATGCGGAAACTGACGCTGACTTCCCGGGCCTTTCGAAACGATCAGTTGGGCCCGTTTTTCAAGGAAATTTGCGCTCTGACCCGTTCTCACAAGGTGCTTCCCATGAACAGCGGCGCTGAGGCGGTGGAGACCGTCATCAAGGCAGTGCGCAAATGGGGGTACCAAGTCAAAGGCGTTCCTAAGAACAAGGCCCGGATCATCGTCTGTAAAAATAATTTTCACGGCCGAACCATCGGCATCGTCTCCTTCAGCACCGAGCCCCAGTACCGGGAAGGATTTGGTCCCTTTACCCCCGGCTTTCAGGTCATCCCTTTCGGGG
>PCSF01000195.1 GCA_002771315.1 Desulfobacterales bacterium CG23_combo_of_CG06-09_8_20_14_all_52_9 | reverse complement strand
GCAAGCTTCGCTGATCAAGAAATCGGGCTCATTCAGCCCCCGGGAATCCTTGGCAAAAAAAAGCGCTTCGGCCTTTTTACCCATGGCCATCAACGCCTTCACCCCCCATTTTTGTTCATCCCACATCTTATGAGGGGCACATTTTAGCAGGTCAATTAGGTCCTGGCAACGTCCGGCTTTAAAGAGCGAACTTAGACAGACAGCCGTTTCTTTGAAATAACTTCCCGGCTGAAGCCCATGGGTGTTTGTAACGCAAGTTAGCGGTTTTCAAATCCCTTTTCTGTTGTAATGGCATTTATGGGCTTGGAAAAAAGCGGCCGATTAAGTATAATGCAGCACTAAGTTAATGAAACCTCAACAAAAAATTAGGTAAAGGGAAAGTTCTTGTCACGGGCAAACACGGATTCTCTATTATCGACGCAACAGAAAGTAGTGGTTCTTTGTGGGCCGACCGGGGTGGGAAAGACCGCCGCCAGCATCTCCGTTGCAAAGCGCTTTTCCGCCGAGATCGTCAACGCCGATTCCATGCAGGTGTACCGGTTGATGGACATCGGGACGGCCAAACCCAGCCTCGAGGAGCGCCGGGCCGTGCCCCATCACCTCATCGACATCATCGATCCGGACGCGCCATTCAGCGCCGCCGCCTATGCGGAGAAGGCCCGAAAGATCATCGCCACACTCCATCAAGACGGCATTCTCCCTCTCGTCGTAGGCGGAACCGGCCTTTACATCAAAGCCCTGCTTCACGGGTTGTTTAAGGAAGATCCGAAGAACCCACGTATCCGTTCCCGGCTCAAGGCGGAAGCGGCCGTATCCGGAATTCAGGCTTTGCATGCCCGGCTCCAACGCCTGGATCCCGAAGCTGCCTGCCGGATCCATCCCAACGATACCGTTCGCGTCATCCGTGCCCTGGAAATCTGCGAGTCCACGCATACTCCCCTCTCCAAACACCACGCCGCCCATGGATTTTCCCAAAAACCCTTCGATGTCCTGAAAATCGGGCTCACCCTGGAACGGAATGTGCTCTACGATCGTATCAACCGACGAGTGGATCAAATGCTCGCCGCCGGTCTCCTGGAAGAGGTGGAGTTCCTCTTGAAACAAGGATACGATCCCACGCTGAAATCGATGCAAGCCATCGGGTACCGTCATATAGTGCGATTCATTCAAAAGGAGAGGCCATGGGACGAGGCCGTTTCCACCATGAAGCGCGACACCCGCCGGTATGCCAAACGGCAGTGGACCTGGTTTAAGGCGGATCCTCAAGTAATCTGGTACACTCCGGATGCCGTCGAAGACATCCGCCGAGCCGTTGCCGCGCATCTGGAAAGCTGAATTTACGCTTGAAAGCAAATATGCCAATTCTTGTTGACAGTTCCGATGTATTTATATAAATATCAAACAGTTATAATATACCCGAGTTTTTTAGATCCATCCATCACGCTCATGGACTTAAAAGATCCTGGAAATGCCAAGAAATAAATTAAAAAAGCGGATCGCCCTCTTTTTCACCGGAGGCACTATTACCATGAAACCGGTCTCCGGCCGGAAAGGGGTCGTTCCCAGTAAAGCCTTCGAGCGCTTCTTCTCCGAATTGGACCCGCTGGTCCAAAATGTCCGGATAAAACCCGTGCCGTGGTCCAACCTGCCCAGTCCTCACATGACTCCGGAAAAGATGTTTCAACTGGCAAAGGACGTGGACGAAAAGCTCAGGGATCCGGAGTTCATCGGCGCCGTGGTGATCCACGGCACCGACGTCCTGGTGGAATCGGCCTACATGGCGGATCTGGTGGTGGCCACTTCCAAGCCCATCATCTTCACCGGCTCCATGCGGTACTACAGCGAGGCAGGATACGACGGAATCCGGAATCTGCTCAACGGCATCAAGGCCTGTCTGCTTCCCATGCCGCCCGAAAACAGCGTCGTGTTGCTCATGACCGACCGGCTCTTCGGCGCCCGGGAGGTCATCAAGATCAATGCCTTGAACATGGATGCCTTCGAAGCGCCGGAAAGCGGGCCTGTGGCCTATGTGGCCGGAGATACGATCCTGCTGACCCGGGGCGGGAAAGGATGCGATCGATCGAAGCGACCGCTTATCCCGACGGAAAGAATCGAACCCCGCGTTGCCTTGATTTCCTGCTATACCGGGATGGACGGCAATCTCATCGAGCATCTGCACCGGCAGGGCTTTGCCGGACTGGTCATCGAAGGATTCGGGGCCGGAAATGTCCCTCCGGGGATCGTCCCTGCCGTTGAAAAGCTGATCGAGGATGGGATCCCTGTGGTGCTCACCACGCAGTGCACCGAAGGCGGGGTCTGGCCCATCTATGCCTATCCGGGCGGCGGGGCGGACCTAGTCAAAAAAGGGGTGATCCTGGGAGGGAGGCTTTCCGGCGCCAAGGCCCGAATCCAGGTCATGGTCGCTTTAGGTGCCGGCATGAATCCGGATGAAATCAAAAAGATGTTCGAAATGACATTCTGATGAGGAAAACCATGCAACGCATCCGAGTCAAAACAGCCCTTGCTTCCGATGCTCCGATGGACTTCATTCGGATCCAGGGTTGGGTCCGCACTCGAAGGGATTCCAAGGGCTTTTCTTTTCTTGAGATCAACGACGGATCGTGCCTGAAGAATATCCAGGTCATTATCGACCAGGATACTCCGGCCTTTGCCGATCTCAAGGACATCCAGACCGGGGCATCCATCGAGGTGTCGGGGGCCCTGATGGAATCACCCGGTAAAGGCCAGCGATGGGAAATCAAAGCCCGAGACCTGAAGCTCTTCGGCGCTGCGGATCCGGAATCGTATCCGCTTCAAAAGAAACGGCATTCGGATGAATTCCTGCGAACAACGGCCCATCTGCGGGCCCGGACCAACAAATACGGCGCCCTGTTTCGCATTCGATCCGAAAGCGCTTTTTCCGTACATCAATATTTCAGGGACAAAGGGTTTATTTATCTCAACAGCCCCATCATCACGGGGTCCGACTGCGAAGGCGCCGGAGAGCTCTTTCGAGTGACCACCCTTCCTGTCAACCTCCCGCACACGGAATCGAAAACCGATATCTTTCAGGATGATTTTTTCGGGAAAGAGGCCGGTCTGACGGTTTCCGGACAACTGGAAGCCGAGTTGTTCGCCTGTGCCCTGGGAAATGTCTACACCTTCGGACCGACCTTTCGGGCGGAAAATTCCAACACGCCCCGGCATGCCGCCGAATTCTGGATGATCGAGCCGGAGATGGCTTTCGCCGACCTTTCCGACAACATGGACCTGGCCGAAGACCTCGTCAAGCACATGACCCGGCATGTGGTGGAGCAATGCTCAGAGGATTTGGAACTTTTTGCCCGGTTCGTGGACAAAGACCTCATGAAGCATGTGGAGATGGTCCTAAACAGCACCTACGAGCGCATCCCCTATGCCGAAGCCATCGATATTTTGAAGAAATCCGGCAAATTCTTCGAGTTTCCCGTCGACTTCGGCGTGGATCTTCAGACCGAACATGAACGGTATCTATGCGAGACGCACTTTCAAAAGCCGGTCATCGTCTACGATTATCCGAAAGCGATCAAGGCCTTTTACATGCGGCTTAATGACGATAATGATACCGTTGCCGCCATGGATCTTCTGGTCCCTAGGGTCGGAGAGCTTGTAGGAGGAAGCCAGCGGGAAGAACGTTACGACGTTCTCAAGCGCCGCATCCTGGAAAGCGGCATGGACCCCGCGGATTACTGGTGGTATCTGGATATCCGTCGATACGGCACGGTTTACCATTCCGGGTTCGGATTGGGGTTTGAGCGTTTCCTGATGATGGTCACCGGTGTCACCAACATCCGGGACATTATTCCCTTTCCCCGGACCCCCAAGCATCTCGAATTTTAAGTAGGGGCGACAAATTTTTCGCCCCTACTGACAGATCGCTTCCTTGACCCTGGGTTACGGGTCGACTAAAATACAGGCATTATTTTTTAAGACCTCTATTCTCGACAGCTTGTATAGAACCCGATATGCAATATTCCCGACCACAGGCCATTATCAGCGCGGATTTCATCCGAAAAAAGGTTCGGCTTCGGCCGACCGTAGGATTGATTACAGGGACCGGGTTGGGTGCTGCGGCACAATTGGAGGATCCGGAAGCCATCTTTTCTTTTTCCGACATCCCAGGGTTTCCAACCCTTATGGCTCCGGGGCAGACCGGAAGGATTTCGGCCGGAAAGATTGGATCGACGGAACTATTGGCCCTGGAAGGTCGATTTCATCTTTACGAGGGGCATTCTCCTGAGGCGGTCGCCTTCCCTGTCCGCGTCATGCAGGAATTAGGGATTCAAACACTGATCCTGAGCAATGCCGCCGGAGGTATAAATCCCCATTTTTCTCCGGGCGATATCATGATCCTTACCGATCATATCAATCTCACCGGGCAAAATGCTCTTGTGGGACCCAATGAAGAAGCCTGGGGGGTTCGGTTTCCGGATATGAGCCAAGCCTATGACCGCCCGCTTTCCCGGATGGCCGAAAAGGCGGCCGCAACGCTGGGAATTTCAATTCAAAAAGGCATTTACGCAGGGCTTTTAGGACCTTCCCTGGAAACACCGGCCGAAACTCGGTACCTAAGGACCATCGGGGCCGATGCGGTCGGTTTTTCCACGGTGCACGAAACTCTTGTCGCCGTACATGCGGGTATACGCGTCCTCGGGCTTTCCCTCATCACCAATGTCCACGATCCGAACCACCCTCAACCCCTGACGTCGGATCAGGTCATCTTGGCCGGAAAAGCATCGGCTTCAACACTTGCAACACTGATCCGTGAAACCTTTGCCGCATATGATCTCCATGGAATACTTTGACCTCCTTATTCAAAACGGCACCATCTTAACCATGGACAAAAAGATGAGCCGAATCGAAGCCGGTGCTGTTGGGATCCGTTCCGGAAGAATTGTCTTTGTCGGAAAAAAATCCGACCTTTCCGCACCTCTTGCAGACCAGATCCTGGACGTTTCGGGCGGTATTATCCTTCCGGGATTGGTCAACTCCCATACCCATCTGCCCATGTCGCTGTTCAGGGGTCTTGCCGATGACCTGCCCCTCGAAACCTGGCTTACCGAATATATTTTCCCCGCAGAAAGAGCCTATCTGAACCCGGAGACTGTGCGCATCGGAACCCTCCTGTCCTGTTCGGAGATGCTCCTTTCAGGGACCACCACGTGTTGCGACGGATATTTTTTTGAAGATGTCGTGGCCGAAGCTGTGATGGAAACCGGGATGCGAGGGATCTTAGGCCAGGGGATCATCAACCATCCGGCACCGGGTGTTCCCGACCCTAAAAAAAATATTCTAACCGCAGAAGCTTTCCTTAAAAAATGGAAGGATCGGCACCCTGCCATCTTCCCGTCACTTTTCTGCCATTCCGTTTATACTTGCTCTCCGGAGACTCTGAAGTCGGCCAAAGCCTTAACGAGAAAATACGACGCGCTTTTCCAGATCCATGCGGCGGAAACCCGTGTCGAAGCAGATTTCTGCCGCTCAACCTATCAAACCACGCCGGTGCGATTTTTAAACAAAATGGAAATACTCGATAGCCGGACCCTTTTGGTTCACGCCATTTGGGTCGACGATGAAGAGATCGCTTACATCGCAGAGAAAAAGACGACAGTCGCCCACACCCCGGAAAGCAACATGAAACTGGGTTCGGGAATCGCACCGGTTGCCAAACTGGTTTCGGCCGGAATTCCCATGGGTCTGGGGACCGACGGCTGTGCCAGCAACAACGATCTAGACCTTTTTTCGGAAATGGACACTACAGCAAAGCTTCAAAAGGTGGCATCCCTTGATCCCGGGATACTGGATGCGGCAACGGTTTTAAGGATGGCCACCATCGATGGAGCCAAAGCCGTCGGGCTTGAAGATTTTATTGGGTCCATCGAAACAGGGAAGGCGGCCGACATCATCGTCGTGGATACTAAAAAACCGAGGCTGACGCCCGCCTACGATCCCTTTTCGCTTTTAGTCTATTCGGCTTGCGGGGCGGACGTGCGGGATGTTATCGTCTCCGGGAAACTGGTGGTTCGGGATGGCCGGCTTCAAACCCTGGACCTTTCCGGCCTCCTTACAGAGACTGAAAAAATATGCGAAAAGATCCGAAAATCCTTTGGGAAACCTATTCCCCCTCAAACTCGGTGAGGGTAAAAATCTTGTAATTTTGG
The DNA here is from genome assembly GCA_002771315.1 of Desulfobacterales bacterium CG23_combo_of_CG06-09_8_20_14_all_52_9. GTDB lineage: Bacteria > Desulfobacterota > Desulfobacteria > Desulfobacterales > UBA2156. The sequence continues at coordinate 2,934 of PCSF01000195.1, read as the reverse complement.
ATCAACTCCCTACCTTTCAAATCAGGCAACCCCACCAGGAAGGCACACTCGACGATGATACCGCCGAGCCTTTCCACCAGTCGGGTGGCCGCTGAAATGGTCCCGCCGGTGGCAATCAGGTCGTCCATAATAAGGACCCTTTCCCCTTTCCGGATGGCGTCTTCGTGAATCTCGACGACGCTGGTTCCATATTCCAGGGTATAGGATTCGCTGACGGTCTTGTAGGGGAGTTTTCCCTTTTTTCGGATCGGGACAAACCCGGTATTCAGCTTGTAAGCCAAAACCGATCCGAAGATGAACCCCCTGGCATCAATCCCAACAACCTTGTCAAGGTCCATGTCCCGATACCGTTCGTAAAAAAGGTCGCAGGCCTTTCGAAAGGCTCCGGGATCCTGAAGGAGGGTGGTGATATCCCGGAACATCACCCCTTCAATGGGCCAATGGGGAACGGTACGAATTGCTTCTTTTAAATCCATTTTTAAATCCCTCACTCGATCCTTCCGATGGCATGAACGAGAAGCTTTTTAACATTTTCAACGTTCTTATTGAAGACCACAATGATTTCCTCCCAAGATACGGGGGGTTCGTCTTCTTTCCAACAGTCATAATCGGTCGACATGGCTACTACGGCATAGGGGATCTTGACCTCGTTAGCCAAGGCGGCTTCGGTGGCCACCGACATATTGATCACGTCTCCTCCCCAGGCCTGAAACATCCGGGATTCGGCACGGGTGGAAAACCGGGGTCCTTCAATGGTCACCACGGTCCCCCCATAATGGGTTTTTAATTTCAACTCAATGGCGGAATCATGCAGGATCTTTCGGAGAGTCGCATCAAAAGGGTCGGCCATAGGGCTATGGTTGGTCCCCTTTTCAAACGACTCCCAAAAGGTGTTTTTTCGCAATCGGGTAAAATCGATGAACTGATCAATGATGACGAAATCTCCCTTCCCGATTCCTGCCTTCAAGCTGCCGCAGGCTGTGGTGGCCAGGATATGGGTGACGCCTTGCTTCTTAAGGGCAAATATATTGGCCCTGAAATTGATCTCGGACGGGCTGTTTTGGTGCTTTTTCCCATGGCGGGATACCAACACAACCATTTTTCCATGGATGGTGCCGACGGAAAGAGGAGAAGTCGGCCTGCCATATGGCGTGTCGACTTCTATCTCCTTTGGATCCAGCAGGATTTCAGGATCGTCCAAGCCGGATCCGCCGATGATGCCGATTTTGACCACGGATCGCCTTCCTTAAATTATCCGAAAAACTCCAGTTTCAAAGCGGGATTATATTTTAAGATAATCAGTATAGTTGGGTGCTCTATCAGGTTCAAGCTAATTTTGATGGCTTCGTAAAAAGTCCATCTGCTGCGTTGCACTGCATCCTTCGTCATTGTGGCGTACCCATATGTACGCCTCATTCCTCAGGATTTGCGCGCCTTGCATCTGAATCTTTTTACTTTGCCATCCTAATATTGAGTTTTTACGATTTCATCAATTTTCAAAATCAATTGCTTTCGGTATCACTACGAAGGAACCAGAGTGTTGACCCCTTCTAACGCATCCTGTAATAAGATCGACAATGTCTTTTTGAAAGGAACATCGATGAATCGGATACAAACCTTCGTCCTTCGGGCTATTTTGGGACTTGTCTTGTCTGTCCTCATCGCCAAAATGTTTTTTGGGAAAATCGATCCCGTACGCGTCGGTTTTTTGGCTGTGCTGATGGTGATGATGGCCTATGTGACGGAATATCTGCGACTCCGAAAAAAGCAATAATCCGGATGACTGCATCCCCTCGAATTTGAAAACGGAGGTAATCTAAATCCCTTGAAGCGAATCATCCTCGGCACGGCCGGACACATTGATCACGGAAAAACAAGTCTGATCAAGGCGCTGACCGGCATCGACACGGACCGGCTCAAGGAGGAAAAGCTCCGTGGGATCACCATTGAATTGGGATTTGCCTTCATGGATATCCCCGGAGGTTACCACCTCGGCATCGTGGATGTTCCGGGACACGAGCGCTTTGTGAAAAATATGGTGGCCGGCGCCACAGGGATCGATCTGGTCATCATGGTCATCGCTGCGGATGAAGGGGTCATGCCCCAGACCGTTGAACATATGGAGATCTGCACCCTTCTCGGTATTCGATACGGTCTCATTGCCCTAACAAAAATCGACATGGTGGACGAGGAGTGGCTCGAATTGGTCCAGGAGGACATGCGGGCATTCACCCGGGGGACTTTTTTGGAGAAGGCGCCCATCCTTCCGGTTTCCTCTACGACCGGCCAGGGTCTTTCGGAGCTACAGAAGGCCATAGGCACATTGTGCGCCGTCATTCCCGATCGACCGGAGTCTTCGCTCTTACGTATCCCCATAGACCGCGTCTTCACCATGAAGGGCTTCGGAACGGTGATCACCGGGACACTCATCTCCGGCCGGGTGGAACTGGGAGAGGTTGTGACCATTTATCCCTCCGGCGTTTCGTCGAAAGTGAGAGGGATCCAGGTGCATAACGACAGCGTCACCGCCGCCGAAGCCGGAATGCGCACCGCCATCAATCTGCAGGGTGTGGAAAAATCGGCCATTGAAAGAGGGGAAATCATCGCCAGGCCGGGTACACTGAAACCCTCTTATATGCTCGACGCCCAGCTCCATTTTCTGAAAAGCAACCCGAAAGCGATTAAAAATCATACCCGGGTGCGGCTTCACACCGGAACCAGCGAATTGATCGGAAACGTGATCCTTTTGGATTGCGAAGAGCTTTCGCCGGGGGATACAACCGTGGCCCAGATACGCCTGGAAATGCCGATCACCGGTGTTAAGGGAGACCGTTTCGTCCTCAGAAGCTTATCGCCGATCCGCACCATCGGCGGCGGGAGCATCCTGAACCCCATTCCGCAAAAGCACAAGCGATTCAAAAGTGAAATCATCTT
>PCSF01000269.1:7152-9085 GCA_002771315.1 Desulfobacterales bacterium CG23_combo_of_CG06-09_8_20_14_all_52_9 | reverse complement strand
GCATATCATGGGATCGATTTACCTTTCCATGAAAGGGTTTTAAAGCTTTTTCAAATTCTTGGCCGCGTACTCTCTGAGTTTTCGGTGTGGCGCATCCTGAGAAACCTTTTCCAGCGTCGACCGGAATTTCGGATTACCCGACGCACCCAAGATATTGCAAAGCCAGGCCATGGCATCCACGTGATATCTATTATCGGGATTTTTTTGATAGCTTATCAGCAACTCCGTGTTGGCTAACGCCTCCATGTTCGGGTCATGCAAATAATGGCGAAAGATGGTTTTAGCCGCCCTCTGTTTATCAACCGGGTCTGGCGATTGGAGCATGCGTACATATTGTGCGGACGGCGAGGTGGCAGCCTTTGTTTCGGTCGCTTTCGGAGACGTCGTTGGAGGAGAAACAGCGTGAGGAGTCTCTTGAGGGGTTGCCGAAATCGGGGGCGCATCTTTCGGTGCAGGTTTTTCGGGAGTTTCCGGCCGAGGTTCGGAAGGAGGCTTCTGTTGAGGACTATCCGGTACGGGAATTCGCGGTTTTTCCTTTTCCACTTGCTGGGGTTGAGAAGGCCGCGGCGTTTTTTCCTGATAATCTCCAGGATCCTGGGGAGGCTTCTCTATTTTTTCAGGAATCTTTTCAGGTTTCGGCTTGGGAGGTATGCCTATCTCCTGAGGGGTAGGAAGCAGTTCCTGGGGCAGCGGCTTACTGTTGTCGGGCGTATTGCTGCCGATCCCCTTTGGCCCGTTTTCACCGAGTTGTCTGGTCGCCAACAGCGAACCCTGGGGGGTCACCGCCGGGGCAGTTTGCTGGACCAGGGGAAGATTGCGGGTGTCTTCATTCTTTGAATACATCATAAAAAAAATCACCAGCAAGCAAACGAGCATCGCTGCTACCGCAACAAGCAATGCAAGTTGTTTCCGTGTGTATCGCCCTAATATAAACGGGGTTTCTTGAGAGTTGAGGGCAACAACCCACGACTTCATCCTCTCCAGTAAAGCGTCCGGTTTTGCCCATAATATGCCCTGATCTTTCGCGGCCCGGGTCTGCATATGGGAGAGATCGGTTACAGAGACGCGGTTCAGGGCTTCCCGAAAAGCCTTGGCCGATTCAAAACGGTCTTGGGGTGCCTTAGCCAGAGTCTTTAAAATGATGTCGCTAAGAGATTGGGGAATATCGGAATTGATCCCGGTGGGCGGCGGCGGCGGATCCTCGATATGCGCCCGCATGACCTCATATTCGGAATCACTGGAAAACGGAACCTGACCGGTCGCCATTTGATAAAGCGTGATCCCCAAAGCATAAATATCCGCGGGATGGCCGATCGGTTCCCCGCGAATCCGTTCCGGGGACATGTACCAAACGGTCCCCAAAGCGGTACCCGTCCGGGTCATCCCCTTTTCTCCGACGGCCTTGGCAATGCCGAAATCGGTGACCTTCACCTGACCCGATTCCGTAATCATAATATTAGCCGGTTTGATGTCCCGGTGGATGATGCCGCGTCCGTGCATAAACTCCAACGCCGAAAGGACTCCATCCATGATGTGAAGTATTTCCGGAAGGGGTAGCGCCCCGCTGTCCTGCAGCATCTGTTCAAGGGTACGCCCTGGAACATACTCCATGACGAGAAAAATATCGTTATTGTCTTCCAGGTAGTTAAAAATGTTCACCACGTTAGGATGGGAAATCTGTGCCTGAAGCCTGGCTTCCCGGATGAAGCGGTCCCGCATCCCCTCCTCATTTGAATATTCGGGAGTCATCACCTTGACCGCCACCTGCTGATCCAGCTTGGTATGTACACCCTGGTAAACGACTCCCATCCCACCCTTCCCGATGAGTCTCAGGATTCGATAGGGACCGATTTCTTTTCCGATCACGTTGCGAATCATCCTCTCTGGAACAGAAGCGAAATTTTCCCGGATTTGCCGATAAAAATCAGGTCAC
>PCSF01000269.1:0-7145 GCA_002771315.1 Desulfobacterales bacterium CG23_combo_of_CG06-09_8_20_14_all_52_9 | reverse complement strand
GATCTGTCCCTTTTGAACCTGCCCTTTGGCCACGGAATTGATAAAAGTACCGTTTGTACTATTGAGATCCTTGACAATTATATTATCCCCCTCAGGACCGATCCATGCATGTTCCCGAGAGACTTCTTCATCGTCGATCACAAGGTCGTTCTTGACGGCCGCCCGTCCCACCTTCAGACCCAGCATCCCGATTTCAAAAGATTTCCCCTGAATGGTGCCACGACCGATCAACCGGCCGAACCGGGAGTCTTTTTCTACCGATAACGTATCGGAAATATTGGTGACTTGCGCCATCGGTTTGATCTTCTCCTGAGCCGTCCAAGGCTTCCGCTTTCCTGCAATCCATACCACAATCGCCAGCAGGATGACTCCAATACCGACCAAAACAGCGAGCATCCATCCTGTACCCGTTCCGGAAGACCGACGCTGTTCAACTTCCTTAAGGCTGAGCAGCAGTTTTCGGACATCGGGCTGATCGGGCATGTACACCAGGCAATTCTGGATCGCCTTTTCCGATTCTCGGTTGTCCCCCCTTGTGTATGCCTCCAACGCCTTTTCCCACTCCACATCGAAAAGACTCCGTTTCCCCACATCGATGCCTGCCGCACGAATGAATTCGGCCAGCGTATTCACCGGCACCAGCCAGTTAAACCCGGAGAAGGCCTGACCCTGGGCAAGCCCGACATAGGAGACAATCCCGATGACTTCCCCTCTGGAATTAATGCAGGGGCCTCCGCTGTTTCCCCAGATAATGTTGACATCGGTCTGAATCATCGGAGTCCCCTTGATGTCGATCTTACTCCCTGAAATCGTCCCCGTATTGATGGTCTGTTCCACCATTTTCGATTCCTGGCTTAGCACCTCCGATTGGCCTGCGCTGGGATACCCGATGACATGGACCCGCTCTCCGATCTGCACCTGGCTGGAATCACCGAGCCGGACAGTAGGAAAGTTGCGATCTTCGATCTTCAGTATGGCGACATCCTTACCGGTCTTTTTGGTGACCTGGACACCCGGCAAAACATCCTGCACCAGGGTTCCGGCTCCACCGGGCAGGGGATTGACCGCCGGGCTGTACTCCTTGACCTCGGCGGGATATGCCTTCCTGTTGGATAAAACAACCATAAGTTCCTTTTTCAAGATCACCTTGAAATCTTTGTATTTCTCATACAGTTTTCCCACCAACTGCCGCCTTTCGGCTTCGGAAAACGTCTTTTTTTCCTGGGCCTCGATCTGAGGGATCACCTTGGTCTGTATGAACTTGATGACAGCCGTGGCCTTCATCAGATCTTCGTTCGACTCATGGGCCGGCTCGATCACATGCCCGGCGGTAGCAACGTACCCATCCGGATTCACAATAAAACCGGTCCCGGCTCCGCCGCTGATCTGATCCCCCCAAACCTGATCGCCGGAAGCCGGATCGATAATGACGCCCTTAACCAAAGCAAAGACATGGACCACGGCGGGTTTGGCTTTCAGCAGCGTCACCTGCAGATTCCCTGCGGTGTCAGCACCGGCATGGGAGGCCCAAAATGCAAGGACTCCGATCATCACAGCGGATATTCGAACATGGCGCATCTCATCCTCCTGTCGTTTTATGGTCTCTGCTCAACCGGTAACGCCTTTTCAGAATTGATTTCCATGGCGTTGCCGGAGGATCAGGGTTTCTTTTACCGTTTTCTTTCTCGGGTTACTCTCTCGAGGCCAAAGAAAGCGAGGTGACCATCCTCACCATGTGCAATGTTTTCGTGATGGTTCCCCCCACCAGCATGCCGTTTTGCAAATCATAGATATAATCAGAAGCATCTCTGGAATTTGCTTCGTGCAGCCGGACACGGGTGCCATCGATACCGCCCACGCTGAGCTGCATCCCGGTAAACGGATCCCGGTCGAGAACCTGTCCGGGCCGGAGCTGTCGAAGCACGCCGGGGAAAATCCAGAGCCCACCCACCTGACTGGAACCGTTGATGCGCTCCACCTGACCCTGCATCGGCTGGGGCATGTTCGCCGGGGCCTGCATCTGGCTTAGCTGGGTGAAATGAATCCAGCCGGCACCCTTGTTTTTAAATTCCAGCCTCAGGGTTACCGGAAACGAATACACACCGGCTGCGGTTACGTCGGCAGTGTATTTCCCCTGAAAGGTCATGCTCCGGGTACTGCCCACCCATTCCGGCACCGGTGCTCCGTTCCACGGCAAGGGCGTTTCCCGAATCCCCAAAAACTGTATAATTCCGATGTAAGTGCTTCCAGCGCCCCGTGTGGCACCGGTTTGAGTGCCGACCAGGACGGGGGGGCTTCCTCCGGTTCCGTGCCGAGCGATCAGTAACCCTGTATCGAGATCATAGGTGTGGTGGCCAGCTTTCCCTTGAAACCGAATTGCATTGTAAGTGCGGTTATTCAAATGATAAGGCATCCGAATGATCCGACCCGACTCTGTTTGCATCTCCTTTACCTGACCGAGAATCTGGGGATGCACCCAGAAATCCTTACATTGCCTCGCTTCCCCTAAATCTCCAAGGGAAGCCATAACAGTTATATCACCGGTCCCCACTTCTTTCCCGAATAATCGGATGTCCAAAGCGGCCACCTGTTGATCCACATAAGCGACATTAACCTCCATGAGACCCTGACCCCCGGTGCCATAGGTCTCTTTTTCAACATAAGTCTCCCCGGTTGTCTTATCCTCCCAATAGCCCTCTCCCGGTTTCGGCTTTCCTTTAACCAGCTCGCTCGAGGTTCCTGGAGTGTCTGCAAAAGCAACATAGTAGGTTATTCGTACTCCCGGTTTCAACCACGCAGGCAGGTTCAAGTTGACATCTTTTCGGCCGGCTGTCTGCGCCGGGCCTCCGCCACCTTCGATGGGAATCCGTGGTTTTGGCTGATTTTCAATAAACGGCTGTTTCGGACTCCATTGAAAGGGAATCGTTTCCTGGGGGGTCGAAAAGTCGGGAAACGAGTTTTGGGGCCCCATCGGGTTCTCAAAGAAGTCATTCGGGTCGTCCTTAAAAAAGAAATCTTGTTGGAATTGACCCAAATCACTTCCGGCTTTCGGCTCCGACGCACAGGCAGGGGCGGTCAGAAGCAGGATTAGAATCCACAGGAAAGCCAAGCATCTCAAGCGCACCGAGAGGAACATGCCCCCTCCTTGTCTTGCGGAGTTGATGCACTCAGAGGCTGATTTCAAAGTGTATTATCGACGGTAATGAAGGTACGCGTCAGCCTCAATAGTTTTTATATAAAGGAAGCAGCGGCTTAAGTCGATTAAAAAACATGGACCCGATAAAAAGTCAACATTTTCGTTCGAACCGTCTTCTCCCGGATCCACAGAAAACCGCGATAAAAGCCAAAGAAACAGCGCTATCAGGACCTGACGACATAATGAATGGCCTCCGGAGAATCCGGGTTCGGCGCACTTCCCAGGCCAATCCACCCTTCACCTGAAAGCGTGACGGCATCCTTCACCAGAGATTTGGCCTTTTCCCCTGCCCTCATTACCCAGGTGCCGTTGGTGCTTTGATCGATCAGGACGAATTTGCCGCGACGATATTCCGCTTTGGCATGCGATCGGGATACACGACCATCATTGATCACCAGGTCGTTATGGCTGAGTCGGCCCATAGTCGCCGCAGTATTTATCGAATCGACAACAACACATTTGTTTCCGACGCTAAGATTTAGGGACGCTCCCTGACCTGCCCTTTCAAGGGGCAAGTTTTCCAGCATCACGGTGACGCATTGCCGCTCCCAAACGATTTCATAGATGCCGATCTCGCCGCGTTTTCCTTTGACCGTCGTCTTTTCGATGAATCGCGCCGTGTTCTTCAAAGAGGGATGAAGAAGCTTCAGCGTATGCTCGGTTGTCAGAATCTGGCGCTGTTTTGCCAATCCGACCATCCGGGCAGCCATATTCACGGCATCCCCGAAAAGATCCTCTTCCTCCCTCAGAACTTGTCCAAAGTGGAAACCGGCATGAAGATTTGGAACGGACTTCCCCCATGGATCGTCTTCTCGCATCGAATCCACGGCGCGGTTCATGGCGATGGCGGCTTTGGCTGCCTGATCGGCGTTGGAAAAACCACACATAATCTCGTCACCGATGGTCTTGATCACCCATCCGCCGATATTCCGAGCTGCATCAGCCATCCGGGCAATGCACCCTCCTATAAGAGCCCGGGCATCCCGGTTTCCCAAAACGTCATAGATGCGAGTACTTTGAGCGATATCCGAAAAAAGAACAGCAAGGTTTTCTATCTTCCGCTTTTTCATGGTCTTCCCAGCAGGTCTGATTTTCACTGATTGCTCCAATAATACAGACGACTTTTCTTTTTCCTAAATTAATCGTTTTTATAAATCCAGAGCTATCATTGCTTTTTTTCTCTGCCTTGTCATGTTTTTTATGCAACTGCAGGGTAAAATTTGATCGAGGAATACTCCAGCGGCAAAATAAGATCAAGTGCCACAATGCAAGATTCGGGGAAAAGAGAATAAGGGCGGGAAAAATTGTCCACGCTCGCCAAATTTTGGAATACCGTCTTCATCATATCGTGACCCTCTTCGGACCTTAGCCCGACATATTGAATCGTCGCGGATATTCCTGTTCAAATCCCTTCACTTGGAATAGAGGGTGCAAATCCGTGTCCGGAACCGTTTACCGTCAGCGCAAACCCCAAAGTTTACCGTATTACCAATGCGTGGAGGACCATTTCGAGGCTTTGAACGCGTCTATGAAAATCGATTCGAGAGAGAATAGTCCTCAGGCGATATTTTCTATACGACCGGAAGCTGTTATCCGAGTCGAGCCGCTGCGACTGGGATAGTTTGAAGACCTATTTCGGTCTCGTTTCACGGAACTCAAGGGCGGTCCCCGGCGCTGCTGCCGTCATTCAAACCTTCGGGGATTTTTTAGGGTTTAATCCCCATCTGCATGTCCTGATTTCCAACTGTTGCTTCAATGAAAGCGGCCTGCTCACCGTGGCTCCCTTAATTCGCTTGGAAGAAAGCGACTTCTTATCATTTCCTGTCCGCCCATATAAGCCGCCGCTGTATGGGTGGAATCTTACCGAGTTGCAGTCGCGAAGGCCTCAAAACTCGCATCCATTGCGATTGATTCTCGCCAGAAAAGATGGGGAAAGTGACCGAAGATAATGCTCAGCTGGCATCGAGCTGAGGCGGGCGGCTCATGCTCCGCAGTTAGTTTCCATGCAGCACAGACGAGACCGGTTCGATCCGCACCGCCGTTGCAGTGGATCAGAATCGGTTTTGGCGCATTCCCAATCAGGGCTATGATTTCTTTTAAGCGCTCAGGGGAGACCTTCTTGGCGGCGGATAGGTCCATATCGTAGTGAATCACTCCCATCCGTTGCGAAACCCTGATTTCTTCATTGTACCAATCCGAGCCGGTCGAGGCGCCCCGCAGATTAAAAATGCTTTTGATGTCGTGCTTTTCTATCAGGCGTATGAGAGCATTCCGGCTTAGCTGCGCAGAGCGATAGACAACACCGTTGGTAACCGTATGGATGTTTTCAAAGGGGCTTGCTAAACCAAACCCTATCAATAGGAACAGAAAGGCAACGAACAAAATATTCCTGGCAATTTTCATCTGACCTCTACGTATTTGCGGGTAATCCATACCCCTGCAATGGATTGTTAAAAACAGCCGCCTTTCCGAGTTCGGCCTCGATTTCAAGCAACCGGTTATATTTTGCGATACGCTCGCTGCGACTGGCCGATCCGGTCTTGATCTGACCGCCGCCCATGGCGACGGCAAAGTCCGCGATGAAGGAGTCTTCTGTTTCGCCCGAACGGTGAGAGATGACAAAGCCCCAACCTGCTTTGCGGCAGAGATCCACTGCTTCGATCGTCTCCGTGACCGTGCCGATCTGGTTCGGCTTTATAAGAACAGCGTTGGTCGCTTTCTCCCGAATGCCGCGTTTGATGAAAGAGGTGTTGGTTACATAGATATCGTCGCCGACAATCTGGATCTTCCCGCCAAGGGCCGCGGTTTGCTCGCGAAAGCCTTCCCAGTCATTTTCGGCAAGCCCGTCCTCGATGGAAACAACGTGATATTTTTCAACCCAAGATCGATAGAGTTCCGTCATCTCGGAGCTGTTCTTCTTCCCCTGTCCGGATTTGCTTAAATGGTAGCTCCCTTCCTCAAAAAAAGAGCTTGCAGCCGGATCAAGAGCAATGGCCATATCCCTTCCCGCGGTGTAACAAGCGGATTCCATGGCTTCGAGAATGACCTCACAGGCCTCATCGTTGCTCTTGAGATTAGGGGCGAGCCCTCCTTCATCGCCGACGCTCGTGCTGTACCCCTTCTTCCCGAGGATCTTCTTGAGCGCGTGAAAGGTCTCAGCGCCGTAGCGCAAGGCTTCCCCAAAGGTTGGCGCACCGATCGGCATCACCATGTATTCCTGGAAATCCACGCTGTTATCGGCGTGCTTCCCGCCGTTGAGGATGTTCATCATGGGCATGGGGATGCGGAAGGCTCCGGGGCCGCCAAGGTAGAGGTACAGGGGAAGCCCTAAAGCCGCTGCCGCTGCGCGAGCTATGGCCATGGAAACACCGAGAATGGCATTGGCTCCAAGCTTTTCCTTATTGGGCGTTCCGTCCAATTCGATCATCAACCGGTCGATTTCAGCCTGCCGAGAAGGGTCCATCCCCACAAGATGCGGAGCAATCATTTCATTAACATTGACGACCGCCTGCAAGACCCCTTTCCCTCCGTAGCGTTCCTTATCCCCGTCACGCAATTCGACCGCTTCATGCTCACCCGTCGAAGCCCCCGAGGGGACCGAAGCAGAAACGCTCATGCCGTTGTCCAAGGTAACAAACACGCGGATGGTTGGATTACCGCGTGAATCCAAAATCTCCATGGCACGCACACTATTCATTTTGCGGTTCATAGGGAATCCTCCATTCTTTAGTTTGGTTTTGATCCGGTCTTGGGTGCTTTCTTCTATTGCCCTAAACCTCTCCGCCTCGCTCCGGATCATTTCTGCAGGGTAGGAGGCGATGATTTCAAAGAACCTTAACGCTTCAGAAAATCCCGTTTCCCCGAGCGCTCTGACTGCTGCCGCAGCAATCCAGAAAGATCCCAATTTGTCAAACAAAACCGAAACCCCGTAGTTCTCTTGCAACCTTCC
>PCSF01000247.1 GCA_002771315.1 Desulfobacterales bacterium CG23_combo_of_CG06-09_8_20_14_all_52_9 | reverse complement strand
AGAGCCAGAAGCACTCCGGCAGCGATCCCCACACCCTTCAGATCTTTTTGACGCAATTTTTTCAGGTCTTCGGAATCCATTGACCGAAGGTGTTCGAAAGGAATCGTTGCCGTGCCTTCCTTCACCAGGAATTGCTCCGGATATCGGGAGACGATTTCCTGATTCACCGGGTCTGCGAGATTGACGCTATAGCTGCGCATTAAAGGTTGAGCCTGTGAGGGTTCATGTGAGTTTGAGGCATCCGATACCGGTACGATGTAACGGTCGATGGCAACTTTGGTCACGTAAGGGACGGCAAGATCCAAAAGGGTCAAAATTAGAACCAGGACGATAGTCAGCAAGAATAGCCATCGGTAAGGCCTGGAGTACGGATATAAACGTCCGACCAGTTTCAGGTTGTCGGGTTTTCCGAGACGATCTTCCTCAAAATAGCCGAAATTACCGTGCACCGAATTCTTCCTCGATGGTCTGTAGCTGATGGTTTTTGAGGTAATAGGGGCTCGAAACCAGGAGTTCGGCATGGGTTCCATAAGCGACAATGCGCCCCTGATCCATCACGATGATGCGGTCTGCAAAACGCAGGGCTGAAAGTCGATGAGAGACAATAATGACCGTCCTTTTTCGGGGATCAGAAAAGATCCCTTGGATGATCCGGTGACCGGTGGCCATGTCCACCTGGCTGATGGGATCATCCAAGATCATGATAGGGGCATCTAAAAGGAAGGTCCGTGCAAGCGCCACTCTCTGCTTCTGACCGCCTGAAAGAATGATTCCCCTTTCACCCACCAGGGTTTTTAACCGATCCGGGAATTCCTGGATGGTTAAATCCAGGGCCGCTTTCTTAAGGACATCCCAGACCCTCTCCTCCGTGACCCCGGCTTTCCCGAGGGTGATGTTCTGCTCGATGGTGTCTGCGAACAAAAATGCCTCCTGAGGCAAGAAGGCGATATAAGTCCTTAAGAGACCCGGATCCATATCCCGGATATTGGTTTTTCCTAACAGGACGGATCCGTGCGTCACATCGTAAAGACGGGGGATCAGGCTGATCAAGGTCGATTTACCGGAGCCCGGCGGACCCACGATACCCAAAACCGTTCCATACGAAACCTCCAGATCGATGAGATCCAATGCCGGGCGTGTTTTTTCTGCTTCACTCCGGACAGCATAAGAAAAGGAAACCCCTTTAAAGGACAGATCCAGGTTTTCCGGAGTCCGTGCTTTTTTCGGATCCACCGGGGCCACTTCAGGAAGCGTGTTTAAAATTCTCTCAATCCGCTCCAGAGAAGCCCCCCCGCGCTGGATGAGATTGGTCACCCAGCCCAAGGCCATCATCGGCCACGTCAACAGCCCCAGATAACTGATAAAGGCTACAAAATCGCCGGGAGTAATGGCAAATCGAATCGTCTGTCGCCCGCCCAGGAAGAGCACAAGAACCAGGCTCAGGTTGGCGAAGAAAAGCATCATCGGGAAAAATGACTGAATCACGCGAGCCAGGGCCAGATTCATGCGAACATAGCGCCTGGAGATGGAGTTCATTTCCCGAGCGTCCTGTTCCTCGAGAGAGTAGGCTTTGACGATGCGGATCCCGGCAAAACGCTCCCGAACCGCTTCCGTCATTTCGGAAAAGACGCGCTGCACTTCCTGATAGAGGTGGTGCATCCTCTTGCTGAAAAATTTTGCAGACACTACAATAAAGGGCATGGGGATAAGCACAAAGAGGGTCAGGCGTATGTGGATATAAGACATGAAGCCTACAGCGGCGATCCCCAGAACGACCGCATCCGTCAGTGCGACCAGGCCCATGCCTACCGCCATGCGCACATTCTGAATGTCGTTGGTGGCATGTGCCATGAGGTCGCCGGTGGTTGTCTTGTCGAAATAACCTGCGCCAAGGCCTTGGATGTGACTAAAAAAGCGGTTTCGCAACCCTTCTTCCACCTCCCGGGAAAGACCCATGAGGCGCAGGCGCCATCCATATCGAAGGATCCCCATGGCCAATGCGATGGCGATAATGATGATGGCATAGTGCAAAAGGTCCTTTGTTGTGGCGCGAAACGACGTCAGATCGTCCACTGCCAGTTTCAATACCCTAGGAATGAAAAGCTGCAAGATATCGACGGCGACAAGGCAGAGCAGACCCGCCGAGATATCGAAGCGGTTTTTATAAAAATAGGGTCTGACGAGGTAAAAAGTTCGCATAGGCTCGGAAATACCCATCATGACACAAAGCAACGCGACGCTGGGATGCCGGGAGCTATACCAGAATAAATAGCCGGAAACAACTTCGGTTTTGCTGCCTTTTCTCCTCGGATCCTTCGTTGACTTTACCTTATCCCGTTGTTAAGATGTCGCCATGAAAATCGGTAACGTCGTCGAGTTCATCGACCGTCAAAAAATTACCTGCGCTGTGGTCGTAGAGCTCAAGGGCGACCGGCTGCACCTGATTACCGAAGGAAATCGAGAGATCAATCTTTCCCCCAAGCGCCTCTCCCATTTCAGCGATGCTGTTCTGGACACTTCCGTCCGCCGGGATAAACTAGTCGGCACAATCAAAGAAATCGTCGCTACCAGAAATGCGCTCATGGAGCAGGTGAATGTCGTGGAGCTATGGGAGATCCTGAATTCGGAGCAGGATTGGATCGACCTTGCCACAGTGACCGGACTCTGTTTTCCGGATGCTCCCGATGGAGATCACGAATCGGCTGTGGTGAGGGCGCTTTTCAATCAGCGTCACTATTTTAAATTTAATCACGGCCGATTTTTTCCCCATTCCGAAGCCGAAGTCCAAGAAATGATCGTGCATGCTGAGGAGGAAAAGCGTTGCCAGGAAATGGTGGAACGAGGGAGAAGATGGCTGAAAAAGGTTATCGAAAACGCGCGCATGCCTCTTGCCGAAGAGGACATGCCTTATGTGGAAATGCTCAAGGCGTATTACCTTCTTGAAAAGGAAAGTCCGACTTTTGAGTTGACCCGAACCCTTCTATCAGACAGCGGAATCGATTCTCCGGACGGGATCTTTCATTTGCTCGTCAAACTGGGGGTATGGACATCGGATGAAAACATCGATTTGATCCGACTGGAAATCCCCACTCGATTTTCGCCCGGGGTAACCGCTTCAGCTCAAATGCTGGTTCAGTTGCGGACGGCCGCTCCCTACACCCTTTCATCGGGCACCGTTCGAAAGGATCTGACGCACTTATCGATTCTCACCATCGACGGTCAGGCCACTTTGGACTTCGATGACGCCATGAGCATTGAGGATTTCGGCAACCAATTGCGGCTCGGCGTCCATATTACCGACGTGGGGGAAGTCATTGAAAGGGATAGCCCCCTGGACCGGGAGGCCCTCTCACGGGGAAGTTCGATTTATATGCCGGACCGGCGGATCCCCATGATCCCATCGGATCTTTCGGAAAATCTTTGCAGTCTCTATTCCGGAGAAATACGGCCGGCTATCAGCATCCTGGCCAAACTGAACACGAGCGGAGAGATCATGAACTGGGAAATCGTTCCCAGCATGATCCGGGTGAAAAACCAACTCACATACCAGGATGCCAACCTTTCAGTCAGCGATGATCCGAGGCTTCAAGCTCTGGTGAACGTAGCCTTACAATATCGCCGGAAGCGGTTGTGCCAGGGGGCCTTGCATATTTCGCTTCCGGAAATTCATATCCGCCTTGATGAATCGGAAGGGGTTTCCATCAACCGGATCAACCGGGAAAGTCCAAGCCGTCTTGCGGTGGCCGAGATCATGATTCTGGCCAACTGGATCATGGCTTCTTTTCTGAAGGAAAGGGGCATACCCGCGGTCTTTCGATCCCAGCCCCAGCCGAAAGGCCGGCTTTTTAATGCCGACGGCGGGACCCTTTTTCAAAACTGGATGCAGCGCAAGCTCCTCAGTCGGTTCGTTTTAGGACCCGAACCCGAACCCCACAGCGGCCTCGGGCTCGACGCCTATGTCACCGGAACTTCTCCCATCCGGAAATATTTCGATCTGATAACCCAGCGACAGATCCGTTCCGCTTTTGGTCTTGAGCGCCCTTACTCCCAGCAGGAAGTGGAGGGGATCATTGCCGAGCTGGAACCGGTTATGGCCAATGTATCTGCCGTACAGGCCAGAAGGAGCCGTTACTGGCTCTTAAAATTTTTAGAGAAGCGGATCGGCCAGAAGGAGGAAGCCATCGTGCTGGGGAAGGCCAGAAACGGGTACCAAGCCTTGATCCCGGAATACATGCTGGAATGTCGGGTCTCGGTACCCGGCAGCTACGATCTCAAGCCTGAGGACGTTATCCAAATCACCATCCAGCATGTGGATGCCCGAAAAGACATTCTCAATGTTTTCATGGGTTGACCGAATCCGAATCCGTCAGTCGTCTCCCGGCCGCCAGCACTGCCTCATAGATGATGTGTAAAGGAATGCCCCGTTCCGCGGCGATTTTCCGACAAGCGTCATATTCCGGTACAACGCGCCATTTTCCATCCAACGCCCTGATCCGCTTGGCCAAAAGAGATCCGAATCCCGTTTCGATAATGACAGGCTCCCGAGGCAGAATCCACCGCCGGACCTCTGAATATCGAACCCCGATGGATGTAGTTTCTGTCAGAATGCATTCCAGAACCGCTTCCCGCCGGTCCTCCCGGCAGAGGACCTGAACCCATGTGCCGGGTCGATTCTTTTTCATAAATACCGGAATCCAGTAGACTTCCAAGGCGCCATCCTGGAACAGCCGTTCCATGAGGTGCCCGAAGAGCTCCGGATTCATGTCGTCGATGGTGCATTCGGCCACAATGACCCGATCTTCGATTCGTTGCACCGGAGATGATCGTCGGCCCAGAGCCACCCTCAAAAGGTTTGGAACCGCTTCCAGATCCCGTGTTCCGGCGCCGTACCCAATCTTATCCACGGTCATATCCGGCATCGGACCGAAACGATCTGAAAGGGAGACAAGGATCGCAGCTCCCGTGGGTGTCGTCAGTTCATAGGGGATATCCGTTTGATAGATCGGCACTCCTTTTAGTATTTCAAGCGTGGCGGGCGCCGGTACGGGAAGCCTTCCGTGGGCGCAGTCGACCCAACCGCTTCCGAGAGGGATTCGGGAGGCGGAGATTTCTTGGACCCCGAGATATTCCAGTCCCAGGCACGTTCCCACCACATCTACCAGTGAATCAACGGATCCGATCTCATGGAAATGCAACTGCTCTTTGGGACAACCATGGAGGACCGATTCGGCGTCGGCGATTCGATCGAAAATTTTGAGACTCGATGCCTTGACGCCCGGGGACATCGGGCTTTGGTCGATGAGGGCTCGGATATCGGCAAAGCGCCGAACGGATGAACCGTCATGTACTTCCACATCGAGCTTGACCGCCCGAATCCCATGACGAAAAGTCGGGCTTGTGTGCAAGGCAAACCCGGAAATCGAAAAGCTTTTCAACTGATCGTCAAGCCATCCCACGGGAACGCCCAGGTCAATGAGTGCTCCCAGCACCATGTCTCCGCTCAGGCCGGAAAAGCAATCGAAATAGGCGAACACGGCCGAGGCCTCTCTATCAGGAACCAAACGTCGTGTCGGCATGGAGGGTGAGTATTTTCACCAGAAGTTCGGACATGCGGACCATGTCATCCAAGCGGACCCATTCCAAGACTGTGTGTATATCCCGCATCCCGGTACCGAGGACTCCGGTTGCGATCCCTTTTTCGAAAAAGATGTTGGCATCCGATCCCCCGCCGGAAGACTTGCAGACCATTTTGCGACCCATCGTTTCGGCAGCGTTTCGGGCCAGTAAAACTACCGGGTGATCTTGCGGGATGTATGTTCTGGAAAAAGATCGTTCCACCCGGCTTTCCAATCGGGGAAGGCCGTTCCCGGATGCCGGACCTGCATAATGCTCTACAGACTCCTTGAATGCCCCAACGATGGTCTCGGTCACTCGTTTCAGCTTGGCTTCGTCATGGCTGCGGGCTTCACCGATGACCGTAACACGATTCGGAACAATATTGGTGGCGAATCCTCCCTGAATTACACCGATATTACAGGTGGTTTCACGATCGACCCTTCCTATCTCCAAAGATGCTATCGCCCTGCAGGCGAGGTGAATCGCATTGATTCCCTTCTCCGGCGCCGCTCCGGCATGAGCTTCCTTCCCAAAAACATCGAAGGTCAGGCGGTTGGCTGCCGGTGCACGTGTGACGATACCTTCAGTATCGGTGGCATCCAGAACAAACCCGTACTTGGCAGAGATGTGGTCAAGATCGAGGCGTTTTGAACCGGCAAGGGCATCTTCCTCGCATACGGTAAAGACCAACTCCAGCGGACCGCAGGGAAGCCCGTTTTCCTGGATTACGCGGATTGATTCCAGGAGGATGGCGATGGCGCTTTTATCGTCGGCTCCCAGGATGGTCCTCCCGTCGCTTTTGAAAACACCATCTTCATAAACGGGATGAATATCCTCTCCCGGTTGAACCGTATCCATATGGGCGCTCAAGAGCAAAGGCGGCACGTTTCGATTTCCGGAAAACTTTGCGATGAGGTTTCCGGTATCGCTTCCCGTCGTTTTCCCGGCATCATCTATCCGGGTGAAAGCCCCCAGGTTTTTTAAAAGTCCCTGGAGCATTCGGGAAAAAGCGCCTTCTTTTTTACTGACGCTGCCAATTTTCACCAGCGATAAAAAGGTCTCTTTTAATCGATCGCTATGAATCATAATAAATGTCTTTGTCCTCCGGCTTGACGGATTTACAATCCTGTAGTATGAATTTCAAACTTTAAGGAAGTGCACAGCTCACTGGTGGGGCTCCCGGACTTCAAATCCGGTGTGAGGCGCTAAAACCGTCTCGGGTGGGTTCGATTCCCATGCACTTCCGCCATAATTTTTATAAATTACAGTAAGATAAACCTATCTCTGCTTTCTTGTTTCGGGTCTGTGTTGCATGGAATTCCCTCGCTTATCCCTCCACTATCTTTATCGATTGAAATGTCTTATTGCAAGAGGGTAAATAGGAATATGTCATTGCAGAGCTGTGTTATCCAACTATGCAATGTAACGAATAGATAGGAAAAAGAAATTCGATGGAACAAAGATGATCATAAAGCGTTGGTTATGGTAGAGAAAAAAGACCTCAAGAAGGAAAAAAGACCGGTTCGGTATCCGATATGGCTCAAGATCTTTGTTGTCAGCCTGCTGCCGACCTTTGCCCTTTTGATTGCCGCGTTGCTCAATCATCAGTATTTAATCTCCCTTGGAGAAAGTGCGGAACAGATCCTGTCCAAGAACTACAAATCCATCCAGGCCGCCCAGCAGGCCCGTAAAATGCTTGAAGGAACTCGTAATCAGCTCCTGGAACAAATGTCTCTTAAGCAAAGCCCTGCTTTGGTGCCAGACCAGCTATTGAAAAATCTATCCGATCCTCTGATGATTTGTCGGGACAATGTCACCGAATCCGGAGAACAGGAGGTTATCGATCATTTAATCAGAGGCTATATCGGCTATGAAGAGGTTATCCATGTTTTGTCCAAAGCGGATGTCAGCTTGTGGGAAAATGCGCGTTTCGCTGAATTTTTGGCACTGACGGCTGACATGGTATCTCGTTTTGAGGATTTGGTGAACATCAACGAAGAGGCCATGGAGCGCGCCGAACAGCAGACCCGACTTTTGGCCAGTCGTGCCCAGAGAGATGCAGTGATCCTGTTCACCATTGTCATCGGAGTTATTTTGATTCTGAGTTCCTTCTTGTCCTATCGCATCGCAAAGCCAATGATGACTTTAGCGCGAAGCCTTTCTAATACCGGAGAAGGAAGCGGGGTATATCCCAAAATCAACCCGCGGTCAAAAGATGAAATCGGATTTTTGATTTCTTCGTTCAATCAATTGTTTAATCGCCTCGAACTCTATGATCGTTACCGTGACGATATTATTGCCGTCGAAAAAGAAAAGGTTCGCCGAATCGAGGAGGCCAAGGGAAGATTTATCGCCGATATTTCCCATCAACTGAAGACTCCGATGACCTCACTTTCGATGAGCATCGGATTGCTCCATGAAAGAGGGGGGCAACTTGGAGGGGAAAAGCGGGCAAAGCTGCTAAAAACAGCTCAGGAAGAGTGTATGAGACTGTCAAGCCTGGTAAATGAATTGGTAGATATTTCCAGACTCGAAACCATGACTCGGCCGCGTCACAAAGAAACACTCGATGTCGCTATCGTCATGGAGGAATGCCTTGCCCCGCTGATGAAGCAAGCTGAGCAAAAGGGGGTTATGCTTCAGATCGAAATTGCAGAAGGCTTGCCGAAGCTAACCATCGACTCTTTTCGTTTCCCGTGGGTAATCACGAATCTAGTCGGCAACGCCCTGCGATACACCGAACGCGGCGGATACATCCGGTTTCATGTTCATCAGAGCGGATCACGGTTTTATTTCAAATGCAGCGATACGGGGAGCGGGATTGAGGCACACTATCTGCCGCATATTTTTGACCGCTTTTCCCAGTTTTCGGAACGCGGAAAAAGCGGAACCATCGGATTGGGTTTGGCTATCGTCAAAGACGTCATCGAGCAGCACAGGGGTGATATTCGGGTGGAAAGCAGTCCCGGTAAAGGCACGACATTTGTTTTTTGGATACCCGCCGAAGAGGGCAAAGGCTATGAAAAAAGCGTTGATTATTGATGATGATCGAAGCATCCTGACCACTTTGGAAATATATCTCGAAGACCGGGGCCTTGAAGTCTTTACCGCATCTTCCGGGGTCAAGGGTTTGGAGCTTTTTCATCGCGAAACGCCCGATCTCGTATTATTAGATATGAAACTGCCGGACCGGGACGGGCTGGACATCTTAAGAGAAATCATCACCAGCGGCAATCAATCGCATGTTTTGATGATCACGGCTTACGCCAGCATCGAAACCGCCGTCAGTGCCGTCAAGATGGGCGCCTTCGATTATCTGCCGAAACCCTTTGTGCCGGGTCAGCTCGATCTAGTTTTGGAGAGACTCAAACGTTTTCACACGCTGGAAACCGAAGTCGCCGCGCTTAGAGGAATCTTTTCGGAGGGAGGCATATTGACCCGCAATCGTAAAATGAGAAGGATCCTCCAAACTGCACGGCAGGCAGCCGAATCCAACGCGATCATCCTGATATCCGGGGAAAGCGGGACCGGTAAAGGGTTGCTGACGCGATTGATCCATGATTGGAGCCCGCGTGCCGAGTACCCCTTTGTCACCGTGGACTGCGCAGCCCTTCAAGAGAACCTTTTGGAAAGTGATTTGTTCGGGCATGTCAGAGGGGCCTTCACCGGCGCCCTTCGCGATAAAGTGGGTAAGCTCAGATTGGCGGAAGGCGGAACTGTTTTTTTAGACGAAGTATCAGAAATACCTCCTCCGATTCAAGGAAAGCTTTTGCGTTTTTTACAACACCGGGAGTTCGAACGCCTGGGTGATCCCGTTACTCAGCATGTGGATGTACGCGTGATCGCAGCCACGAACAAGGATTTGGAGGAACTCGTGCGTGACGGCGCTTTCCGGGAAGATCTTTTTTTCAGAATCAACGTGTTGGAACTCTTCATGCCGCCTCTCAGGCAGAGACCGGAAGATATTGAGCTTTTGACCGAACACTATCTGAAGCGCTCCGCCCGAATGAATACCAAAGCGATGCAGCATATTTCACCCGATGCCCTGCAAAGGCTTCAGAACTATCCCTGGCCGGGCAATATTCGGGAGCTGATCAACGTGATCGAACGCGGTGTCATCATGGCCCGTGAGGCCGCGTTTTCCATCGATGACCTTACGCCGAATATTGTGAATTTTAAACCTTCCTCTGGCTCCTCTCCAGCGCTTGAAAGTTTGGCCGATATGGAAAAAAATCACATCCAAAATGTGATCTTACATGCGGATTCTCTCGAAGAAGCGGCAAAAATTCTGGGAATCGATCCGGCGACGTTGTGGCGAAAAAGAAAAAGATTCCAATTGGATTGATGATCTTGCATTCTGCAAGCTCTTTTTCTTGCATCATTCAATGATTCTTTCTCGTTTGCTTTTCCAGCACACCCCAAATTTGTAAAAATCCAAATCAAAATAAATAGTTAAATCATCTGGCATCCCTTTTGCTTTGTTTTCTCTGCTCCATGGGAAACACACGGGATAAGGCATCAACCAAGGTTCGCACTTTGGAGATAAAATGAAGACTCCGCCGGGTCAATCCAAGATTCTGGTTTGTCAGCTTCATGAAAGGGTGGAAATCGCCAAACCCTCTGGGTGTACTGTTGTTGAGAGTCCGGTTTCTTGTCTGAATGCTGCGACAACCACAACGTACCGTTTGACCATACTCTGCTTTTCCGTTCGATGGATCCGTGCCCGGCCCGGGATTATCGAGTTATGCGCTTACCTGAAACATAACCCGTTGACCCGAAAAGTGCCTCTATTCGTCTCCGTCGATCGATGGCATCGGGATTTGGTTGAGCGAATGAAAGAAGCCGGAGTGGATTTCGTGGATCTGCAACGAGTTCAAGATCAAATCGATCCCGAACGTATCTTTGCGCAAATTTTGAAAACCGGATTCTCGCTTCATATCGACAAGATTTTGTCTAGATTGTGCCCTTTTTTGCGTTATGAGCCTATCGATAGTCGAAGAGAATTGATTGTGTGCGGCGCATGGCAAAATCGGATGGTGCTGGGTGGGAAACGGCTGAATGAGGTGTGTGAAACGGAAGGCCATCGACTCTGTGAATACTTTATCAATCCGAGGGAAACGTCATGACCTGGAGCAGCAGAGTCCTCAAGATACATCCTGCGGTCATGGTACTGGCCAGCTTTTTGTGTGCCATTATTATGGGCGCTCTTTTACTTAAACTTCCCAACTCTACGAAAAGCGGAAGTATCGCCCTGATCGATGCCTTGTTTACGGCCACTTCTGCCGTGTGTGTTACCGGACTTGTAGTGGTGGATACCGGAAGCTATTTTTCAGCCTTCGGCGAATGCATCATCCTTTTGTTGATTCAAATCGGCGGATTGGGGATCATGACCATCTCGGTGCTCTTATTCCGACTGTTCGGACGAAGCATTTCGTTTCGGCAACGCATGATCCTGCAGGACGTGTTTTCCCATACGCCCCGAGAAGATATATTCAGATTGGTTAAAAGCGTTTTTCTTTTCACCGTAATTACAGAAATCATTGGAACGATTCTGCTGACGGTTCATTGGAGCAAAGTACTTCCTTTCTTCCAGGCTTTTTATACCGCCGTCTTTCATTCGATTTCGGCTTTCTGCAACGCAGGCTTTTCCCTTTTTTCGGACAACATGATGCATTACAGCGACGTTTTTCTTCTCAATATCACCATATGTTTTTTAATCGTTGTCGGCGGTATCGGTTTCCCCGTGCTTTACGATCTTCAATCCCGGTTTTTAAGGAAAAACCGAGGGTACAAAAGGCTTTCCATCCAGACAAAAGCGGTTCTCGCCACGACTCTGGTCTTAATTTTGTCCGGTGCGCTCATGTTCGCACTGTTGGAGCGGCAAACGCTTTGGGAAACCCCCTCCTTGTCCCATCGCCTTCTGGTGCCTTTATTCCAGTCGATCACCTGTCGCACCGCAGGTTTCAACACCGTGGACATCGCCTCGCTAAAGGATGCCACCCTCGCCATGATGATTTTCCTCATGTTCTTCGGCGCCTCGCCGGGTTCGTGCGGCGGCGGAGCTAAAACCACAACCTTGGCGCTTTTGACGGCATTCATCTTGAGTCGGGTGCAAAGAAAGCGACGTGTCAACATGTTTAAGAAAAGCATCCCCCCGGAGACGATGACCCGAAGCATTTCGCTCCTTCTCGTTTCCATTGGGATTATCAGCACCGTATTGTTCATGCTTTTGATCGGAGATACAGGAGGCAACCACCTGTTCCCGCATCGACAAGGCGACTTCCTGGCTTATCTCTTTGAGACCGTATCGGCTTTTGGAACCGTAGGTTTGTCCATCGGTATAACCCCGGTATTAAATCTTTGGGGTAAGTGCTGGATCATCCTGATGATGATTTTAGGCAGGGTAGGGATTCTCACCTTTTCGTATATCATTATCGGAACAAGTGCGACCCATGGTATTGAGTATTCGGAAGAAAATATCATGATCGGATGAAGGAAAAACGGAAATGAAACGATTTGCAGTCATAGGGCTCGGAAATTTTGGCTTTCATACGGCCAGGGCGTTGTTTGAGGATGGGAATGAGGTAGTGGCCATTGACATAGATAAAGGGAAGATTCAGGCCGTCGATCCTTACTCGACCGAGGCCATTGTCATGGATGCCACGGACAAGGATGCTTTAAAGGCGATAGGGCTGGAGGACATGGACGGGGTGGTTGTTTCAACCGGCACGAAAATCAGCGTCAGCATCCTGATCTGTCTGTATCTTCAGGAAATCGGTGTAAAAAAGATTCTTGCCAAGGCACTCGACGAAGATCACGGTAAAATTTTAAGACGCGTCGGGGCAACCGAAATCATCCATCCGGAACGCGACATGGCCCTGCGTGTGTCAAAGGGTCTTTCCCGGCCCAACATCCTGGATTTTATCCCGCTTGCGGACGAATTCGATCTGATTCAAGTCGACCCCCCGCGCCAGTTCATCGGAAAAAGTCTGCAAGAGCTGAATCTGAGGGCTAAATACTATGTGCATATCATCGCCATCAAGGAGCTTGTGCCGGAAAATTTTATTCTCGTACCCCCGGCGAGTTTTGTCATAAAAGACAGCGACATACTGATCATTCTGGGGAAGTCGAAAGACATTAAGAAAATCAAGGGGTTGGTCTAAAAGCGATATTCTCTTTTCAGGCATCCCCCTTCGTTTCGGTTTGATTTTAAAAAGGACCTCCTCCTTTTCATGAGAACCGAAGCAACCATACTAGGTCAATCTATTAAAACATCCTTGAACGTACCGCCCGGATGTGTTAAAAATTTTAATGCATTGGATCTGATATCAGCCGAATAGGAGTGTCGCCATGCCACAGAAGGAACAGCCCTTTCGAATCCTCACCGTGGACGATGAAGAGACGATCCTCGATCTATATTACCAGATCCTTTCTTCCAGCCGGTACCTCATTGACGATACCCAGGAAATGCCGCACTTCGACGTCGCCCAAAGCCGGCAAGGGGATCATGCCGTAACGCTGGTAAAAGAAGGCCAACATACCGGCCGCCCCTTTTCCACGGTCTTTCTCGACATCAACATGCCCCCTGGACCCGACGGGATATGGACCGCCCGGGAGATCCGAAAAATCGATCCCGACGTCGGCATCGTTCTGGTGACGGGTCAAGCCCGGGTGAACATCCTGGCGACCGCCCGTTCCATTTTACCCGTGGACAAGCTCCTCTATCTTCAGAAACCATTTTATCCCCAGGAAATACTCCAGTTTGCCTCTGCGCTGAGCGAGAAGTGGCGGGTGGAGCGGGAATACCGATCCGTCCTTCAAGAACTGGAGGAGAGAGTGAAGGCCCGTACCTTATCCCTTCTGGAAGCCAACAAGAAGCTTTCGGATGAGATTCAGGCCCGTACCCATGCGGAAGTCGCCCTGAGGGCGAGTGAGAAAAACTTTAGACAGATGATCACCAACAATTCAGATGGGATCGTCATCCTGGACCAAAAAAATATCGCACAATTCGTCAATCCGGCGGCTCAAAACCTGTTTGCCGGCCGCGAGGCCTGCTTGGTCGATCATCCCTTTGTTTATCCGATTCGGGTGGGACAAACCACAGAAATCGAAATCCAAAATGGAGACCGGTCTCCTGTAATTGCCGAAATGCAAGTAGTTGAAACCGAATGGGAAGGAGAAAAGGCATTGCTGGCCTCCATTCGGGATATCAGTGAACGGAAACGCATGGAGCAGGCCATCACTCAAAGCTACGATAAGCTCCAAAGCGCCATGGTGGGGACCATCCAAGCCATGGCCGGTATTGTAGAACGTCGAGACCCATACACCGCCGGGCATCAGCAAAGAGTGGCCAAGCTCAGCCGGGCCATCGCCCTGGAAATGAACCTTCTCGAAAACCGGGTGGAGGGAATTTTCATGGCCGCTCTAATACATGATATCGGAAAAATCGCTGTACCCGCCGAAATCTTGAGCAAACCGGGCCGATTATCCGACGCGGAATTTCAGCTCATTAAAATACACCCACAATCCGGCTATGATATCCTATGCGGGATTGAGTTTCCCTGGCCCATCGCCGAGATCGTCTTCCAGCATCACGAAAGGATGAACGGGTCCGGATACCCCAGGAACCTAACCGGTGACCAGATACTTCTGGAAGCCCGCATCATGGCAGTGGCCGACACTGTGGAAGCCATGGCCTCGCATCGTCCTTATCGACCGGCCCTGGGTGTTGATGCCGCTTTGGAAGAGATCACAAAAAATAACGGTCGTTTGTATGATCCCGGCGTCGTTGAAGCGTGTAGAAAAGTTTTTGTGAAAAGAGAATTTCAGTTCTAATGTTCTTTCAATAAGCCGGAGTTTTCGAGGGCGAGTTGATCTGTTTTGTCTTGGATCGACATGTGCTGGCCACGGATGCTTAGAAAAGGAGAATGGCTATGGAGAAACGTGTGGGCGTCTTATTGTCGGGATGCGGCGTTTTTGATGGAACGGAGATCCACGAGGCGGTCATTACGTTGCTGACACTGGATCGCGCCGGCGCAAAGAGCGTCTGCATGGCTCCGGATATGGATCAATTCCATGTGGTCAATCATCTGAACCGCGAAGAGGAAAAAGAACGACGAAACGTACTGGTGGAATCGGCCCGGATCGCCCGGGGGGATATCCGAAACATCAAGGACGTCAGAGCCTCCGATCTCGACGCCCTCATCATTCCGGGAGGATACGGTGCGGCTAAAAATTTAAGCAATTTCGCCATCAAAGGTCCGGATGCAAAGGTTCATCCGGAAGTCAAAAGGCTTTTAACCGAGATGGCCAAAGCCAAAAAGCCCATCGGCGCCATCTGTATTTCCCCCGCCACCGTAACCAAAGCCCTGGCGGAACGAAGACCCGAAGTGACCATCGGAGACGATCCTGGGACTGCTGCTGCCATCGAAACCATGGGCGGGGTGCATCGGGCCTGTCGGGTGGATCAGATCCACATTGACAAGGCCAACCGCCTCGTGTCCACTCCTGCATACATGCTGGGGCCCGGTATCAAAGAAGTGGCCGAAGGAATCGAAAAGCTTGTGAACCAGGTGGTGGCCATGATTTTATGAATGGTCCGTTCTTTTCGCCTCTTTTTTTCAATCTTCGAAGTTTCTTTTTCAGGAATCCGTCGACCCCATTTGTACCGGCCTTCGCATGGCGCACCTGACCCTCATCACCGGTAATCGACTGGAAGTGCTTGTCGAGCGGTTGGCGGACATCGCGGCACAACCGCTTGAAGAACCCCTTGCTCCGGATATCGTCGTGGTTCAAAGCAAGGGAATGGAGCGCTGGATCCGCATGGCCCTGGCTCGGATCAACGGGATCTGCGCCAACATGGTCTTTCCTTTTCCCAGAGCTTTTTTGGAAGATATCTTCAAGAAATGCTTTCCGGAATTTATTCCTCCGTATGCTTTCGATCCGGAAGTCATGACGTTTCGCATCATGAAACACCTCAAAGACCGGATCCGGGACCCGATCTTTGAACCCCTTTCGGCCTATCTGGGAGGGGGGGATGACCGGCTGAAGCGCTACGGGATCTCCCGAAAGATCGCCCATCTTTTCGATCAATATCTGGTCTTCCGGCCCGATATGGTTTTTTCATGGGAATCCGGTCAGGAAAGCGATTGGCAGGCGGTGCTGTGGCGTGACCTGATGTCGGAAAGCCCCAATCCCCATCCGGCGTTCTGGATGAGGCGCCTCGTGGAAGAGATTCGGAAAGGGCATATTCGGCTGGATACCCATTTTTATCGGGTTTGCGTCTTCGGCATCTCTTATCTCCCGCCGGTTTACCTCCAGATTCTGGCCGAAATTTCCCGACAGGTTTCCGTGTATCTCTTTTTAATGAATCCCTGCCGGGAGTATTGGTCCGAAATCGTGTCGGATTATGAAGCGCAACGTATCCATTCCGCTTATCCGGAGCCCATCGGTTCAGGTGAGGATCTCCATATGGAAAGAGGAAACCGTTTGCTATCGGCCTGGGGGGTCCAGGGAAGACAATTCTTTTCCACCGTCAATACACTTGAAGCAAGGGTAGAAGAGCTATTCCAGGAGCCTGACGGCAATACTCTTCTTTCACGGATCCAAAGGGACATCTTCACACTTTCGGATCCGGAGGCGGCTGCCGGAGTCGGGAGAGCGGCTCCAGTACCCGTCAAATCGGATCGCTCCGTTTGGATTCATGCCTGCCACAGCCCCATGCGGGAAATGGAGGTCCTCCGGGATTTGATCCTCGATCTTTTCGAATCTGAACCGGAGATGACCCCCCAGGACATCCTTGTGATGACACCTGAGATCGAAATCTATGCCCCTTTCATCCAGGCCGTCTTTGGTGCTCAGTCGGAAGGAAGTCCCGAAATTCCGTTCCGTATCGCAGACCGGGGGATCGGCATGGAGGATGAGGCGGTGGAAGCGTTTTTATCTATTTTGTCTCTTTATGACGCCCGCCTGGGTGCCTCCCAACTCCTGGGGATTCTTGAGTATACTCCCATCCGTCATCGCTTTAATCTATCCGAGGCGGAAGTCAGGACCATCGAGAGATGGATCCGGGAAACCCGTATTCGATGGGGGGTAAACTCCGAAGATCGGAACCGGTGGGGCATTCCCGGTTTTAAGGAAAATACGTGGGAAGCCGGACTCGAGCGGCTGCTCCTAGGATACGCTATGATCGAAGAAGGAGAAAAAGATGTGGCCGGTGTTTTACCATACGGCGCCGTATCCGGCGAATTCGTTAAAACCCTGGAAAAATTTTTCGCATTTTTTGATACCGCCGTCATTTATTATAACAACTATTATTCTATAAATAATATCGATGGTTGGATAGAATTAATTGATCAATTACTTCATGATTTTATGGATATGGACACATCGGCAAGCCAGGGGATTTTCGCCATTGAGGATGCGATCCATCACCTGGGATGGGTGGGAACCCAGGCCGGATTCGAAGAAAAAGTGGATTTTCCGGTGGTCAGGAATTATCTCGAGGAGCGTTTGAAACGGAAAACAGAGGGTCATCGGTTTGCTTCGGAAGGCATGACCTTCTGCACCCTGCTTCCCATGCGGAGCATTCCGGCCCAGGTGATCTGTATGGTGGGAATGAACGATGGAGCCTATCCGGGGCAAGACCATCCTCTGACGTTCGATAAGATGGCCCTTAAACCCCGGGCCGGAGATCGCTCCCGGCGGCGGGATGACAAATACCTCTTTCTTGAAGCCCTCCTTTCGGCGCGGCGGAGACTGTATATCAGTTACGTGGGGTTGAATATCCAGGATAACACCGTCATACCTCCGTCAGTGCTTGTGACACAGCTGTTGGATTACATTCGGGATGGATACGGAATCCCGGAAACCGATCTGGTAGTCCATCACCGACTTCACCCATTTTCACCCGCCTATTTTCAAAACCATTCGGTTCTGTTCAGTTATTCCGAAGAGGATTTTCTCGCCGCAAAAGAAGGGCAACCCCTTTCAGTCACCCCGCCTCCATTCATCGAATTCCCTCTGGATGCACCAGATGAGGTGTTCGCACATCTGGATCTGGAGGTTTTGTGCCGTTTTTTTTCAAACACGTCAGCCTTTTTCATGAAAAATCGACTCGGAGTGTATCTTTCCGAAGGAGAGCAGCCGCTTCTGGAGCGCGAACCGTTTGGCTTGGATGGTCTGGAAACCTATCGGCTGGCCCAGGACCTCATCGAGGCCCATCTCAAAGGATCGGTCCCTGAAAATGTCCATCGGATATGGCGTCTTGAGGGTCGCCTTCCCCATGGAAATGTGGGCTTGGCCCTATTTCATCATTTGAATCAGGATGTTGCTAAGTTCAGCCGAAAGGTCAAAGCGCTTTTTGGCCATGAAAAGCCCGAGGAGTTCTCGGGTGAAATCCATTTTGACAATCTGACCCTTTCCGGCAAGGTCGGCTTGGTATTCCGGGGTCGATTGATCCGATACCGGTATGTTAAAACCCGGGGAAAAGACCTGCTGGATTCCTGGATCCGTCACCTGTTTCTGGCGGCCGTCTCGACGGAAAAGTCCGGAGAAACATTGTATTTTTGCAAGGAGGCCCTATTTCGGTTTCACCCGGTCCGTGAAGCCTCATCTTTGCTGGAATCGCTTATCAATCTCTATCGAGAAGGCCTTTTGCAGCCCGTTTTCCTTTTTCCTCAATCATCCTTCGAATATGCCCGGCAAAGGTTTTACAAGGGTCGATCCAGGGAGGAAGCCCTGAAAGGGGCAAAGACAAAATGGACGGGAAACGAATTCGCAGCGGGAGACGCCTTGGACCCTTATATCGAGAGATGCTTTAGGGGAATTGATCCTATAGGGACCCTGTTTGAGCAATATGCAGAAACCGTGTTTGCCCCCCTGTTCGCCCATTTGGAAAAGAGGAAGTCATAGGCATGAAGGAACTGGATATCTGCTCCGTCCCCCTGGAAGGGACCACACTGATCGAAGCCAGCGCCGGTACCGGGAAGACCTGGTCCATCACGGGGATTTTTTTAAGGCTGCTTCTTGAAAAAAGGTTGAGGGTGGAACAGATCCTGGTGGTGACCTTCACCAATGCCGCTACCGAAGAACTGCGGATGCGGGTCCGAAAAAGGCTCCGCGAGGCCCGAAAGGCATTGGCCACGGGTGCGATCCAGGGTGAGGATGCGGTGATGCAACATATCGTCTTCCAGTTTCGCCGCAACCGATACGCCGTTCAGATCCTCACCGACGCACTCCGGGAATTCGATCGAGCTGCCATATTTACCATACACGGGTTTTGCAATCGTCTGTTGCAGGAATGGGCTTTTGAGACCGGCTCTTGTTTTGATATGGACCTTGTCACCGACCCCCTTTCCATCGTTCAGGAGGTATGTGACGATTTCTGGCGGATTCATTTCCATCCTGCGCCGCCCGAGTTCATCAATTATTGCAAAGACTCATGGAATGATCCAAAGACGCTTTGTTCGATGCTGAGGAATATCTGCCATCCCGAGATCACCCTCCTTCCCAAAATTCAAAAATCCCCGATTTCCGGACTGGATGCGTTTCGCAGGCTCCTTTGCCAGATTAAAAAAGCGTGGCAAAAATCCAGAAACTCCGTTCTTATGTGCCTGAAAGACCCCGCACTGAATCGGCGCATCTACACCGAAAAGGGCATCATGGAGTTGGCGGAATGCATGGATTGCTTATCCGAATCCAACGCACCGGGATTCCCGTTGGTGGAAGGATTCGAACGGTTCACCCCAAAGAAATTAAAAGAACATACGAAAAAGGAATGTAAAACCCCGGCCCACCCGTTTTTCGATCTGTGCGGGGCGTTTCAAGAAGCTGCCGATGCCCTGAAAACTCAGATGCACGATCATCTGATGGCTTTAAAGACAGAATTTTTCCGGTACGCTGAAGCCGAGACCGCCCAACGAAAGTACCGTCTCCGGGTCCAATTTTATGAGGACCTCCTCTTGACGGTCCGAAACGCACTGCGCGGTGTTGCAGGAGCCCCATTGATCCGGTCGGTGACCGGGAGATACCAGGCAGCACTGGTGGATGAATTTCAGGATACCGATCCGGTCCAATACGAGATCTTTTCCCGGCTTTTTTCAAAACCGGGGCAGGCCTTTTTCATGATCGGAGACCCCAAGCAAGCTATATACGGATTCCGGGGCGCGGACGTCTTTTCTTATATGAAAGCCGCGAAACACGCCCAAAAACGCCACACCCTCACCCGGAATTTTCGATCGACTCCCGGGCTGGTTCAGTCGGTTAACACGCTTTTTTCCAATGTTTCCCATCCGTTTCTCTTCGAGGGGATACCCTTTCACGCCGGAAGTGCCGCCCTGAAGACCGAAACCGAGCAAACCTTCGATCGGGCCGCCCTGAGGATCTGGTTTTTGTCGGGAAAAGAGGGGAAGGCCATCGGAAAGACGGAAGCGGTGGCAGCTGTTTCCGAAGCCGTGAGTGCGGAGATTGTTTCCCTCGTCGACTCCCGGGCTTTTCAGGAAAATGAGATCGCCGTCCTGGTGCGTACCCATCGACAGGCGCGGATCGTCAAGGAGACCCTGGCACACCAGGGGGTCCCGGCGGTTCTTTTCAGTGACGAAAATGTTTTCGATTCCCACGAAGCCGTCGAACTGGAACGCCTCCTTCTGGGGATTCTGGACCCCCTGAATCCTTTTAGGGTCAGGGCTGCTCTGGCAACGGACATCATGGGGCTTACCGCGGCCGGCTTGGATTCGGAGAAGTCGGAAAATCGAGTCCTTGAAGCGACGCTTATCCGGTTCCGGGAGTATCACGATCTGTGGCATACCCGGGGATTTATCCCCATGTTTGCCGGGCTTATGAAGCGCGAAGGAGTGAAGGCGCGTCTGATCCGGTACCCGGACGGCGAAAGGCGATTGACCAACCTCGCCCACCTGACGGAACTCATCCAGGAAGCTTCGGCGTCGCATCCATTCACCATGGAAGGACTCATGAAATGGATATCCGAGCGGCGGGATCCCGATTCTCCTCGTCCGGATGCGCATCAACTGAGGCTCGAAAGCGATGAAAATGCGGTGAACATCGTCACCATGCATCGAAGCAAGGGACTCGAGTACTCTGTCGTCTTCTGTCCCTTCGCATGGGAAAGCGCCGAGGCAAAGGAAGAGGCATTGTCCTTCCATGATCCGGATTCAGGCCTTGGACTAGTGGTGGATCTGGACCCAAAGACCAATCCGAAAGGTATTTTCCTGGCCCAGAAGGAGCGCCTGGCGGAAAACATCCGGCTCCTCTATGTGGCGGTTACCCGCGCAAAGAAACGATGCTACCTGGTTTGGGGAAGGATCCACACGGCAGAGTCGTCCGCCATGGTTTACCTTTTTCATCATCTCCCGGGTGCCGATTTCAGCGATCCGGCCCGACTTCCGTCACAAATTTTGGAGGATTCATTTTCTAAAAAAAGCGACGCTGAATTATTGGCAGACCTTCGAGCCATGGAAGCCAAGTCCGGCGGATGCATCGCTGTTTCCCGTCTTCCGGAGGAGAAAATAATAAAACAGCGTCCGGAAAAGAAAACGCCCCTGATGCTTTCCCACCGGCAATTTACGGGGAGTATCCCGGCCGGATGGAAGGTTTCGAGCTACTCGTCTCTCATCACCAGTGCTCCGGAACGCGCCCGATGGACGGACGATGACATGACGGAAACGATAAAAGCGCCGGTGACATTGGAACCCGCAAACCTTTTTTCCTTTCCTGCCGGTCCCTATGCCGGGCGCTTCTTTCATGCCTTTTTCGAAGACCTCGATTTTTCCAGATCTCCCATGCAACAGACGGATCTGGCGACTGCAGCTCTTTCCGCTTTCGGGTTCGATACGGGTTGGAAAGAAGCCGTCTGTGTTGCGGCAAGCCGGATCCTTTCCACCCGTCTGCCGGCCGCAGGAGGAGACCTGATTCTTTCAGCCCTTCCACCGACGGACCGGATTCACGAAATGGAATTTAACTTTCCGGTAAAACGGGTATCCCCCGAAATTTTGGCGGCATCCTTTGGCGAAAAGGGAAAAAAGGGGAGGGCGGCTGATTTTTCAGGGCGTATGGGGAAGCTTTTCTTCTCTCCCTGGGAAGGGTTCATGCGGGGTTTTATGGATCTGGTGGCCTTTCAGGGGGGACGATACTATCTCATCGACTGGAAATCGAATCTTTTGGGAAACGATTGGGATGCTTACTCCGACTCCCATTTGATCCGGGCCGTTGAAGAAGACTATTATTTCCTCCAATATCATCTTTATGTTCTCGCTCTGTATCGGTATCTGAAATTGAAAAAACCGGGATTTTCCTACGAAAGGGATTTCGGCGGCGTCTTTTATCTTTTCATCCGGGGCATATCCCCTGATCCGGAGACCGGGGTTTCCGGGACAGGGGTCTACTACGATCTGCCGGATATCAATAAAATCATGGCGCTGGAAAAGATTTTGATACCTCAGGGAAGAATATGAATCTTACGCAAAGCCCTTTGGCGTCCGTTTTGCCCCGACTCCTTGAAAAAGGGATCCTGTCGGCATTGGATGTCCGCTTCGGCCGCCTCATCCTCCGGCTTTCGGGTTCCGATAATTTCGATCTTTTCATGGCAGCGGCTTTAACCAGCCATGACGTAGCCATGGGGCATGTATGCATGGACCTGAAAGAGATCGAAAGTCAGTGTCTGTTGGAAGCGGAAAACGGCATACCGGAACTCGTCTGTCCGGCGGCCGGGCCCTGGATGAAAGGGTTGAAACAAAACCGCATGGTGGGAAAAGGGGATACGTTCACCCCTTTGGTTTTGGATGCGGAAGCCCGGCTTTACCTGCATCGCTTCTGGCAGGATGAAACATCCCTTGCAAATAAGATCCTCAGCCGTACCCAGATGCCGTTTCCAGAGGTTTCCCGGAATCGGCTGAAGGCAGCCCTTGCGCGGCTTTTCCCCCGGAATGCTTCCGCATCGGATTATCGGCAGGGAGCGGCTGCCTATATCGCCGCCACCCGCCGGCTCTGCGTCATCTCCGGAGGACCGGGAACCGGCAAGACTTTCACGGCAGCAAAAATTCTCGCACTGGTCAGCGAACTCGAAGAGCCGCGAAAATTGCGGATCCATCTGGCGGCCCCTACCGGAAAAGCGGCGGCCAGGCTCAAGGAATCCATCCGTCTTGCAAAAGGTTTTCTTCCGGTCAGCGACACGGTCAAGGCCATGATACCGGAAGAAGCCGCTACCCTTCACCGCTTGCTGGGAAGCATTCCCGGAAGAACCGATTTTCGGTTTTTTGAAAAAAACCAGCTCCCGGCCGACCTGGTAATCGTTGATGAAGCGTCCATGATCGATTTACCCCTCATGGCCAGACTCTTCCGGGCCTTGCCAGAGCCTTCCAGGGTCGTCCTCATGGGAGACAGCGACCAGCTGGCCTCTGTGGAAGCGGGTTATGTGCTGAAGGACATCTGCGGCTTCGCGCATCCATCAGGGTATGCCAAGGAAACGACCGAGGAGATGGAGGCCGCGTTGGGCCTCCCAGACGGCACGATTGGCCTCCGAAAGGGTCAAGAAAGAGGACTTTCGGATTGCATCGTTTCGCTTGAAAAGAATTATCGCTTTTCCGAGACGAGCGGAATCGGCCGATTGAGCCGAGCGGCAATCCAAGGGGATGCGGATGGGGTGATGGACGTCCTCTGCTCTGAAAAGTATGACGACATCCGATGGGTTTCCGGAAAAAGGGCCGATGAATATCAGGAGATCCTTTCTGCGGCGGTCCTGAGAGGGTTTAAGCCGTGTCTGAAAGCCCAAGATCCGCAAGAAGCCTTAAATGCGATGGAACGATTCAGGATTCTGTGCGCTGTCAATAAGGGGCCGTTTGGAGTGGAGACGATCAATGCTTTTGCAGAAAAGCTCTTCCAGGGCCAGGGTCTGATCCCCGCCGGTGCGCTTCGGCACGGATTGGGATACCGCGGAATGCCGATTCTCATCACCCGGAACCATTATGAAACACAGCTTTTCAACGGAGATGCGGGTCTGGTGTGGTCCGATCCTGAAAAAGGCCTATATGCACTTTTTTCAGGAACCGATGGGAAACTCAGGGTCGTTCCCATTTCCAGGCTTCCGGAGTATGAAACCGCTTTCGCCATGACGGTTCACAAAAGCCAGGGTTCAGAGTTTGATGAGGTATTTTTAATCCTTTCAGATGCCGACCTGCCCTTTCTTACGAGGGAGCTCCTGTACACCGGGATCACCCGGGCCCGGCACCGGGTGGCCTTGTGGGGAAGCGAAGAGGTGATACGCCGCACGGTATCGCGAAAGATCCGGCGTCGATCCGGACTAAAGGACGCCCTATGGGGGTCCGGGGCCCCTTAACCCGGATTCGAGTTTTTTTCCGGCTGGATGACATACTCGGTGGTGATTTGTGGGACACTCCGGAGCGTGGCGCCCACCGAGCAGTATTTTTCCTGGGAAAGGGTGATCGCCTGCTCCACAGCCTTAGGAGTCAAATCGTCGCCGGCAAGACGGTACACCAGATGGATTTTTCGAAATGTCCACGGCGGCTCATGATCCTGATCCGCTGTGGTCACCACCTCCAGGAATGAAAGCGCGATGCGCTTTTTTTCTAAAATCTGCACCACGTCCACAGCGGAGCAGGCGGAAAGGGCAATGAGGAGCATTTCAGAGGGTTTAACCCCGATCCCGTCGCTTTGTCCCGACAGGACCACCGAATGATGAGTCGAGTCGATGCCGACGAAATGTTTTCCGTCGATCCATCGTAAAGTCGTCTTGGCAGCCATTCCTCCCCCGATTTTTTCTTTTAAAAAGGTTGATGGCTTCGTAAAAAGTCCATCTGCTGCGTTGCACTGCATCCTTCGTCATTGCGGCGTACCTATAAGTACGCCTCATTCCTCAGGATTTGCGCGCCTTGCATCTGAAGCTTTTAACTTTGCCATCCCAAATTTGAGTTTTTACGAAGTCATCAAGGTTGATTTTGATAATTTTAATCCATTGAGGTAATTTCAAAAGTCCTGAATTTCCGCGAGAATATTTTAAATATCTCGGAAAAAAGATGAATATAATATTGATATAATTAAGAAAGTGCTCTATT
>PCSF01000092.1:2161-2229 GCA_002771315.1 Desulfobacterales bacterium CG23_combo_of_CG06-09_8_20_14_all_52_9 | reverse complement strand
GCACCAAAATTCGGATCAGGCTTAGGGCATACGGTTACAAGCTTTTGGATCAGGCGACGCTGGATATC
>PCSF01000092.1:0-2129 GCA_002771315.1 Desulfobacterales bacterium CG23_combo_of_CG06-09_8_20_14_all_52_9 | reverse complement strand
GGTGGGCCCGATTCCGCTCCCCACCCGGATCAACAAATACTGTGTTTTGAGATCTCCCCATATTGATAAAAAATCGAGAGAGCAATTTGAAGTGAGGACGCACAAACGCCTTCTTGACATCGTTGATCCGACGCAGCAGACTGTGGATGCCTTGATGAAGCTGGATCTATCGCCCGGTGTGGATGTGGAGATCAAACTTTAAAGACTCGAAAAGACGGCGGCGATTGCGGGCCACTCGAAAAACAGGGATCACAATATGAGTAAAGGTATGTTGGGAAAGAAGTTGGGGATGACGGGCCTTTTTACTTCCGAGGGAGCGATGATACCGATTACCGTCATCCAAACGGGTCCGTGTGTCATTACCCAGATCAAGACTATGGCCATTGACGGCTACAATGCCGTACAGATAGGGTTTGGCCCAAAAAAGGAGACCAAAGTGAACCGGCCGCAGAAGGGGCATTTCCAAAAAAGCGGCGGAAAAGGATTTGCTCATCTGAAGGAGTTCCCGGTGGATGATCCGAGCGGGTATCAGCTCGGGCAGGAGATAGGACCGGATCTGTTTCAAGTGGGGGAGCGAGTGAACGTCGCCGGGACTACCAAAGGAAGGGGATTTGCGGGAACCATCAAGCGACACGGCTTCCATCGGGGACCCAAGACCCACGGGAGTCATAATGAACGTCCGCCCGGATCCGTCGGATCCAGTGCATGGCCTTCCCGGGTAATTAAAGGGAAAAAACTCCCAGGCCGTTTTGGCAATGAGAGAAGAACAATTCAAAACCTGGAGATTGTGGACGTCAGGGTTAATGATCATCTACTTTTTTTGAAAGGGGCTGTGCCCGGGCCCATGTCCGGGTTGGTGGAAATTTACAAAGCACGCCGGCCCCGATGAAGGGAGTCGATCGTCGCCCCCGTTGGCGGGATGCCGATAGGCCGAAACGGGAGGCTTTAAAGCGAGGATAAACATGGCGGTTTTAGATGTCAGAAATATCAATGGAGAAGCGGTTTCCAAAGTCGAGCTCCCGGATGCCATTTTCAACGTACCGGTGAAGGCCGAGGTCTTGCACCAGGTGGTGACCATGCAGCTTGCCAACCGACGGTCTCAGACGGCATCGGTGAAGCATCGCCACGATGTGAGCGGCAGCACCCGGAAGCTCTATCGTCAGAAAGGCACCGGAAGGGCCCGCCGCGGCGATATCAAGTCTCCGCTTCTGAGAGGGGGAGGGGTGATCTTCGGCCCGGACGACCGCTCGTATCGGTTTATGCTACCCAAAAAGATCCGGAAACTGGCCCTGAAGATGGCGCTAAGCGATAAGCTCAAAGAGGACTCCCTATTGGTCCTTGACCAATTCGGCCTGCCCCGCATCAAGACCAAGGATTTTGTCAAGGCCCTTAAGGGGCTCAATGTGAAGAACGCCTTGATCATTACCGACCAAAAGAATGAAATCCTGGAACAGTCGTCCAGAAATGTTCCGGATGTGAAGATCCTGAGGGTGGAAGGCCTCAACGTATACGATGTGTTGAAGTACCAGACACTGATTCTGTTGGAATCTTCCATCTCGGGGATTCAAGGGAGACTCTTGCCATGATCGGGTATGACATCATCAAGCGGCCCGTCGTCAGCGAAAAAACGACTCTCCAGAAGGAAAAGGCCAACCAGGTCACCTTCGAGGTGGATCCGGATGCTAATCGGATTGAAATATGTCGTGCCGTGGAGAACATTTTCAAGGTGAAAGTGACCGGGGTTTGTACCGCGCATGTAAGCGGCAAGGTCAAGCGACGGGGACGAATACTGGGAAAACGCAGGAATTGGAAGAAAGCGATCGTGACGTTGGCTCCTGGAGAGCGGATTGATATATTTGAGGGCGCATGATTGTGTTAATCGCCGTGCAGAAAAAAGACGGCAGGATCTGAAAGACGGCTTCGATACAAACAGCAGCGAGGAAGGAAAATGGCGCTGAAGAAGAAAAATCCGACATCACCCGGCAGACGATTCCAGACCTATTCGGATTTTCAAGAGGTTACTAAGGAACGACCGGAAAAGCGGCTCACAGTAAAGTTCAAAGAAAGCGGCGGGCGCAACGTTTATGGGAGGATCACCAGCCGGCACAGGGGAGCCGGTCACAAGCAGC
>PCSF01000101.1:48805-56744 GCA_002771315.1 Desulfobacterales bacterium CG23_combo_of_CG06-09_8_20_14_all_52_9 | reverse complement strand
GGTCCGGAAACAGTTCGGGATGCTTTTCCAGGATGCGGCCCTCTTCGATTCCATGACTGTGTGAGAGAATGTGGCCTTCCCCCTGAGGGAGCATACGCGCCTGCCGAAAAAGGAGGTCCGGCGCATCGTGGAAGAGAAACTGGAGCAGGTGGGGCTCAAGGGTGCGACCGAAAAGATGCCTTCCGAGCTTTCCGGGGGAATGCGCAAGCGTGCGGGGTTGGCCAGGGCCATCGCCCTGGATCCCAAGATCATCCTGTTTGATGAGCCCATCACCGGCCTGGATCCCATCATGAGCGATGCCATCGACAACCTCATCATCCATACCCAAAAATATACTCGGGCCACCTGCGTGGTGATTACCCACAACATCGCCTCCACATTTAAGATTGCCCACAACATCGCCATGCTATATGAAGGAAAAATTGTCGAGTTCGGTGAACCGGATCGGATCCGGAATTCGCCGCACGCCTTCGTGCAACGTTTCATCAGGGGAGAAGCATCTGAAAAAGACGGCATCTATTAGCCGCCGGATATCAAGCCAACAATTCCTAACGGCAGACGCAATATGTCCAAATTGACGGTTGAGGCAAAGGTCGGTTTTTTTGTAGTCCTCGGGATTTTCATCCTGGGGTATATGGCCATGAAGGTGGGAAAACTCAGCTTCACCCGGGAAGGAGGATACGACATCGAGGTCTTTTTCGACTCGGTCTCGGGCCTGTCTCCGGATGTGCCGGTGGAAATCGCCGGTGTTGAAGTGGGGCGGGTGCGCGACATTTCCCTTAAAGACGGGAAGGCCCGGGTGACTTTGAGGATCAAACCCGATGTCCAGATCAAGAAAGATGCCAAGGCCGTGATCCGGACCCGGGGGATTTTAGGCGACAAATTCATCGCGCTCGGCGCGGGATCCGAGACGGCCCCGGATATCCGGCCGGGGGAACGGTTGTTACGTACGGAACCGGCCATGGACCTCGATTCGCTCATGGGGACCCTTCAGGATGTGGCCACCGACATCAAGAAACTGACCGGTTCGTTGGCCCAGGTCATGGGAGGAGCCGAAGGGGAGGCCACCCTCAAGGAAATTTTCGGGGATTTCAAGGAGATGGTCGGAACTCTGAACAGCACCGTTCAGGAAAATCGGGACAACATCGATCTCATCATCGCCAATCTCTCCGATTTTTCGAAGACTTTAAAAGCATTGGGGGGTGTGAATACCGACGATGTAAAAAAGATCGTGGGGAACTTAAGCCAGGCCTCCGACCGGCTCGGGACCCTCATGGACGGAATGAACCGGATCGTTACCCGTGTCAACGAGGGCAAAGGAAGCATCGGGAGGCTTCTCGGTGAGGAGGAAGCGGTGGATCATCTCAACGCAGCCCTGACCTCCTTGCGCGAGATCTCCGAGAAGATCAACCAAGGGAAAGGGACCCTAGGCAAGCTTATCAACGATGAAGAGACCGTGGATAAGATCAACACGGCGCTGACCGGAATCAACGATTATCTTCTGAAGCAGGAGACATTCAGAACCTACCTCGACTACCGGGGTGAATACCTTTTTGATCACGAATGGGCGAAATCGTATTTTACCCTCCGCATTCAGCCCAAGGAGGATAAGTACTACCTGGTTCAACTCGTGGATGATCCGGCGGGAAAGAAAAAAGTGACTCGCATCACCCGCGAGGTGGACGGTGAGATTGTCCAAGAGGAGCGGACCGAACTGGAAGACGAGTTGAAATTCTCCGCCCAGATCGCCAAACGGTACTACAACTTGGGATTGCGGGGCGGTTTCTTCGAATCGACGGGAGGTGTCGGGGTCGATTATTATCTTTTCAATGACCGCTTCACCCTTTCCCTGGAAGCCTTCGACTTTGACTGGAAGGATAACCCCCATTTGAAATTTAGCGCCAATTTCTCGCCCATCAGTCACATCTACATCACCGCCGGTTATGACGATTTCATCAACGATAATGGGGAGGAATCCTTTTTCCTGGGGGCCGGGATTCACTTTGCCGATGAGGACATCAAAACCCTTATCACCAAGATTCCCATCCCCACCAATTGATTTCCCGGTAGATGCAGCCCGTTTTCCGTTTTTGTCATCCGGACGGATCGGTCGCCGGGTGATGGCAAGAGTGCAGTCCATAGTGGACAGGGTGAATCCGTCTCAGAATCCACCGCCTATGCATTGCATCGAGAATGTAATGGTGTTCGTAGCATATGAAAAGGAATCTTGAAAAACAGGAAAAAGTCAAACCTTTCCGACTCGTCAAGTACTTCACGTTCACCAGCCTGATTGTCATCTTCATCGGGACCGTGGCGCTGTCTTTTGCCAATATCCAGTGGGCCAGGCAGATGCAGCTTAAAAAAAACGAGGCCTATGCCCTGAGCATCATCGATAACCTCAACCGCCAGATCTTTGCGCAATTTATCCTTCCCGCCGTTGGGAAATATGGCAAGATTCAGCTGAGGGATGAGGAGCAGTTCGAGTGGATGGACAACCTGGTACGGAGCACCCTCCACAGCTTCAAGGTGGATATGATTCATATATACGGCATGAATAACGTCATTTCCTACAGCTTCGACCGGCGCATGGTCGGAAAGAAAGATGTCGGCGGGACTACCTACGAGGATGCCCGGAAAGGGAAGGTGACCTCCAATCTGTCCCACAGGGGCAGCTTCATCGAGATATTCGCCGGATTTCCGAAGGAAAGCAAGCTCACCACGGT
The DNA here is from genome assembly GCA_002771315.1 of Desulfobacterales bacterium CG23_combo_of_CG06-09_8_20_14_all_52_9. Lineage (GTDB taxonomy): Bacteria > Desulfobacterota > Desulfobacteria > Desulfobacterales > UBA2156. The sequence continues at coordinate 54,021 of PCSF01000101.1, read as the reverse complement.
TTCACCGTTAAGGGCGCAGATGCCCGTTTCCAGGATGTCGGGACCCATCATGGGAGTGGCTGAAATCGTACAGGATATGTCCGAGGATTATCACACCATTTTGCGGTTTCAGGTCCGGGTCATAACGACGTCGGCTGCCGTCATGGGCGTTTTGTTCCTGGTGCTCCTTTTCATCGTCAAAAGAGGAGAGGGAATCATCGAAGGACGAGCCCGGGAACGGATCCGGCTCAAAGAGCAGCTCAGCCGGGCCGAACACCTGTCTTCCCTGGGAGAGATGGTTGCCGCGGTATCCCACGAAATCCGCAACCCCTTAGGCATCATTAAAAGCTCAGCCGAGCTTTTGAAAAAGAAACAGCCGGCTTCCGGAAACATGACCGCTTTACCCGATATCATCGTGGAAGAAGCCACGCGGCTGAATGCCATCATCACCGACTTTCTCAAATTTGCCAAACCGCAAGTCCCCAATTTGTCTTTATGCCGGGTGGAAGAGGTGATCGAAAAGACCGTTCAACTTTTATCCCTCCAACTGGAACAACAGAAATGCCGGGTTGAAACCGTCTTTTCGGAGAACCTCCCGGAGATTCTGGCGGATGCCGCCATGCTCCATCAGGCTTTTTTAAACCTGCTGATCAATGCCGTCCAGGCCATGCCGCAAGGGGGGACGATTCGAGTGACGGTTTCCTCGAAAGAAAAACGAGTGATCGTCGTCATCGAGGATGAGGGGCGAGGGGTTGCCCCGGAGTTTTTAACCAAGGTTTGGTCTCCGTTTTTCACCACAAAGGAGAGGGGGACCGGCCTGGGGCTTGGCATCGTGAAAACGGTCATCGAGGCCCACGAGGGAACGATCCAAATCGAAAACAGACCCGCCGGCGGTGCCATAGTGACTATGGTGTTGCCGGTGAGGCCGGAGGATGCTTCATGGAAACCATCCTGATCGTCGACGACGAGAAAAATTACCCGCCGGTAATCGGTGCCATACTGAAAGAAGAGGGTTATGAAACCCTGGCCGCCAACAGCGGCCCGGAGGCTTTGGAGATCCTTAAGAATTCGGACGTGGACCTGGTGCTGACCGATATGAAGATGCCCGGCATGGGCGGCATCGAGCTCATGGAGCGGATCCAGGCCCTCGATCCCGAGTTGCCGGTGATCATGATGACCGCCTACGGAACCGTGGAAAAGGCGGTGGAAGCCATGGAGAAAGGGGCCTTCAGTTATATCCTGAAACCCTTCGACAACGATCGCATGATCCTTTATGCGAAAAAAGCCTGTGCATTGTATCGGGTCATCAAGGAAAACCGGCGCCTCAAAAGTGATATGGCCCACCGGTACGGTTTCGGAAATATTATCGGGAAAAGCAAGGCCATGAGACAGGTTTTCGAGATGATCGAAAAGGTGGCGACGACGGCCGCTACGATTCTCATCGAGGGGGAAAGCGGAACCGGAAAGGAGCTTGTGGCCCGGTCGATTCATTTCAACAGTCCCCGACGAGAGGAGCCTTTCATCGCCGTGAATTGCAGCGCCCTGGCTGAAACCCTCCTGGAGAGTGAGCTGTTCGGCCATGAGAGGGGTGCTTTCACGGGGGCCGTGTCAATGAAGAAGGGAAGATTCGAGTTGGCGGACAAGGGAACGCTTTTTTTAGACGAGATCGGGGAATTGTCGGCAAACCTTCAAGTCAAACTGCTGCGAGTGCTTCAGGAGAAGTGCTTCGAGCGAGTAGGGGGGACGAAACCGATTCCGGTTGATATCCGTTTCGTCGCGGCCACCAACAAGCGCCTGAAAGAAGAAACGGCTTCCGGACGTTTCCGGGAGGATTTATTTTTCCGCCTCAATGTCATCGCCATCGTCATCCCTCCCTTGAGAGAGCGCCGGGAAGACATCCCCCTGCTTGTGGATCACTTCGTTCAGAAGTACGCCTCGGAACGTAAGACCGGGACGCCCATTACAGGGATAGACCCGGAAGTGGGACGGCTGTTTTACGATTATGCGTGGCCGGGAAACGTCCGGGAACTCGAAAATGTCATCGAGCGAGCCGTGATCCTTTGCCCGTCGAATAGGATCCGCACAGCCGACCTTCCTACAGAGATCCGGAACAGAGCCGACCAAGCGGATTTTTTTGATGCCATCCCGGAAAACGCTAAGTTGGAAGAAACATTGGATCTGATCGAATGCAAGATGATTGGGAGGGCGTTGCGGCGCTGCCACAACGTGCAATCCGATGCCGCCGATCTCTTAGGAATCGGCAAGAGCGTCATGAGTAAAAAAGTCAAAAAGCATGGATTATAAAATAAAAAAGGAAAAGGCATGGAAAGCACAGTTTTTTTCATCGATTTAAGGGCTACCTTTAAAGAAAATTTTGTCTCCAAACTGACTCGCTTGGTGGAAACCGCCGGCATCTCGAAAATTGTTCATGCACGGGATCTCGTGGCCGTCAAGATGCATTTCGGGGAACAGGGAAATACGGCCTTTATTCGACCGGTCTTTGTGCGCCGCATCGTTGATGCAGTTAAAAAACACAAGGGTCGGCCGTTTTTAACCGACGCCAATACTCTCTATGCCGGGACCCGCAGCAATGCACCGGGACATTTGATCACCGCCATTGAAAATGGATTTGATTTCTCCGTCGTGAATGCACCGCTCATCATCGCCGACGGGCTTACGGGGAAAAGCGAAAGAGCGGTGGCCATTAATAAGAAACGGTTCAAGGAGGTCTTTGTCGCCGCCGAGATCGATCAAGCCGACGCCCTCATCTCCCTGGCACATTTTAAGGGGCATGAGCTTTCCGGCTTCGGCGGGACCATCAAAAACGTGGGGATGGGGTGTGCCTCGCGTAGGGGCAAGATGGCTCAGCATTCGACGCTTTCACCCAAAGTAACAAGAAAAAAATGTTCCGGGTGCGGGGAATGCGCCGCCCATTGCGCCCAATCAGCCATTTCCCTGGTTGAAGGGAAGGCGGTCATCTCAGCAGAAGCCTGTATCGGGTGCGGGGAATGCATCCTTATATGCCCTGCAGGCGCCATCCAGATCCAATGGAACCAGTCGATTCCCGTCTTCATGGAAAATATGGCGGAATACGCCCTTGGGGTTCTGAAAAAAAAACAGGGTAAAGCCCTTTTTCTCAACTTCATTACCAACGTTTCCCCTGCCTGCGACTGTTATCCGGTCAACGATGCGCCTATCGTACGGGATATCGGCGTAGTTGCCTCCCGGGATCCGGTAGCCATCGACCAGGCCTCAGTGGACTTGGTCAACCAGGAGCCGGCGCTTCCGGGATCCTGCCTTTCGACCCACACGGGTGCGGGAGAAGACAAGTTCAAGGGGATATATCCGAACGTGGATTGGGAGATTCAGCTGGACTATGGCGAAAAGATCGGCCTGGGAAGCCGCCGATATCGCCTGAAGCAGATCTAGGACATAATCAAGCACCAAACGACACATGAAGGTTTTGTTCAGCCTCTTTAACCGGTTTAAGACCGAGCGGTTTTTTAACTGTACGATCCAGAAGGTCCCCCACTGCGGCGCACTCCAGCCCGAAGGGGAGATATCCCGCATACCCCAAGACCGGCATCTCGAAGATTTCAAATCGGTGGACATAAGGAATACGATACACCCACTTGGCTAGGCTGTAATAATTCCACATCTCCCAGAACCAGCCGCATAAAAGGGCCGCCAGAACAGCGGAAACGACCGGGCGAAGATCACCCCCCCGCAGTGAAGACAAGATGGGCGCCCCTGAGGTTAAAATCTGCAGACAGAGAATGATCAGCAGGGGAGAAACCCACAAGAGAGGAAAGAGAACATTCGGCCAGATCCCGATCCCGAAAAGTCCGAAACCGGAAAAAATTAAAAGCGCAACTGCAAGCCCCTTGGTTTGCGGGAGCGGCGGAGGTTGAAAGATGAAACCTTCCTGGATCCAGCGAGTCCCCAGGAGCCAATCCCGGGTTCCCAGCACGGCAGGAAGGACCGTGGAAAAGGAGAATGAAGCCAGGCCGGCGTACTCGAGGGCTCCGTATTCGATTCCGAGGTAATGCCAGTTCTGTACGAAGCGGTTGAGATATTCAAAAACCCACCAGAATATCGCACTGGCCGGAAAGAGGAGGGCAAAATAGACCGGTCGCCGCGTCATCATGCAAGCCCCGTCCCGACGTTGACAAAGTGCATTCACGACAAGGATGAAGGAAAGCCACAAGGGAAAGAAAGTGTGAGGTTGAATCACAGCAAACGCGGGAATCCGTGTCCAGGCCACGAACCATGAAATGGCATTGAGGGCAAGGCCTGCCCATCCCCACCATGGAAACGCCCTTTTATAGACGTAAGAAACAGGAGGCCGAAGGAAAAGGTACCCTCCAATAATCAAAATCGGTAGCGCCATGATCAGAAAAACCAGGCCGTAAAAAACAAAGTACATCCAGGAGAAGGAAGCGGGTTGCACATAAAGGGTCTGTGGAGGGAATTCCAGATACCGATCTGTGGGGTGTCCGGCTGCCAGGATGCCCAGCATGGGAAGCCCCAGCAACAGGACCAGGGCGGCAAAGGGTGCGATTCGAGGGATTTTCAAAGATTTAACCCCAAGGCGGTCTGATTTGCCAACAAAAGAGACCCATTTCAAGGCGGACTCAGGATTTGGGTTTATCGATCCGCTTCATCCTTATGCGAAAAGTGCTTCCGCTGTTTTTAGCGCTGTCCACGCGGACCCAGAAACCGTAAGACTCTAAAATCCGGTGAACGATGGAAAGCCCCAGGCCCGATCCGGTGGATTTGGTTGTAAAAAACGGGTCGAAGATCTGTTTCATGTCATCATCATCAATGCCGCAACCGTCGTCTATAATGGCCACTTCTGAAAACCGGTGCCCCTGAGGCTGCATTTCAACCCGGATACACCCCTTTCCTTCGATGGCCTCCGCAGCGTTGAGAAGCAGATTCCAGATCACCTGGCGCAGATGGTCCGGATCCATTTCGATCCAAATATCCGGGAGCAGCCTTTTTTCGAGGGTGATCCGCCCTAAAGCGATCCGGTCTTTTTCGAACAGGTCGATGAGCTCGGACAGGTTTTGTGAAAGATCCAACGCCCGAGGTTTGCCCGCCGGAGGTTTGGCAAAGATTAAAAAATGATTGACCAGGGTGCTCAGCCGATCGGCTTCACGAAGGACGATCTGCATAAGGCGTACCTGGGTCGGATCCATCCGCTTTTCATCCTTGATGAGCCCGATGGCGCCGAT
>PCSF01000101.1:31881-48707 GCA_002771315.1 Desulfobacterales bacterium CG23_combo_of_CG06-09_8_20_14_all_52_9 | reverse complement strand
GTGGGCCAGCCCGGCGGCCATTTCGCCCGCCGCTGCCATCCGTTCCACCCGCTTGAGGTGGGTTTCCATGGCTGTCAGTTCCTGCTTTGTCAGTCGTTCCCTTTCTGAAAGAATGCTGGAGAGGAATGCTACCGCAAAACAGGCCAATGTCGTAATGACGATCTTGTAAAGGACGAAAAACCCCGAATATCCGATTTCGGAAAAGCCCATTTCAATACCGACGGGTCTTAACACACCATGGTATTCCAGGAGGATCAGCAGGCCGTACTCGACGCTGCAAAGCCCTGCCACTATCAGGCTTCCCCGCCGTTTGAACAGCATACTGGCATAGATGATCACGACGAGATAAAGAAATGAAAAGATGCTGTAAAAACCCCCGGTGACGAAGATAATCGCACTGACAATGATCGTATCCATGATGATCTGGACATCACTGAGGAACTCTCTCCATGCCACGGCCTTGAGGGCCAGGGCGTAAGTAAAGGAGAGGGAAAAGATCGCCAGGATCAATCCGTAAAGGATTAATAGAGGCAAGGAAACCAGGGTGTCCACCCGTCTCACATGGAGGAGGACGGTGGATCCCAGCAAGAGAGTGGCAAACAGCGCCCTGAAGAAGGTCAGCCATTTCAGCCGACGGTAAAGACTTTCTTCAGGGGGTGCGGCAGCAAGGGTCATGGGGCAAAACAGCATCCGTGACTTTTCGGTTCGGCAAAAGCCCGCTCCGGAAAACGCAGGCTCTCGGTGGAGCTCATGTTGGCGTAAAAGCGTTGACTTACACGAGGCCGGCCATCTTGAAAATGGGCAGGTACATGGCGATCACCAGCCCGCCGATGGTGACACCCAAAAAGACCATCATAAACGGCTCGATCATGGCGGTTAAGTTTTCCACCGCCTGATCCACCTCTTCATCATAAAAGTCTGCGATCTTGTTGAGCATGGCGTCCAGGGCCCCTGTGGATTCCCCAACAGCGATCATCTGGCAGACCATGGAGGGAAAGACCCCGGTCTCCATCAGGGGATCAGCCATGGTTCGGCCTTCCGCAATGGCTGTTCTCACCGTGTAAACGGCGGTTTCGATGGTCTTGTTCCCGGCGGTTTTAGCCACGATATCCAGTGCTTCCAGGATGGCCACACCAGAGGCCAGCATGGTCCCCATGGTGCGGGAAAACCGCGCCACAGCCACCTTCCGGATCAGGATGCCGATCACCGGGATTTTAAGGACGAACTTATCAAGGGCGATACGCCCCTTTTCAGTCTTGTAGAAACGGCGAATGGCGTAGGCAAGAAGAGCGATGGCGATGGCAATGTAAATAACATTGTGTTTCACGAAGTCGGAGAGGCTCATGACGATCCGGGTGGGCAGAGGAAGCTGTCCTCCAAGTTGGGAAAACATCTCCGAAAAGACCGGGATGACGAAAACGAGGATCACGGCCACCACCAATACTGCGATGATCAGAACGATGATGGGGTATGTCATGGCCCCCTTCACCCTGCGCTTGAGTTTTGCCGCTTTCTCCAAATAGGCGGAAAGCCGCCTCAAGATGGTATCCAGGATCCCACCCGCTTCTCCGGCTGCGATCATATTGGTGAAAAGGGAATCGAAATGTTTCGGAAAACGTGTTAGGGCTTCGGCAAGGGTAGACCCGCCTTCAACCGCCTCCATGACTTGGCGGAGCATCTTCTTAAAGGTCTTGTTTTCCTGTTGGTTTTGAAGAATATCGAGGCATTGAACGATGGGGAGACCGGCATCGATCATGGTGGAAAACTGCCGGGCAAAAAGAATGATATCGGATTCTTTGACCCGAGGCTGCAGAAAGTTTACGTTTTCAAAGAGATTCTTGGGCTTCTTCTTGACCTTGACAGGAGTGATACGCAACTTGGCCAGATTGGCCCGGACGAGCTCGGCGTTAAGGGCCTCCATTTCACCGCGCTGCAATTCGTTCCGCCTGTTCTTTCCCTCCCATTGAAATACCGGCATTATCGCCTCCTCCGTCTTATCTTTTGTCCAGGTCGGAGCAAACTTTATTCCCGTCGCATCCGCATTTTCTTGTTTTTATATCCGCCGGATGTACATTCCGTCAACCAGTTTTACAAACATGGGCATTTTTTTGCATAAAATAGAAGGTCCCTCTTGGCATCCTTTTCTTTTGTGCCAAGCCGTCGGCGACAAGCCTTTCCATGCGGTCTTGGGCCATTTGTGTATTGATGTCAAAGATAGCGGCCACGTCTTCGGCTGTGCAGGGACGGCGCAGGAGAGTCTCTATCAATTGTATGTCGCCGATATCCCCGGCAACCTTTTTATGCCGACCTTTTGGATGAAAACGGATTAAGCCGGCACCGCCCAGGGCGTTTGCAATCTTTTTCAGCGCTGTATCTCCGGCCGGCTTTACCCAGGGCTCGGTTCCTGGCCGGTCGAGGGTGTTCAGGTGCACGCCGTCCGGTTGGATCCTACCAAGAGCCGATTTTAAGGCCGAAAGCTCGGAATCGCTGTCGTTGAGCCCCGGTACGATGAAGATCTCTATGAAAAACTGATGAGAAAACGCTTGCCGAAAATCGACCAGCCCTTGGATCATTTCGGTCACTCTCAAAGCGGAATGTGGTCGATTCACTTTTTTGAAAACCCCGGAGGTTGCCCCATCCAGGGAGGCGATAACTCTGTCGGCATCGCTGATCTCGTCTCTGACCCTAGGATTATGGAAAAGGGTTCCGTTTGTCAACAGGGCCACCGGGTATCGAGGGTGATCCCTTTTTAGAAATGCGATCATTTCCCCGATACCACTGTGCAGGGTGGGTTCTCCGGCCCCGGAAAAGGTGACATAATCAAGGTCCGGAGCACTAGATAGCAGATCGTCCAGTTCATCCATGATGTCCAGGGTTGGGATATATTCTTTCCGCACAAGGGTCTTCCGGGTGGTTTTTCCGCATTCACAATAGACGCAGTCCAAGGTGCAGGTCTTGTGGGGCATCAGGTCCACACCTAAGGAAACCCCCAGCCGTCTCGAACGGACGGGGCCAAACAGATACCGGTAATGGCGGGCTTTGGGCTTTTCCATGGAATCACGCATAAAAAGACGATGCATTAGTATCACAGCTGCTCTAAAAGCACAAGAGTCCGGGCAAAAGAGAAGGGCAACAGTTGATTTCGCGCTTCTCATCTGTCATAAAAAATGCATCAGGCGTCGGATTGGAAAGCGCTTTAAACATTTTCCGACGATAATATTCTTAACCGGAGCCGATCGTGCCAGGAAAAAATGCGTCAAAAAAAAAGCGCGGGCTTACCGTTATCGCCACCCACGTCAATGCCGACTTCGACGCCCTGGCTTCCATGCTTGCCGCGCAAAAGCTATATCCCGGTTCGATTGTGGTATTTCCCGGGAGTCAGGAAAAGAACCTGAAAAATTTTTTCATCGATTCGATGGTCTATCTGTTCAACATGGTTGACATTAGGGCCATCGACCTTGCTACCATTAAACGGCTCGTACTGGTGGATACCAAGCAGCCTTCCCGGATCGGCCCCTTTTCGGATCTGATTCGGGATCCATCGGTTGAGGTCCACATCTTCGATCACCATCCTGCTTCCCCGGAGGATGTCAAGGGGCACAAAGAGGTCTTCGAGCCCACGGGTGCCAACGTGACCATCCTGACCCATATCCTGCAGCGTCGGCGGATTCCTATTACTCCCGATGAAGCCACCATTTTGTGCCTGGGCATCTATGAAGACACCGGATCTTTCAATTTTGCTTCTACTACGGAAAAGGATTTCAAAGCGGCGGCGTTTTTGGTTTCCAAGGGCGCCAACATCGACATTATCTCCTCCCTCATCAGCCGGGAACTCAGCCCTGAGCAGGTAACGATTCTCAACGACATGATTCAAAACATTGTCCGGCATCACATCGAAGGGATCGAGGTTGCAGTAACCTCCATCACTGTGGAGACGTATATTCCGGACTTTGCATTCCTGGTCCAGAAGTTGCTTCGGATGGAAGACCTTAACGCGCTTTTTGCCGTTGCCATGATGGGCAGCAAGGTCTACGTTGTGGCCCGGAGCAAAATCTCCGAGGTGGATGTCGGCATCATCCTCGGGTACATGGGCGGGGGAGGTCATCCTTATGCAGCGTCGGCTACACTCAGGGATCAGACCTGGGTCCAGGTCGAACAACAACTCACGACCATCCTGTATGAACAGGTCAAATCCAGACGCAAGGCCGTTGACCTCATGTCATCGCCGGCGATCACCGTGGGTGCGGATGTGTCGTGCAAGGACGCCGGGGAACTCCTGAATCGGTACAACATCAACGCCTTGCTGGTCACCGCTTTAAACCCTGCGTCTGACGAAGGCGGCAGCCGGATGGTCCTTACCGGATACATTTCCCGCCAGATCATCGAAAAGGCCCTTTATCACCATCTTGGACACATTCCGGTGCGCGAATATATGAATACAGAGCTGGTCCATGCTCGTCCGGATGCAAGCCTGCTGGAGATCCAGGAAAAGATTATCGAAAACAAGCAGAGGATTCTACCTATCATCGACGACGGGCGCATCCTCGGCGTGATCACGCGGACCGACTTGCTCAATACTCTGGTTCAGCAGTCCAAACGACGGGAGCGCTCCTTTCCGGATCCATTCAGCGGACCGGTTTCGGCCCGAACCCGCAACATTCAAAAGTTCATGAAGGAGCGTCTCCCGAAGCATGTTTTCAACCTCCTTACGGCCCTCGGCACCGCCGCCGATGAGATAGGGTTTGGCGCTTATGTGACCGGAGGTTTCGTTCGGGACCTGTTTCTCTATCGACCCAACGAGGATATCGACATTGTCATCGAGGGGGACGGCATCGCCTTTGCGCGGAAATATGCCCAACAGGTGGGCGCCCGGATCCATCCCCATGAAAAGTTCGGCACGGCGGTGATCATCTTCCCCGACGGCTCCAAGATCGATGTAGCTTCTGCGCGCTTGGAGTATTATCAGTTTCCGGCCGCCCTTCCGGTAGTGGAGATGAGCTCCATCAAGCTCGATCTGTTCCGAAGGGATTTCACCGTCAATACCCTGGCCATCCAGCTCAATTCCAAGCGGTTCGGCATTCTCATCGACTTTTTTTCGGGTCAGAAAGACATCAAGGAGAAGGTGATCCGCGTTCTGCACAACATGAGTTTTGTGGAAGACCCCACCCGAGTTTTTCGTGCCATCCGCTTCGAGCAGCGGTTCGGTTTTTCCATCGGCAAGGTAACTTCCGGGCTCATCGAAAATGCAGTGAAGATGCGTTTTTTCGAGCGCCTCAGCGGCCGGCGGGTTTTTTCCGAACTGCGCCAGATCCTGGAAGAGGAAAATCCTACCCCGGCCATGGTGCGTCTCCAGGAATATAACCTGCTGGCCGTGATTCATCCATCCATTGCCATGGATAAAGACAAAGTCGCCCTGTTCAACGAGGTCAAAAAAGTCCTATCCTGGCACGACCTGCTTTTCTTGGAAGAGCCTTATCTCACATGGGCGGTCTATTTTTTGGCCGCGATTCGGTTCTGCGATGAAAAGACCTGCGAGGAGATCTGTGAACGGCTTGAAATGCCCCCTCGGCACCGGAGCCTGTTTGTCAAGGAGCGCATTTCCGCTAATCGCTGTTTACACCGCCTAGAGCGTAAACCCGAAATCCCCAACAGCTCCTTATACCTGGATTTGAGCCCCTTCCGAATCGAACTCATCCTTTACATGATGGCCGCTACCTCCCAGGAGGCGGTCAAACGACTTATTTCCAATTATTTCACTCAGGTTAGATACATTAAGCCTTTCATCGGGGGAAAAGACCTGATGGGAATGGGTCTTTCTCCCGGGCCTATCTTCAAGGAGATTATACAAGCAGTTCTGGAAGCTAAGCTTAACGCCAAGCTGAAAACCAAGGCCGACGAACTCGAATTTGCCCGATCCCTTATCCGGTGAGGATGCATGAGAAAGCGCCGCCTTATAAAGATACCCCGTGCGGGAAAATAATGAAAACATAGAGTCATCAAAATTTTCTTGCCAATGGCCTGCCTGAAGCATTATTTTAAAAAATTTAAAATTCAAGAGGCCCGCCGGAAGTTGCCGGCGGATGGTTTTTCGGGAGAGTTTCCATGACTCAAAAAAAACGGATCGTCAGCGGAATGCGGCCCACCGGGCCCCTGCATCTGGGCAACTACCATGGCGCCCTTGCCAACTGGATTCGGATACAAGAAGCATATGACTGTTTTTATTTTATCGCCGACTGGCATGCCCTGACCAGCGATTACGAAGACCCGCGAATGATCGAAGCCCATGTCCGGGGCATGATGCTCGACTGGCTCAGCGTAGGGCTTTCTCCTGAAAAGAGCACCCTCTTTATCCAATCCCGGATCAAAGAGCACGCCGAGCTGTTCTTGATCCTGTCCATGATCACCCCGGTCCCCTGGCTGGAGCGCAACCCCACCTACAAAGATCAGATGGTTCAGATCCAAAACAAGGACCTGTCCACCTTCGGATTTCTGGGGTATCCGGTGCTCCAGGCCGCGGACATCATCATGTACAAGGCGTTCGGGGTCCCGGTGGGGATGGATCAGGTCCCGCATGTAGAGATTACCCGGGAAATCGCCCGTCGGTTTAATTCCCTTTACGGTGAGATCTTCCCGGAACCCCAGGCCATTCTCACGGAAACCTCCAAGATCCTCGGGACCGACCGCCGGAAAATGAGCAAAAGCTATAACAACGCAATATACCTGTCAGACTCTCCGAAGGCGATTGCTGCCACGGTGACCCAGATGATCACCGACCCCCAGCGTGCCCGGAAATCGGATCCTGGAAACCCGGACGTTTGCAATGTCTTTACCTTTCACAGGATTTACACGAATCCGGACAAGGTTGCCGAGATCGATGCGACCTGCCGTACGGCGGAGATCGGATGCGTGGAATGTAAGAAAATCATGGCCCAGAACCTCGCCCAGGCCTTGGCGCCGGTACGCGAAAAAAGGGCGTACTATGAGCAGCGGCCGAAGCTGGTCCATGAAATTATCGAGAGCGGATGCGGTCGGGCCCGGGGGGTTGCTGAAAAAACAATGGAAGAAGTCCGGGCTTTGATTCGAATCGAATCGAGAAAAACCTGATGGCTCTTGTTGTTTTGATGGGGTTGCTTTTTTCAAGGTGATGCACACGAGATTCCAGAGGGGATTGTGAGGATGTCCGAAGACGTTTACCGTGTCAGGCTTGCCGACATCTTCGAAGGTCCCATGGATTTGCTTGTGTTTTTAATCAAGAAAAACGAGGTCAATATTTATGATATCCCCATCGCCTTGATCACCGACCAGTATCTCGAATATTTGAATATGATGCGGGAGATGAACATCGACGTTGCCGGGGATTTCATCGTCATGGCTGCGACCCTGACCCATATCAAATCCAGGATGCTGCTTCCCGTGCACGAAGAAGTGGAGGATGCCGATGAGGATCCGCGCCTGGAAATCGCCCGTCCCCTTTCGGAATACATCCGGATCAAGGAGGCGGTGGAAAAGCTGGGGTCCAGGAGCATTTTGGGGGAAGACACCTTTGTCCGCTGCCCTGGAAAAGGAGATGAGCCCTCAGAGTCCCCGGAAGAATGGGTCCAGGTCGACCTTTTTGAGCTTATCGAGGCCTTCCAGAGAATCCTGAAAAATATATCCCCGGAGCAGCGGGTGGATCTGACCGCAGACCGGATTTCGGTCAAGGATCGGATCTCCGAAATCGTGAATATCCTGGAAGAGCGCGAGTCCGTCACCTTTGATGCACTATTTGAGGGAGGTGTGAATCGGGGAATGATTGTCGTGACCTTTCTGGCCATCCTGGAAATGGTCCGCTTGGCTCTGATACGCATCTATCAGCAGACAGAGACCGGGATCATCCGGATCTTCTATCAATGACGCAAGAAATCAAATATATCCTCGAAAGCCTTCTCTTTGTGGCATCCGAACCCCTGTCCATGGAGCGGATGAAAAAGGTGCTGGATAATTCGGAAACCCGGCTTATCCGCGAGGCGCTCAACACCCTTTCCGAGGAATACGAAGCAAGGGGCGGAGCCTTTTTCTTAAAGGAAGTAGCGGGAGGATATCAAATCCGTACACGACCTGAATACAGCCCTTGGATCAAGCGGCTGATCCAACCGGCGCCGGCCCGACTCAGCAAGGCAGCGATGGAGACGCTGGCCATTATCGCCTACAAGCAGCCGATCATTCGAAATGACATCGAGCACATCCGGGGGGTCGACTGTGGGGGGATCTTGCGGATGCTCATGGAGAAAAAAATAATCCGGGTCTTGGGGAGAAAGGCCATCCCGGGAAGACCCTTGATCTATGGGACTACCCGACAATTTTTAGAGCTTTTTGAACTCAAGGACTTAACCGAACTTCCAACCCCCGAGGAAGTGGAAGCCCTCGAGGCGCCCAAGGAGATTCCCGAGCAGCTAACCTTCCCGGAGCCCGAAGGGGCCGCTTCAAACCCACCAGAAATCGATCCAACAAAAAAAGCTTGACTTGAAAATGGGCCCCTTAGTATATAACTATCTCGTTTCTAATTGAAAAAGGTTTATATTGAAGCTGTTTGAGGAGTGTATATGAACCGATCGGATTTAATCAATCGGCTGAAGAATCATACCGACCTGAGCAAAAGGGATGCAGAAGTCATTATCAACACCTTTTTTGACACCATATCTGAGATCCTATCCGGAGGGGATCGGGTCGAGATCCGGGGATTCGGCAGCTTCACGGTTAAAAACTATAAGCCTTATGTGGGGCGAAACCCCAAGTCCGGAGAAAAGATCCGGGTTTCGTCCAAGCGGCTTCCCTTTTTCAAAGTGGGCAAAGAACTCAAGGAGATGGTGGACTACAAAGGTTGATGAAATCGTAATCATTCAAAATTGGGATGGCAAAGTAAAAAGCTTCAGATGCAAGGCGCGCAAATCCTGAGGAATGAGGCGTAGTTATAGGTACGCCGCAAAGACGACGGATGCAGCGCAACGCAGCAGATGGACTTTTTACGAAGCCATCAAGGTTGATGGGCGGTTAACTCAGCGGGAGAGTGCTACCCTCACACGGTAGAAGCCACTGGTTCAAATCCAGTACCGCCTACCAGAACAGTCAAGGGTTTACAGCGAGCGATTGCTGTAAACCCTTTTATATTGGATATTTTCGGGAATCGCTGACATGCAAAAACAAGGGGACTTAAAGAGTAATGAATTAAATTAGGAGCCGGTTTGCGCCTTCTTTAAGGTTCATGCAGCCGGCTCCTTTGAAGTACCGGAGTTTTTTAAACCGATTTAACGACTATTTTTCGAGGTATGGCCTTTTCGACCTTCTGCAGCGTCAGCCTCAGGACGCCGTCGTTGAGCTGAGCGTCGATTTTGTTTTGGTCTATGACCTCCGACAGGGTGAATTGCCTGAAATATTTTCCGATTTCGTACTCGATGAGAACATCCTCCTCAGCGGAGCTTTCTACTGTTGAAATATCTCCCATCAGCGTTAAAGTGTTGTCTCTGAGGTCGATATTCAGGTTTTCGGGTATGACTCCCGGCATATCTGCCAATATGGTGATCTTGCTCTCAGTTTCGAAGATATCCACATTGGGTGTAAAGATCACCCCGGGGCGGGTCTGTTCGGCAGGGGTCATCAGCTCCTGTTTTTCCTTAGTCTTGAGAGCCTTGGTCTGAGCTTCAGCCATGTTCATCCCTCCTTTTTTATCGATCCATTATTTTATGGCAATCTGTTTTGGCTTGGCGATTTCCGCCTTTGGAACGGTTACAGTTAAAACGCCGTTTTTAAGGCCGGCTTCCACTTTATCGGGCTGGATCTCCGCCCCCAAGGTGATCATCCGAGAAAAATTACCGCCTTCTCGTTCCCTTCTGTGGTATCGGGCGCCTTCTTCCTCGGCAGGAATCTTTCTCTCCCCGGAGATCGAGACGCTGTTTGCGGTGGCCAGGATCTCCAGGTCTTCCTTTTCTATGCCCGGCAATTCGGCCCGGATGAAAAAGCTGTCTTTGTTTTCCGTCAGGTTTACCAGAGGAAATACTCCGGCCCGAAGAGTTGGAAACGCATTTTCCCTGTCGCCGAGCCAGCGGTCCATCGTTTGTCGCATTCGGTCAACCTCTTCCAACATGTTTCTGAAGCGCCAAGGATTACTAAAAACCCTTCGATAAATCATATTTTCCTCCCTTTTTGAGTGTTTGCGTTGATTGAGCAGACACCTTCCATTCGAAATATTATCCTTTGACGGGAAAAATAAGACCTATTCGATAGTTGTCAATAAGGTAAAATAATTTTTTTGTTGCATTACTAAAAAATTAAATTACTATAAGATAATAATAATTCCGCAATGAAATTCAGGGGGAACCCGATAGTGAGAAAAGAACAAGAGCCTCAGAATGCCACCGATATCGTCCAAACTTCAGCCACCGAGCTGATGGGTCGGCAATCCGTGCGGGTCACATTCAGACTATCCGAGGCGTGTATCAATGCCATCAGCATCCTGGCAACACATCTGGGGATCAAGCAGAAGTCCGTGTTTGATCACCTGATGGAAAATCCCAGAGCCCTTGATGAAATCGCAAGACAATTGGGAGACAATCCATTCATCTATGGCAATCGCACCCAGAAAACCTTTGTCATCAGCCGGCGATCCCTGGTGAGTCTTGAAAAAATTTCAAACGATTTCAACATGTCTAGGGATGTGTTGATCGAGCACTCGGTGCAGAGACTGCTGCCGATTATTGCCAAGGAGCGGGAAAAGCACGAGTTTCGGAAAAAGTTTTTTACGAAAACCGGAAGGCATTTCAAAGAAGGCATGTCTTTATTGAGGCAGGCGGAAGCGGTCCTTGGAAGAGGCGATCCCATTACCCGGCGCTTCGAATCCGTCATGGCTGACTATCAAAGCGTGTTTGAAGCGCTGAGGGCCTTTATCGAGAAAGGCAAACGCATCGAGGTGTTCGAACCTGACGCCTCCGTATTCGGTGTGTCGGCCGAATCGGTCAAAGATGAATAAAAGGCAATACTTCGGAGGGCCATGTCGAGCTTGGCGGCGCAGTTCGATTCTCTCCGGCTTTGTGTTCTTGAAAAACCTGGTCAGCACGACATTCCATAGCAGGGTTAATGAATGAGGGCGTCCTTTTAAGCTGCGGATTAGCGGAGGGGGATTCTATGTTTTCCGTGATCGAAAGCCCATCTGGAGATGGAGGGCGCCCCCGAGCATTATGGATGCAAAGACACTCTTTCAATGAGGGTGATGGGAGTGATTTTCTCCCCCACCGCAGGTATGCGTCTGTCCGAACTGGGGCAGCATCCCCTGAATCCAGGCGGTAATGGCCTCTCCGACGGATCGGGTATCACCACAGTGAAAGACGTCGATGCCCACCTGCTGGAATCCCATCAGGGGTCGCATCCCCATGCCGCCGGCAATGAGGACCTGGACGCCGTGGTCCGCCAGATGATTCACCGGCGCCATGCAGCCTCCCTGCTGATGGGGTACATTAGGGATCACCCGAACATCCTTGACAACTCCCTGCTCCAGGGTGAGCAGAGTATAGATTTCGCAATGCCCGAAATGGGCGCTGATGGGGGCCTCCAGGCCGCCCGGAGATAAAGAGGGTACAGCAACGACGGTATTCATGAAAAATTAGCTCCTTTCAAAGAAATTATAGGATAAAATGACATAAAACATGCCGGCATCATGCGGCCCGTTGTGCTTGAATCATGGACTCAATTCTTTTCCATGCGTCCTGGATGGCGATACGCATGAGAGAATTCGATGGAAGGTACTCAGTGAGGACCTGGCCGTTTACCATGGCCTCAGTCACCGCCATGTCATAGGGAATTTCTCCTGCAATCACCCACCCGTCGGCCAAACACCAGGTTTTGATATCACCCGCAACACGAGGGTTCAAGTCGGATTTATTGATAATGACCGCAGCCGGTATCTTAAAATGCCGGCATAGTTCTGCGACACGCTTGAGGTCGTGTATTCCCGAAGGGGTCGGTTCCGTAATGAGAACGGCCGTTCCCGTTCCGGTTAAGGAACTGATGACCGGGCACCCGATCCCCGGGGGACCGTCGCACAGAATCAAATTCATCCCCCGGGACTGTGCCAGTTCTCGGGCCTTCTGCCTGAGCAAAGCCACCAGTTTGCCGGAATTCTCCGCTCCCGGGAAAAGCTTGGCGTGTACCATGGGTCCAAAACGGGTGGAGGCGATATACCATTTTCCGCAATGCCTTTCCGGAAAGGCGATAGCTTTTTCCGGGCAAAAGGTGACACATACCTTGCAGCCCTCGCATTTTAGCGGATTTACGGAAAAAACCCCAGCTTTCGAATAGATGGCGTTGAACCGACAAAGATCGGCGCACAGACCGCAGCCCGTACAATTTTCCTCTTCGATGATCGCCTCGTGTCCTGAAAAGAAATCCTCGGATGTTTCATTTTCAGGGTGCAAAAGCATGTGCAGGTCCGGGGCATCAACATCCAGATCGCATACGATGAGATTTAAAGCCAAATGGGCGAATGCCCCCATCAAAGAGGTTTTTCCGGTTCCCCCTTTTCCGCTGATGATGACGATTTCATGCATGGGAAGTCGCCTCCTTTGCCGGCGAACTCGCCCGGCTCAATTGCCGCAGCTTTTCGGCAAGATCCTTGAAAAGGGGCGTCAGTTCCGGTGCGGCCTGGGTGATCACCCGACCATCGGAATAGGCTTCGGCCAAACGGCGCGAAAAGGGTATTTTGGTCAAAACCGGAAGGCCTTCTTGACTGCAGAAATCAAGGACCGCATCATTTCCGATTCCGTCCCGATTGACCACGACCCCCATCGGCGGTCCCAGGGGTCTGAAGGCTTCAACGGCCAGTTTCAGATCGTAGAGACCAAACGGTGTGGGTTCGGTGACCAGGCAAATGACATCACTGTCCATGACGGCATTGATGGCCGGGCAACTGGTTCCCGGCGGGGCATCGATGATCAAGTCCCGATCTTCTCTCCCCCGCAATTTTTTACGATAGCTTTTGACCTCCCGCATGAGAGGGGGACTCATGGCCTCCCCGATCCGCAATCGTCCCATGAAAAAGTCCTGCTCTCCGGCATGTCCCCAGCAGATTTCCCCCAGTTCACGGGTTCCGGGTTTCAAGGCCTTTTCCGGGCATACGGTGATACATCCGCCACATCCGTGGCACATTTCCGGGAAGATCAAAAGGATGCGGCCCAGGTCGCTGATGGCCTTGAATTGGCACAGCTCCGAGCACATCCGGCAATGGGTGCACCGGGCCTCATCGACGACAGGGATCTCGATATTGGCGATCCTGCAATCCTTGATTTTAGGGTTTAAAAACAGGTGCAGATTAGGCGCTTCTACATCCAGATCCATGGCGTCCAGGGGCGCATTCCAAACTGATGCGAGGGCGGCAGCAACCGTTGTCTTTCCGGTTCCTCCCTTTCCGCTGGCCACCGACACGATCATCTTTTGCCTCCCGGAGAATTGGGTGCAGAAGACATGGTAACCTCATTTTTCTTATATTTTTCAACGGCCTGGCGAACGGTGAGGCCGTCCAGATTTTGGCCCACCTGAATGCCGGTTGCCTTGAGGGCGCCAAAAGCATTAGGTCCCACAAATCCAGTGAGAACCACCTTTGCCCCGGCACGGGCTATCGTTTCGACTGCCTGGATTCCGGCGCCTTGACCCTTGGCTTGTGAGGCGCCGTTGTCGATATATTCCGTGGCGAATGTATCCGGATCGACGAGCAAAAAGCCCGCCGCACGCCCAAAACGCGGATCTATCGGGTCGTCCAGAGATGGTCCTTCTGCAGAGACGGCAATCGTTTTCATGAGGTTAGCTCCTGTTTGAGTTGTTGTGGGTAAGTCGGGTTTAGAGGTTGCTGAAAATTCTTTCCCGGACTCATTGGGTTGGGCGGCATCCGCCTTTCCTGCAAAGGCAAAATCGCCCCCTTCAATCCGAAGGGCCAATCCTTTGACGATGGCCTCGGACACGGACCTGCGGGCATCGGCCAGAATCCTGCCAAAGGTCTGCCGGGAAACAGCCATTTTTCGGGCGGCCTCTTCTTGTCCGAGTCCTTCCAGGTCCACCAGCCGAAGCGCCTCATACCCTTCGAGGGTGAGGTAGACCTCGGTGAGATCCTTCATCGGAATGCCTCGGGGCTTGAAGTATCGAACCTCCGGGCAGCCAAACACCACTCGGCATTTCTTGGGTCTGGACATAAATCATCTCTTTTAAGTTTTAATTAATGGATTAAAAATGATTCATTCGTAAAAAGTCGAAAATACTCTCTTTCCGTCATTCCGGCGAAAGCCGGAATCCAGTGTTCTCAAGCACTTATAAAACCCTTGGACCCCGTTTTTCAACGGGGTGACGGCTTTTTACGAAGCCATCAAAAATAACTCTTGAAGAACTTAATGTCAACCCTGATTATGAGCATTTGATTAAAAAAGAAATAATGGCAGCCGGGTGCCTGACAATTTGGCGTTTTTGTCGGGGGGATGCCGTGTTCACATCGAAGTACGTCTTAAACCGATGCAATCGGTTCAGACACCCCGGCTGCGCTTTTATGACTGGTCTTCACTCGAACGGCTGTTTGATGGTTTTCCGCCTTTTTGTCCGTTCTGTCGTTTTATCCCCAATCTTTGACCTTGTCCTTGTCGATTGCCAGAACCGGATCCTTTTTGACCGCAGGGGCCTCTCCCTTTTCCCGGCCGTCCTTTTCCCTCGGGTCCTTTCCCGTCACCTCGTGGCATCAAAATCACCTCCTTCTTTCCCGGTTAAGTTAGTTAAACAATTAAAAAAATATAATATTTTAAAATGAATAGAATCGCCCTCAACCCTGGAAAGGCGTATTATTTTCAAGTTCGGATTCCGTCTCAATCCGATAATTTCCTCCTTCTATACGGATAGCCCAACCGTTTACCAGTGCCCTAGCGACCAGGCTTCTTGCCTCTGAAAGGACCCGGGAAAATGTCGGGCGTGAAATGCCCATCTTAACGGCTGCCGCTTCATGATCAAGTGATTCGGCATCGGCAAGCCGCAGCGCCTCAAGGCCCTCCAACGGGAGTGTAATTCCCTTCAGGGTGGATAGGGGCACCCCCTGTGGCTTGAAGAATCGAACTTCAGGCGAAAAGGTGACCCGGCGGCATTTTCGGGGTCTCGGCAAGGCGGTCCTCCATTTAAAATTTCAATCTATACATTAAGAAAAAAAAGTTATTGTCAAGAATAATATTGACCATATGTTCAAAATTACAATGAGGCGTTATCCGGTTGGATGAAGGAAAAATCTCGGCAGGAGGATAAGGGTCGAAGGCCCAAACTTCAGCGATCGATCCGGGCGAGGACGTTCCTGTTTTGCCGAACGAAAAAGATCAACGAGGTCCGGGGCCGGGAGGGGCCGTTGAAATTTCTTCCTTGGATTTAAAAAGACGACCGATGGCTCCAAAAATTTTAACCACGCCCTTCCAGAGCTTGGGCAAGAGCCAAATGAGAAGCAGGATAAAGAGGACCAATAAAACCATGAAGATCCAGGGATGCTTGAGGGCGGTCCATAGGCCAAGAACAACGACGATGTCTTCGGTGATGGAAGCGATCCAGTTGGTGAACGGTTCAGGGGATGTGTTGATCATGACCCGAGATCCGGCCTTGGCAGCATGGGATGCGGCTGCTAGGCCGCCGCCCAATATGGCTGCGACTAGGGCCAAAACCGGGTTGAATTGGCCCACGGCACCGGCGGCAAGCAGCGCTCCTGCAGGAATTCGGATGAAGGTGTGGATGCCGTCCCAAGCCGTATCCACCCCGGGCACCTTATCGGCGAAAAATTCCACCAGGTACATAACCCCGGCAGCGCCCATCACCAATGGATGAGTCAAGATCGTAAGGTCCGGCGGAAGGACGATGCTTCCGGTGAGGCCTAAGATTCCCAAAACCAACACGGCGGCGTAAAGATTGATTCCGCTGGCCCATGCCGCCCCCATGCTCAAGGCGATGATATTGCTGATATGATTAAGTGGTTCCATCGAAGAGGCGCTCCTTTTTCACCGGATGTCCGCTATCCAGGCGGGACAAGCCCCTTAATCAGGAAAATAACCCATGATGTCATCGGGTTGTATCGGCTTTGGCTTATGTTTGAATCGATTTAAATATTATGTATCGGCATCCGAGAAAAAGTCAATGTAAAAACACATTTTCAGAAGGTCGTGGATGCTTTCACACGTGTGATACAAAACAATAGGAGGTGAAACTGCCCGGCGCTTCCGTATATTGGTGCTTGATTTTAAGAGTAGATTAAATTAGCAAGCAAAAGTTGATTTGTACCGAATAAAAAAACCAGCCGCACGATTTTATCTGCCGGAACAGGAGAAAAGATGCTCAAGCGCAAGGATATCCACAAGATTTTAATCATCGGCTCGGGTCCCATCGTCATCGGCCAGGCCTGCGAGTTCGATTATTCCGGGACACAAGCATGCAAGGCGATAAGATCCCTGGGCTACGAGATTGTCCTGGTGAATTCCAACCCGGCCACCATCATGACCGATCCTGGAATGGCGGATGTTACCTATATCGAACCGCTGAACCTGAAAACATTAACCGAGATCATCGCCGTGGAAAAGCCTGACGCCGTCCTTCCGAATCTCGGGGGCCAGTCTGGCTTGAATCTTACATCTGAACTCCATCGGAGCGGTGTGCTCGAAAAGTACGGCGTTCAGGTCATCGGTGTCAATGTGGATGCCATCGAACGGGGAGAAGACCGAACCGCTTTCAAGGAGACCATGAAGCGTCTGGGGATCGACATGCCGAAAAGCAAGGCCGTGAACACGGTGGAAGATGCCGAG
>PCSF01000101.1:15377-31865 GCA_002771315.1 Desulfobacterales bacterium CG23_combo_of_CG06-09_8_20_14_all_52_9 | reverse complement strand
GGGGGGCTGGTGTACAACGTGGAGGAGCTGCGCATTGTGGCGGCCCGAGGGCTTGCCGCCAGCCTGATTCACCAAATATTGGTGGAAGAGTCGGTGCTGGGATGGGAGGAACTGGAGCTGGAGGTTGTCCGGGATGCCAAAAACCAGATGATCACCGTCTGTTTTATTGAAAACGTGGACGCCATGGGGGTGCACACCGGAGACAGCTTTTGTACGGCGCCCATGCTCACCATCGACTCGGCACTCCAGGAAAAGCTTCAGGCGTATTCTTACGCCATTGTGGAGGCCATTGAAGTGATCGGAGGGACCAACATCCAATTCGCCCATGATCCTAAAACCGGACGCGTGGTGGTCATCGAGATCAATCCCCGAACTTCCCGGTCCTCGGCCCTGGCTTCCAAGGCAACCGGCTTTCCCATCGCCCGAGTATCTTCTCTATTGGCCGGCGGATTGAACATGGATGAGATCCCATACTGGCGGGACGGCACCCTGGAAAAGTATACCCCTTCCGGAGACTATGTCGTCGTGAAGTTCGCACGCTGGGCCTTTGAGAAATTTCAAGGGATCGTGGACCAACTGGGGACCCAGATGCGAGCCGTAGGTGAGGTAATGAGCATCGGCAAGACCTACAAGGAGGCCCTCCAAAAAGCCATCCGGAGCCTGGAAACCAACCGGTATGGACTCGGCTTTGCAAAAAATTTCAATCAATTGCCCCTGGAAAGGCTTCTGCAGATGCTGGTTGTTTCCACCAGCGAACGCCAGTTTATCATGTACGAAGCCCTCCGAAAAGGCGCAGATGTCGAAACCCTTTACAAGCTGACCCACATCAAGCCTTATTTCATCGAGCAGGCCAGGGAACTGGTCCTTCTCGAAGAAAAGATCCTTTCATACCAGGGCAAGGCCATTCCGGACGATCTTTTAATTCAGGCCAAAAAAGACGGGTTTGCCGACCGGTATCTGGCCAAGATTTTAGGAGTATCGGAAAGCGTCATCCGGGAGCATCGAAAGCGGCTGGGGGTGGTGGAGACCTGGGATGCGGTTCCTGTCAGCGGGGTGGAAAATGCCGCTTACTACTACTCCACCTACAACGCCCCGGATCGGGTGACGGTGAGCGACCGGAAAAAGATCATGGTTCTGGGGGGCGGGCCGAACCGTATCGGCCAGGGGATCGAATTCGATTACTGCTGCGTCCATGCGGCCTTTGCCATCCGTGCGGCCGGATTCGAATCCATCATGGTCAACTGCAATCCGGAAACGGTCTCCACGGACTATGATACTTCGGACAAGCTCTATTTCGAGCCCCTGACCGTCGAGGACGTGTTGAGTATCTATGAAAAGGAAAAACCGGTCGGGGTGATCGTCCAGTTCGGCGGCCAGACCCCCCTCAACATTGCCAGGGAACTGGAAGATGCGGGAGTGAAAATCCTAGGAACATCACCCGAGACCATTGATCTGGCCGAGGATCGGGACCGGTTTCGCCGGATCATGCGGGAGCTGGGGATTCCCCAGCCGGAAAGCGGCATGGCCTCAAGCATCGAGGAAGCCCTTCAAATCGCTTCTGCCATCGGTTATCCCCTCATGGTTCGGCCCTCTTATGTTTTAGGTGGACGGGGAATGGAGGTAGTCCATGACGAGCCATCGATGCGGCGATACTTGAAGGTTGCCGTTGAGGAAGTCTCGCCCGAGCGACCCGTCCTCATCGATCGGTTTCTGGACAATGCAATCGAAACGGAAGCCGACGCCATCTCCGATGGAAAAGATGCCTTTGTCCCTGCCGTAATGGAGCACATTGAGCTGGCCGGCATCCACTCGGGGGACAGCGCCTGCGTCATTCCGCCCATCAGCCTCGCTCCCAAGCACATCGATACGATCTGCGAATACACACGCCGCATCGCCGTGGAACTCGGGGTGGTGGGTTTAATGAACATCCAGTATGCTATCTTCGAAAACACGGTTTACGTGCTGGAGGCCAATCCCCGGGCCTCGCGCACCGTTCCCCTCGTCTCTAAAGTCTGCGGTATATCCATGGCAAACATGGCTACCCAGGTGATTCTGGGGAAGAGTATTACCGAACTCGGCTTGAAGGAGCGGCAGATTCCCCATTTTGGAGTAAAAGAAGCGGTCTTTCCGTTCAACATGTTTCCGGAAGTGGACCCGGTCTTAGGCCCTGAAATGCGTTCCACGGGGGAGGTGCTGGGCTTGTCCCATTCCTTCGGGCGGGCTTACTTCAAAGCCCAGGAGGCCACCCAGATTTCACTTCCCCTTAAGGGAGCCGTTTTGTTTACTATCGCCGACCGGGATAAGCCTGCGGCCATGGAGCCTGTGCGCCGGTTTCGGGAACTCGGGTTTGCCCTCCTGGCCACCGAAGGGACCCATCGGTTCCTGAAGGAGCGGGGTATGGAAACCATACCGATTTCCAAACTCGGTCTTGGCAGGCCGAACCTGGTGGATGCCATCAAGAGCGGGAAGATCCAGTTGCTGGTCAATACGCCTTCCGGAAAGAAAGGCGCCGACGACAGCTCCGACATCCGGAGGGCGGCCATCAAGTATAAGATTCCGTATATCACCACCATGGTAGCGGCCATCGCAGCAGCTAAGGGGATCGCGGCCATGCGAGAGGAAAAACCGACGGTCAGGTCCTTGCAAAAATACCACTCGGCTATCCGGTGATCCGAAAGACTTTCTTTTATCGGCCCTACACATGGAAAGCCAAGGACAGCCGATGGTAAGCCACACAGCCTCCTGGGATCGGCAACAAGAGAGAGGGACGGGCTGATTTAATTACATCATTAAGGAGCAGGAAAAAATGGGCGGCATGTTTGGAGTGGTTTCAAAAACGGATTGCGTCAACGACTTGTTTTACGGGACCGACTACCATTCCCACTTGGGGACGCGGCGGGGTGGGATGGCGGTCAGGAACGGGGACGGCATCCAGCGCTCCATCCACAATATCGAAAACAACTACTTCCGCACCAAGTTCGAATCCGAGTTGCCCGACTTCAAGGGAGACCGGGGAATCGGGGTGATCAGCGACACCGATCCCCAGCCCTTGATCTTCAGGTCTCACCTGGGAACCTTCGGGATTGTCACCGTCGGCAGGATCAATAATATAGAGGACCTGGTGAGCCGGGCTTTCGGGAAACGCCGGTATTTTTCAGAAAACACAGGGACCGAGGCCAGCCCCACCGAGGCCGTAGCCATGCTCATCTGCGAGGAAGATTCCTTCGAGAACGGGATCATCCGCGCCCAATCCGTCATAAAAGGGTCGTGCTCCATGCTCCTTTTAACAGAGAAAGGGATCTATGCCGCCCGGGACAGGTTGGGACGGACCCCGCTGGCCCTCGGGCGCAAGACAGGAAGTGTCGCGGTCAGTTCGGAAACCTGCGCCTTTCCTAACCTGGGGTATGAGACCGAAAAATTCTTGGGGCCCAAAGAGGTGGTCCTCCTGACCGCCGACGGCTGGGAAACGAAGGTGCCGCCGGGCCCCAGGATGCAGATCTGCGCTTTTTTATGGGTGTATTACGGATACCCCGCATCCGAGTACGAAGGGGTCAACGTGGAGAGTGTCCGGTACAGATGCGGCGCGGCTTTGGCCAAAAGAGACCATGTCAAGATCGATTACGTTGCCGGGATCCCGGATTCGGGCGTCGGGCACGCCGTGGGTTATGCCATGGAAAGAAAAATCCCCTATCAACGTCCTTTCGTGAAATACACGCCCACGTGGCCCAGGAGCTTCATGCCCCAGAACCAGGAACTTCGGGACCTGGTCGCTCGAATGAAGCTCATTCCCATAAAAAAACTCATCGAGGGCAAACGCCTCCTTTTCTGCGAGGATTCCATTGTGCGGGGGACCCAGCTCAAGGATAACATTGAGATTCTATTCGACTACGGTGCAAAGGAAGTCCACATGCGCCCCGCATGCCCGACACTGATCTTCCCCTGCGATTTCTTGAATTTTTCCAGATCCCAGTCTTCCATGGACCTTGCCGGAAGACAGGCCATTCATGAACTGGAGGCTGGAAAGGAGATGGATATGGTGGAATACGCTCGGGCAGGCACGGAGAAGAATCTGGCCATGATCGAAAAAATACGGGAAAGGCTCCACCTGACGACCTTGAATTACCAACGATTGGAGGATCTGGTAGGGGCGATCGGAATTCCCAAGGAAAAGCTTTGCACCCACTGCTGGGACGGATCCGGCAGCTTTTAACAAGCCGGCGGCGTCCCGCTTTTGAAATCGTCCGAAACCGATTCGCCAACCGTTTCGTCGGGATGATGGCGGGATCGAAATCGGCGGCCTTATTTGAATTCTTTTTCCGCTTCCCGGAAAGCCTCCTTGAGAGACTGGTAGCTTTTCAGCAACCCGCTCTTGACATGCCCCCAGGCTTTTGCCGAGGAATGCTTGAGCCCCCCATACCATTCGCTAAGCTCATTTCGCTGTTTTTTGAGCGATTTTAAAATGTCTCGGGACTTTTTCCGGGCGGCCTGATCCATTTGGTCCCAATTCCGATCGAAGCGCTCTTCCAGGTTTTCGATGGCGGCATCGATTTCCTCAAGGGCGATTTTGGCCTGTTTGACGGCTTCTTCCCGCTGCTCCGCCGCAAAGTCCTTGATCACCTGCAGAGTTTCTGAAAACTCTTTCCGCGTCTGATCTCCGGACGCCTCTTTAGGTTCCGCCGTTCCGGCAAAGGCCAACCCGGAAAGGGTAAGAAAGCCCATGGAGATGATGGCCGCCGCGATCCGCATCTTCACTCTTGGGGTCATTCGTGTATTCCTCCTTGTCATGGATAATCCGTTACGAAATTAATTGAAAAAGTTTTACCATGAGGACAAGTTTGATGAAATCGAAAAAAGTCGAAAATGCTCTCTTTCCGTCATTCCTGCGAAAGCTGGAATCAAGTGTTATCAAGCACTTATGAAACCAATGGACCCCGTTTTTCAACGGGGTGACGATTTTTTACGAAGCCATCAAGTTTCATTTCCATCTTGAATGCAGGAGGCATTTTTAATAAATAACGCTCATGTCGAATACCTCTCAAAGGTCGGAACGCTCGGAAATTCTGAAAGGATCCCCATCATCCCCGACAACCGTTGAAGTGTGGGATCTTCCCACGCGGATCTTTCACTGGGCCCTGGTCTTTTTCGTGATCGTATCTTTCATATCCGGGAAAACCGGCGGCAACGCCATGAAATACCACGAGCTTTCCGGTTTTATCCTCCTGGGGCTGCTTGTATTTCGGGTCTTCTGGGGGTTCATCGGGAGCCAAACCTCCCGATTTTCCGATTTTATTTCCTCTCCGAAGGCGGTGATGCGCTATGCGGGTACCCTTTTTCGAAAAGATACACCGAGGCATCTGGGTCACAACCCCATGGGCGGATGGTCTGTTATGGCAATGATCATGGCATTGTTGCTTCAGGCGGTTACGGGCCTTTTTGCTACCGACGATATTTTCACCCAGGGCCCGCTTTATCCTTATGTCAGCAATGCGGTCAGCGAACGGCTCACTGCCATTCACACCGTGAATCCATACATTATCGCCATCCTGGTGACCCTCCATATCGCCGCGGTGTTGTTTTACCTCCTCTATAAGAAGGAAAATCTTGTCGCGTCTATGCTGACCGGCCGGAAAACTTTTATGGGTATGGCGAAGGATGCTACCCGGAGTCCCCTTTGGCTGGCCGCTGTCGTTGCCGCAGTTTCCGCCCTGGTGGTCTATATTATGGTGCGCTGAAGGCCCGGAGTATCCTTATTTCCGAAATGCAGTATGGCAATTTTTGCAGCTTTTTCCTACCGCCCCGAACGGTTCCTGGATCGCGGAGACATCTCCGGTTCCGGATGCGGCAACGAGGCCGGCCATTGCGGATTCCGCCGCTTTTGCCGCTTCCTTGAATCGGGCCGTATCTTTGAGGGTGTCATCTTTCATTTGAGAACCCTTGTCGCTTCCGGGAACCAAAAACGCATCCCAGGGCATCGCTGCCAGGGTTTGAACCAGTGTTGCGCCTTTTAGAAAGGCCCCTTTATCATAGGCCGGACTCCCTTTCAGCATTCCGCCCAGGCGGGTGAAGTGCTGTCCGATCAGGAACATGACGGATTGCCTGTATTTGATGGCGTCATCCGTTCGGGCAAACTGAGCAAGGGCTCCTCCAGAGACCAAAGCGATCGCCGCCAGGATTGCGGCTAATGAGACCATTCTTTTCATACGGGTTTCTCCTTCTCTATTTATGGGGTTCAAATTCAGCCGACTCTCGGCCTTTTTAATGGGAAAAATCGATGATCAATTGATGTGAAACATACCACAAAAAAACCATGGCAGACAACATGCCTGACATGCCGGCCTGTGGAGGCGCGGTTTTGGGGTAAATCCATTCAACGGCGAACCGGATTACCATATTCGTATTGGAGATCATCGGCACTTTGTGCTTTGCCATTTTTGGGTGCGAAATATCGACGCCGGATCCTACGGGCGGAACCCAAAAAGATCTTGACACACAGGATATCAGCACATAAATAAACATTTATATGCTGATAAGAAATCCCGATCGGCCCTTTTCAAAGGAGCTTCGGGCCAGTGGGTAAACCCGTCATGATCCCCAAAGGTGGAACGCACACATTTGCCGAGACCCTGCATCTTCCGGCCTTTCTTGCCAAGTGTCTGGGGGATGAAAACCGGCTGCGCATCCTGTTGTGTATCAGCGGGCAAAGAAAGTCGGTTTCTGCCATCGCGGAGTCCTTGGGATTGTCGCAGCCGCTGGTGTCGCATCATCTCAAGGAACTAAAGCGTTCACTTTTGGTAACCGTTGAGCGGGAAGGTCCGTTCATCTATTACTCCCTCTCGGATCCGCGCACCTTGGACATCCTCAGGACTTTAAGCGAATTGGCGGCGGACCTCTTGGAAACGCGAAAGGGGTTTTAAGAAGACGGAGGAGCTGAGTCGTATGGGTGACATCTTCGAAAGCCTTTCCGGCATGGATCCGGAGGCGGTGCTGGCGGAAATCGCCATTTTTGTAAAGAAGCTTTTTCAAAACCTGGATGAGGAGGTCCGGGCCCGCTTTCTGACAGCGATGTTAGATGCACCGGCCGGGGACAAGGTGTCCAGCCTGGTTCATCTGTGACTGGCCGAGTGCATGGGCGAAGGTGTCGACCCGACGCAGATGTGCCAGAGTCTGGTGAATAAGGTTGCCCGGTCCAAGCAGCTTGCCGCTATCACCGACCCGGGGCTTTTGGTGCTGTTCGAAGACTGGTTCGAAGAATTGGAAGCCGAGGTGCTCGCACTTTTTAAAACCCGCGGTTTCTTGGATGAAAAAGCCCTTGCCGAAGCGCTCGGGTTGTCCCGGAGAGGGGCGATTTTTATGCTTTCAAAGCTGGGAAGGGAAGGGAAACTGCCTTTCAGCGATGAATCAAAACAATAAAATACTAGACTCGGGAGAACCATGAAACAAATCACGATCATACTGGAGTCGCCGCCATACGGCGGCCAGGAGGCGGATACCGTGCTCGGGATTACCGATGCGGCTTTGAAGAGAGGGCATCGTGTGGTAGTGGTGGGATCCGGGGACGGTACCTATGGCTTTTTGAAAGGGCAACGGGCATCGGGAGCGCCGAATGCCGAGAAGGGGTTCGCTGATCTGATTGCAAAGGGTGCCCGGGTGGATTTGTGAGGGACATGCTTCAGCTTCCGCGGTCTGCGGAAAGAGCAATTCATAGAAGGCACGACTCCCGGTACTCTCAAGAGCCTGTTCGAATTGTTGGGAGAAACGGATGTAGTGCTCAGTGTCGGTCCGTAAAAGGAGGATACCATGACAAAAGACATTTTAATCGTTATCCGTCATGGACCGTATGGAGGCTTTCAAGCGGCAGAGGGATTGCGCCACGCCAACGGCTCCATGTCCTTAAGATTCCGACCCGTCGTTGTTCTGGTCGATGACGGTGTCTATTTGGCAAAGGCCGGCCAGAACCCCGGCCAAACTCCTTGGCTGGCGCTGGGTGGGACCCTCGAGGAGATTATCGCGCGCGGGATTTACGAAAAAAAGGATGCACCGGCCGAATTCTACGTGGAAGGCGAATCCCTCAGGAAGCGGGGTTTGACTCCGGAGGAATTGGTTGAAGACCTGGAGG
Source organism: Desulfobacterales bacterium CG23_combo_of_CG06-09_8_20_14_all_52_9 (assembly GCA_002771315.1). GTDB lineage: Bacteria > Desulfobacterota > Desulfobacteria > Desulfobacterales > UBA2156. Next base: position 23,749 of record PCSF01000101.1, on the reverse strand, counting down.
TTATCGATCACCGGAAGGTTACGGAGTTGATGGCCGAAAAGGGCCTGTCCCTGATATTTTAGGAGCGTGAACATGAAAATAGCCATTCTTCTCAAAAGCGGACCCTGCACGGACGAAGCAGACCGTGCCTTGCAAACGGCGGCGGACATGCTGGCGCAAGGCCATACGGTCAGTCTTTTTTTGCTCCAAGAGGCCGTTCGTTTTTGCTGCCTTCCCCTGAAATGCCCTGAGTCCGTGGGTCTTAAGGAATCCATCGGTCACAACCTTGAGGTCCATGTTTTGACCCGAGATGCCGAACTGAGGGGGATCGATAACCCCTCCATCGGGCGGACGATTTCAAACGGAACTTACGACTCCTTAATTGAATTGCTGGAATCTTGCGACCGGATCATTGGTATTCTCTGAAAACATTCCAAGGGTCGAACAGCTCTTCAAAAGAAGGCGCTATAATGGCGGAAGGAGAAATTACCCGTGAACATAAAAATGGTGATCCTGGGCGCCGGACCCGGAGGTTATGTCGCCGCGGTCAGAGCCGCGCAGCTTGGTGCCGATGTGACCCTCATCGAAGAGGACAACGTGGGCGGCACTTGCCTGAATTGGGGGTGTATCCCCTCCAAGATCCTGATCGCTGCTGCGGAGCTTTTGGAAAAGATCAGAAAAGCCGATACCTTCGGCATTACCCTTGAAGGAGGCGTCCGGCCGAACATGCCGCGCCTGATGGAAAGAAAGAACAGGATCGTCGAGACCCAGCGAAGGGGGATTCTCGATTTGCTGCAACATCATCGGGTTCGGTATTTGAAAGGGACGGGCTATCTGAAAGGGAGAAATGCGGTCGCAGTAAGGATACCCGGGGAAGAGGAGAAGGAAGTGCCGTGGGAGCGCCTAATTCTCGCCACAGGCACCCGGCCACTTGAACTGCCGAATCTTCCCTTTGACGGCCACCGTATTCTCTCAAGCAACCATGCGCTTTGTCTTGAAAAGATCCCCGAAACCCTTTTGATCGTCGGCGGTGGCGTCATCGGATGTGAATTTGCGTTCCTGTTTTCATCGCTGGGATCCCGGGTAACGGTCGTGGAAGCCTTGTCCCGCATGCTGCCGCTGCCGTCGGTGGATGAAGACTGCTCGAAGGTCCTCGAGCGGGAGATGAAGAAACGAAAAATTCGTTTTATCATCAACCGAGTCATCGAAGGGGTGGATGAGGCGGAAGGCCGGTTGCGGCTGACCCTCGGCCCGTCACCTTTTTTGAAAAATCCTGAGGAAAAGGACAAAAATCATTTTTTCGAAAATGCGGATAAGGTCTTGGTCTGTGTGGGGCGCAAACCCAACACGACTCCTATCGACGGTTTCGATACCCTGGGTGTGAAAGTGGATGAGAAAGGATGGGTGGCGGCCAATCTGCGGATGGAAACGGGTGCTGACGGTATTTATGCCATCGGCGATATTTTGGGGCCTTCTAAGATCATGCTGGCTCATGTGGCCTCCGCGGAAGGCTTGGTGGCGGCTGAAAATGCCATGGGAGGACGGCGGGACATGGACTACCGCACCGTGCCGGGCGCCATTTTCACATCGCCGGAGGTTGCCGATGTCGGGTTGACCGAAGCCCAGGCCAAAGCTCAGGGTTTCCCGGTTCGTTCGGACAGCGTGTTATTCAGATCACTGGGAAAGGCTCATGTCATCGGAGATATTGCCGGACAGGCCAAGATCATTTCAGAGATCGGCAGCGGTAAAATTTTAGGAGTCCATATCATCGGCCCCCATGCCACGGATCTGATTGCCGAAGCAACACTGGCGATTCGAATGGGAATCACGGTTCAAGACCTTGCACGTACCATTCATGCGCATCCCACCTTGGCGGAGATCATGCCGGAAACCGCTTTGAAGGCGATGGATCAATCTATCCATGGGTAAGAAAATGCCAAATCGAGACAACCTTCAATAAGAAGGCTTCTGCCACCGGCGGCGGTTGGTTCAGGAACTCTTGGAAATTCATCCGGAGGTGGTGGGCGCGGGTCGTTTTGAGATTAAGATTGGTGACTTGGAGAGCCTCCAGCGTTGCGGCTTGCTCCTCTTTAAGATTTACGGGATTCTTCAGCCTAAGATACCGGGTTTCTTTTCAGTCGGCTTCATTTTGGAGGATTTTTCTCCGGAAGCATGCTTTTGGGTTGAAGACTTTTTCCGGGTGACCCTCTTAGTCGTTTCCTTCCTGGCAGCGGTCTTCCTGCCGGTGATTTTCCGGGTAGCTGCTTTCCCGGCCGCAGGTTTCTTTGCCGAAGGCTTTGCTTGGGTCTTTTTGTTCGTTTTGGAGGGTGACTTTTTCAGGATCCGTGGAGTGTGTCTTGACCTCTTTACCGGCCTGGCTGGCGTTGACATATCTTCCGAAGACGCTTCGTCTATGTCCATGTCGACACCGAAGATCGACGACAACTCGCTGGTTTCGAGCACTCGCCCTTTCCGGGTTTTGCCGGCGACCGGCGGCTGATCGACGACGGCCTCCACCATTTCGGCCGGATCCACGCCGCGCAATATGAACAGAAACTCAGGCTTGTGGTCGAGGCGCGCCCCTACGCCGTAAAGTGTCGCGGCCACGTGTTTGCACATGGTGGCCCAGTCCGGGCACGAACAACGCATGGAAATCTCAGAAGGTGAAGGAAACAGACCTTCGCCCTTACGGGTAACGATCTCCATCACCCCCTTGGAGATGGAACCCCGCAGCAGTTCGACCAGCGAATCGATCCGGCCCGCGCACCATCTTTTAATGTCGGTCCATCGTTTTTTTACAAGGGGTTTGATTTCGATGTCCACCTCGTAAATGGCCGAGCCGCTGACAAGTGCGCGGACACGCCCGGCCTCGATCTGCAGGTCGATCACCGAACCGTTTCGCACATATGTTCGGCCACGGGGTAGACGATTGGCGTAATCGCTGTAGGCCTCGAGGTTCTTGCACCAGGCGTCGCCCCAGAAGGTCGTTGCAATCTTGCGGCCTGCGATTTCAACGGGCGAGACCTTGCGCCCGGTTTTCTGCATCTTCGCCATCTTCTTCGCGGCTTGTCGGCGGCGCTCGGCCGCCGTAACATAGGGATGCCAGTTGTAGGAGTACCAACCCATAGATTCACCTCACATTTTTTTATCACGTCTTGATCTGGCGCGTTTAACTATCCTTCCACGGCGCTGCTCAAATCGAGCGACACCATCGAGATCAACTCCTCGTTGCTCATCTCCGTCAAGACAGTCTCGGCGCCTCCGGACAGGATTTCGCCTGCGAGCTCCTGCTTTCCGGCGATCAGCGCGTCGATGCGTTCCTCCACTGTGCCCCGGCAGACGAACTTGTGAACGAGTACATTTTTTTTCTGGCCGATGCGAAAGGCGCGGTCCGTGGCCTGGTTTTCCACCGCGGGGTTCCACCACCGATCAAAGTGGATGACGTGAGAGGCGGCGGTCAGATTGAGACCGATGCCGCCGGCCTTGAGCGACAGCACCATATACGGCACCCGGTCATCCTCCTGGAAGCGCTTGACCAGGTCCATGCGCTTTTTAACCGGGGTGCCGCCGTGCAACACGAGGCCCCTGCGTTCGAAGACCTCACTCAGAAAATCCGCCAACGGCTCGGTCATCTCCCGGAACTGGGTAAACACGAGCACTTTGTCCTGTCTGGCGGCAACGGATTCGCAGAGTTCGCGCAACCGTAAAAGCTTGCCGCTGTCCGAAGGTTCGTAGACGCCATCCCCCAGCCACTGGGACGGGTGGTTGCATATCTGTTTGAAGCGCATCAAGAAAGCCAGGACCACGCCGCGCCGCTCGATCCCCTCAAGGGTTTCTATGACCTTTTGAAGTTCCTCCACCGACTGCTTGTACAACGCGGCCTGGCGCTTGCTCAACAGGCAGTAGGCGTTGACCTCGGTTTTGTCCGGCAGATCCGCGATGACGCTTTTGTCGGTCTTGAGGCGGCGCAGGATGTAGGGCTGTACCAGCCTGCGCAGCGGCGCGTATCCCTGCTTGGCCGACGCCATGGACTTGCACAGGCCGTTGAACGCCTTAGCCGAGCCCAGGAGTCCGGGGTTCAGGAAGTCGAAGATCGACCAAAGGTCGCCGAGGCGATTTTCCACGGGCGTGCCGGTCAGGGCCAGGCGCCACCTGCCGCTCAACGACTTGAGCGCCTTGGTCTGCTTGGCGCCGGGGTTCTTGATGGCCTGGGCCTCATCGAGGATCACGTTGCGCCATGCATGCGACCGGATCCATGCAATCCGCATGGCGGTGCCGTAAGTGGTAATCACCGCATCGTGGGCATCCACCTTCTGTTTCGGCAGTTTCCCAAGCTCCGGTGAGGGGATGGAAGAGGGGTGTGCAATGAGAATCTTCAGCTCAGGAGCAAAACGCTCGATTTCCAGCCGCCAGTTGTCCACGAGCGAGGCCGGCACCACCAACAGATCGGTGCCTTTTTCCTTGCAACGCCGGCACAATGACAGCACGGCGAGCACCTGGATCGTTTTGCCCAGGCCCATGTCGTCGGCCAGGCAGCCGCCGAGTTCCAGGCCTCGCAGAGTCGAAAGCCACTGCACTCCAAGCTTCTGGTAGGGACGGAGCTCGGCTAAAAGCCCGGCGTTGGCGTCGATCTCGGCTTTCAGACGGGGGGATCGCAGCGCTTCGAGCCTGGATGAAAGCCATTTTCCGGCGATGACCTCGGACCATTCCGGCAAGGCTTCCCCGGCGCTGTCCGCTTCACCGCCATCGAGCCGGGCGCCCGCCAGCATGCGCATGGCCTCACCGAAGCTGACGCCGCCCGCCTGAGCCTGCTTCTGCACCTGGCGCCATTGATCGAGGACTTCCAAAAGCTTGTCGCGGTCCACCTCGATCCACTTGCCCTTGATCAGCACCAAGCCTTCTCCGGCTGCAAGCAGCGTCTCGACCTCCTTGGCAGAGAGATCCTCGCCGTCGAGACTCAGCTTTACGTCGAAGTCCAGGAGCGCGTCCATACCCAGCTTGGACGGTGCCTTGCCGCCGATGGACACAGAAACTTTGGGCCGGGGTCGGCTTTTCTTGCTCCACCAGTCCGGCATGCGCACGACCAGACCGGCCTGCTCGTAGTGAGTGATCCCGCAAAGGAATCGGTGGGCTTCCCTGGATGTCCAGGACAATGGGTAGTAGATGTCGCCGGAGTCGACCAACTCCCGGATGAAGGCGCTTTGTTCCGCAGCCCGGGAAAGGGGAGAAAGCAATGCGAGCAGTTTCTGGCGGTTTCTCGCCCCGGCGTATTCTTTAAGCGCCCGCCCGAGCGGCAGGTGCTGGGGCCTGGCCTGCCCGGAGACCTTGTGCACGTAAGTGGCGATGAATGCGAAGGGATATTCCGGATTGCGTTTGTTTTCGGCAAGATGCAGGCAGACGCGACCGACCACGTTCCAGACCGAGCTGTACTTTTTCAGATAGCCCTGGACCCCGTCGCTGAACCGAGCCGCTTCGACGGCAAGCGCCTTCCCGAGATCCGACCACAGCGCATTGAGCATCTCCGCCGTGATCAGCTCGGAGCCCTGCATGGGTGGAGCCGACTGTACGAAGCCTTCGATCTCGTCCGGTGCGGGGTGGGGAACGACAAGCGCTTTCGGTTCGGTCGGGTCGAGCGCGCCGCAAACGCCGGCCACGAATACCTGTCCGATGTCGCGCCAGTACGAAAGGGTTGGGTGCAATTCGGTGCCCACCTCCCCCGCTCCAAGGTGTAGTACGCCATGCCCGCGGCCTGCGTTGAATGCATCAAGGATGCGCTGCACAACCGCGGCGGTCATGGGCGGACCTTCGCCCGGCGGGCCAGGTCGGACATCGATATTTCCGCTTGGCGTCAGCCCGCAGATAAGGGTGTCGCCGGCATCGACGGCGTTATCGAGAAAGAGTGGTTTCATTTTTTTTGATTTGAGGTTTTAATCATATTGCCGCACAACCGATTTTAACTTGCCGTAACCGATGAGACTCGGCAGGCATATAGCACAAGGGGGGGTTCGGTTGGTGATCATCAATACAGGTTTGGAGGTCTTGGTCATTCCATGTCCTCGCCGTCGCTCCTGAGTCGCCCCTATGCCTAGTCCAACATGCATAGGACCCGGTGGATGCGCCGGATTCGCTCGTTGTCCGTAATGAACAGGGCGATCCCGCGATTGTAGACCGTGATCTCGATGGTTTTGTCGGTCAAGACCAGCTTCAGATTATCATACTCCACCGGATCACCGGCTTTCTTGTTTCCGTAAACGCCACCGAGATTTACCAAGTTCTCCGCGTTGACCGCAGCGCGAACATCCGGGTGGATTTTGGCCCCCCGCCAGACTTTTATGGGAAGGCCGTCAGGCTTCATGCCCTTTTCAAGCATGCCTCGGCGGTACTCGATCCGTTTCAACTCCTGAACCATTATGGCCTCACGACATTGATGTATTTCCGCAACATGACTGCGGGCTATTTTCTTGCCGTCACTCCTCCTCAAATCCAAAGGAGTCAAATCTGAGAGAACGGCAGTTTTCGGTGACATCTCGAATCGTCTTTTCGGATGCGCCTTCCTGTAACCGAGCTTGAATCTCGAGGGTAACTTGAACGTCTGCACCAATGAGTTTGGTTAGATGCTGAACAACCTCGTCTGCAATGCGTCCGGCATCCCGGCCTATCCGGAGGGAATCCAGCTGAACCGCCCCATGAAACCTTCGGTAAACGGGTGCAACAGGCGGTGTAGGTTTGCCGGTGTCTGTGCCAGTCGATGTATCCCCACCCGCTGTTTGATCCTGCCCAGCAGGCTGCTCGGAATCCGCTCTTCCGGTTTGGGAATCTCCTGCCTTCTTTCGTGCTGCCTCGGCATCCTTGCGCAGCTGCTCTGCCGCCACGTCAGGCTTCACGACTAGAGAGCCACCCTCCACCTGGACGGCCGCAGCAGCAGCGGCAACCAAACCCAGGTAGCGGCCATCGGCGTCCTTTGACTGCGCATAGGCGAATGTTTCCAACTGCCACGTCACTAGAGGGAGACCTTCCCGAATAGCGGAGATCAACACGTCAGGATCGCGCAGGCGAGGCAGATAAAGATAGGTGGCAAAGTCTTCGACCAGTTGCTTGATCGCCACATCATTACCGCGCCAGAGTGGTACCCTGTCGAGTTCCAGGCGGAGACGGACTGCGCCCATCTGTACAAGGAGCATCTCTTCGCTCTTGAGTTTTTTGGAAGCTCTAAGGGAGAGTGAATCCGACCCTTGCAGTCGAATCTCGGTCCATTCAAGCAAGCCCTTGGGGTCCGGTTGGCTGGGCGCAAGCATCCAAGGATACGCCTCGGGAATGCGCGCGCTCACCGTGTCGTTTGCATTTTTACGTTTTGTGTCCGCCTGCTTAGACTGGAATGGGTCTAAATTGAGTTGTTCCCGCTCATCCCAGATGGACTTCCAGGCAAGATATTGCCGAATGGCGGTCTGAAGATCCTTTAGGCGTGTCGAGTCCCCCGCCAAAAACACGAGGCTATTCTTGTATGACCGGGGGCTGCTCCCTCGATGATCCAAAACGCCTTGAGCTTCAATCCGGGCCAGGCTGACGGCCTGTCCTTTGATGTGCGGATGCTCCGGGCCAAGGATGACCAGGCGCGCCTCGCGCTCGTCGGGAATATCGCTGCTACCGAGGCAGGCATGCACACGGTGGAAATCGCCACGACTGCGCGCCTCATCGCGGAGCCTTCTGACAATCTCGTCGGCAACGTCGTGCTCGTGAAACTGATTCGCCCGGTCCTCGGCAAGTCGCGTGACCGTCGGCTGGGTCGAATACCAATAGCGGTTGCCGTCAATATACAGATAGGTCGCTCTATCTGTGAGGCGTCGCAGGGCATCGCCAAACGTCGCCACGGTTTCTCCGGGTTGGACGCATCCCAATTTCACCTGTCGGTCATCGATTCCCCGGTTGGCGGCCCGCTGGGTTGGGGCCGATCCGACATAGATGGTCCGGGCCACGCGGCGGCAGGCCGAGTAGCGACCGAGATTCGGGGCCTCCCGGTCGAGCCTGAGCGGCAAGGAATGTTCCCCGTCCACATCCTTGGCGATGACCGGCGTCCATTGGTCGTCGAGGTACCGGGTCAACTCGAACTGCACCGCCGGATCGTCGATGGGAATGGTGGCGGGCATGATCAGCAGGTTGCCGTCTTGCCGCTCCCACAGAGAATGGATGACAGCCGCCATCAGTCGCAGCACCCCGCGCGTGCGCTGGAACTTGTCGAGCGTTGACCAGTCGTTGTAAAGCCGGTCGAAAAGCTCCGGGTGGATCGGGTAGGCCAGCTTGATGCGCCTTTCATACTCGGCCTCTCGGCATTCCGACGGGAACTCACTTTGCTGGGTTCCATACATCTCAACAAAAGCACGGGCGACAGCATCGCG
>PCSF01000101.1:0-15354 GCA_002771315.1 Desulfobacterales bacterium CG23_combo_of_CG06-09_8_20_14_all_52_9 | reverse complement strand
GCAGCGGCTCGAACAACCTACGGCGCACGATCTCGAATCCTTCGTCCGGGCTGGCCGGACGCCAGCTCGATTCCACGCGGCCGATGGCGTTCTTGAGCCTTGAGAGCGCGCGCTGGCCCCACTCGCCGCCGATCTCGTTGTCGGACGCCGGAATGCTCACCACCAGCATGGTGTTTTTGGCCGCCTTGGCCGCCTCGCTCAATGCCTGGGCAAAGGTGAACTGAGTATCGAAGGTTCCGGCGGGAAGCACGCTGCCTTCGTGAAGTTGGCGGGCATACGCCACCCACTCGTCGATCAGGATGAGGCAGGGCGAGAACTTGTTGAAAAGCTCCTTCATCTTGTCGCCGGGATTTGTGGCGTTCTCGTCGTCGGCGCGGACCATCTCGTAACCCGCTGTCCCGCCGAGCTGCCAGGCGATCTCGCCCCAGATCGTTCGGACGACCGTGCCGTCATCCTTTTTACTCGGGTTTCCGGGAGACACCTTCGTCCCGACCACGACGGCACGATTGACGTTGGAGGCGACCGCGAATTCGGCGTCCTTCAAGACCTGCTCGGAGCCGGGTAGTTCCGATACTGGTGTTCCCGATAACAGGTGATATAGCGCCAGCATGCTGTGTGTCTTGCCACCACCGAAGTTGGTCTGCAGCTCGACCACGGGGTCGCCGCCCTTGCCTCCGATGCGGCGCACGCCGTTGCTAAGCAGTTTCTGTAAACCTTCGGTGATGAATGTGCGCCGGAAAAACTCTGTGGGGTGCTGGTATTCGGATGTCGCTTCGCCCAGGTAGACCTGCCAAAGATCCGCTGCGAACTCGGCCTGCTGGTACTTGCCGCTTGCCACATCCCGGTGCGGGGTGACGATCTCGCGCCAGGGTTTGAGCCCGCTCTGCGGGTTGCCTTCGGTGGGGGCCACGACGTGCTTGCGCATCTCGCCCCGGCGCTGCTCGTCGAATCGAACGCGCAGCAGGGCCATTTTCTGTTCTTCGAGCTCCTTGGCTTCGGGAGCCGAAATGGCGGTGAGCAATCGCCCGATGCTGTCCAGCGCCCGATAGGTATCGTCGCTGCTGAAAGGCGTCTGGTGCGCCCATCGGTTGCGCACATCCCGCAGCTCGCTGACCAGGGATCGTTCCGTGTGGCCAAGGGTATTGCGGAACACGGCGTTCCACTGCTCCCACATGACCGTGAGCAGATTGTGGGTGTCCCAGTTGAGTTCGCCCTTCTTGGTGGCCTTCACCGCGCCGCGATCTTCGCGGAGCGTTTGCGCGATCGTCTCCAGCCACTGATCCCCTTGTACGGCTTGCAGTTCCCGTTCTACAAAGGGACGCAGTCCCCTGTTGAGCAGTTCAAGCGCTTCACCCACTCTGCCGTGGTTGCTCTTGGCCATTTCTTACCTCATTGATTGACATCGTTTTTGATCTCGGCTTGTCCCGTATTTGGCCCCACTCCTACTCCTGACGTCGGATGTTGCCCCTGTTATAAATCCGTTGGGGCATACGAGGCATAAGTGGGGCATTTGCCATGACGTCACCTGGGGCATATGAGTCATAACTGGGGCATAACCTTCGCCTTGGTATAGAATGTTCCCTTGCGTTCACCGTGACGCTCCAGCACCCCCTTGTTCATCATCTCATCAAGATCCCGAGAAGCCGTCTGTCGACTCGCTCCAGTCTCTTCCTGGTATCGCCCACTGGTCAGACGGCCTTCGGCTCGGAGAATGGCCACACCCTTGCGCTGCCGATCGCTCAGCCCGAGTTTCACCATGGCCTCAGCCGTCAGCCAATCCCGCCGTATTATGACCACGAACCGTTCGCCCTCGTGGTGGAATTCCGGTTCGGGCAACCCGGCCTCACGGCAGAGGCGGATCATGTCCAGCGTTCCGGTCCCGGCCCGCTCGATGTAATGCGCCAAAAACAGCGGCTCGCAAAGGAGGCGATTACGGGGAACCGAGTGATGCGGACGGCGAAGCTGGTCCACGGTTAGGTTTTCGGGCAGACCGCCCGGATTCCAGACCTCGATTCGGTCGGCGAACACCATCACCTGCACGGCGGCCTTGGAGGCGTAATTGCGGTGGGCGACAGCGTTCACGACGGCCTCGCGGACCGCGCCGTGCGGGATCTCATACGTGACATCGCTGGCAACCGACGAGGAACCGGGTTCAACCCGACGCGCCAGGCACCCCATAACGAAATCGACCGCCTTATCGGCTATATCGAAAACCGCTCCACGGTAGACCTGCTGGCTTGGAATCGGCTTGGCGACCTCGGTGCCGTGAAAATGGAGACAGGTGACCTCGGCCGAAGGCATGAAGCGCTCCGGCTGGTCGCAGAAAAGAAGAATCGCGCCTCGTGACGGCACGGCACCGGTAAGCAGATTCAGGTGCGCCAGGGCCTCGGCAGGCGGTGTGTCGACCGGCAGCGCGTACTTTCGCTCATTCCGCGCCCTTTCAATGAACCGGCGGATATGCGCGGCCGAAATATCGTTCATCGACGCTCCCTCGCAAGCGGCGGCGTCGAAATCCCTGGCCGCAATAAATCCACGATCCTGGAGAAACTGGATCAAGCTCCCGTACACCAGGCGCAACAGCTCGTCGGTGTCCTCGAACCGTCTGCGAACAAGTTCATCGCCCGCCCGCCGGATCAACGCCCGCATCTTCGGGTCACGCTTTTTGTCTTCTCGACCCTTAATCAGAATCAGTCGCCGTTTCTGGTGACGGGCGGCGATATTGAACTCCTTTTCCGTCGGAGAGAACCCATCATCATCTTCCCAACCGTATTCGTCGCCGAAGATGCCGAGGTAGACGGAACTTTTCGCAACCTCATCCAGATAGACGTCATCCGGTCGCCGGTCCGAAGGTGGCAGATCCTCGAACAGGAACACGCGGAAGAACTGACGCAGCAGGTCGTTGCCGTGTACGAAATCGCGGACGGCATATCGCTCCGCCTGAAGCTCTTTCTGTACGCTGCTTACGAATATCTGATCCATGATCTCCGATTCACCATCAGAATTCCAGTTCTCCCTGCCTCATTTTTCCTACTTGCGAAGTTGCCAATCTGGTCAGTTCCGGCCACACCAGCACGAGACTGTTGTATGCCAACGCTTCGCTCGACCAGCCCTTGCGCTCACAGATCTTGTAGAGCCGGTAGGAAAGTTCTCTCGCATTCTCACCAAGACCACCACCGAGATTGCTGAGCAGTTCCGCCGCGCCGATCTCTCCCTGCTTATCCAAAGCGCGAATCAGGTGTTGCGTCGCCTCCCAGACGGTCAGGCGCTTATCGGCAGTCGGGTCCCAGTCGGCAGGCAACTCATCCCGCTTCACCAGGCGCACCTTGCCGCCGCGCGCTGAGATGATGCCTGCCTGGACAAGACCGTTGACAGCCGTGTTCTTGGCCCTGGAAAGCGTTTCGGCCACACCGAATTCTCCTTCGTCCACTCCGTGCTGATCGAACCAGGCCAGCGCCCAGCGGGTATCAGCATCGAACTCCGCTTCCTGCTCTGCCAGTACCTCATCAAGCGCCTGGTTGATAAGGTTCAGGGCCGTGCGTACGGTCATAGGCCGACCGCTCGATTCCATAACCTTGGCATATCGAGAAAAAATGGCCATCCCAGGTCCAATGGCTGCCTGCGCCAGGTCCACCGGAGCGATATTGCCCTGCTGGAGGTGTTTGAGCGCCGCCGGGAGTTCCTTCTTGAGTTGGTTCATGAAATCACGGCGGGTGCATTGCAGTGCGTCGGAGGGTCGCGCACGGCAGGCCAGGACTATGTATGACGCTAGGGCGTTCGTGCCTCTGGCGACCATCCGCCACTTCTGGGACGCCCTGACGGGCCAGGTCGCCGTGATCTGGAAACCGCTGGTCAGAAGTGCATCCAGAAGCGTCTCCCAGCCGGTGGTGCGGTCCACGCCATTTTTTGAAACCTCAGAGTCTCCGTCGTCTCCCGCCTTCTCGTCCTCCTGTTTGAAGGCATAGTAGACGGTGAGCGGAAAACGGAGGTCCATCTTCTCGCGCAACGCGCTGAAAGCCTTGCGAAAACCAGATTCGAAGTGTTCCTTGGCCTTCTCCTTGTTGCCCTCAAATCTCTCTGGTGCGGCCGTGAGTTCCGGTGCTTTGGGCACGAGGATGGTCTTGAACAGGTCCGGGTATAGGTTGCCAATAGTCCGTCGCAGCCAGACATAAAAGAAGTCACTCAGGGCTGCATAGCCGATGTTGTCATAGTAAGGTGGATCGGTGCTGACGAGGAAGGCCCTTGGGTCGTTCCAAGAACTTGCAGCATCAATCTGCCTTCCTTTTCCATTATTGCCCGCAGATTTGCCAATCACCTCGATGCAATCGGCGACATAATCGCTGCAAGTATTCCAAGCACCTACGGAGTCTCCAAGAATATTGGCCTCTGCGAAATCCCACGCCATTGGGATGGCTTGAAGGCCGAAGACATCCATTACCTTTTCGTTACTTGATGCCCAATGGGCCAATGCATCGTTGAAGCGCAAACATCGATCAAACACTAATGACAAGCACGTTATGACAGCTTTTCTGTAGTCCTCTGCGCCAGCGGAGGCAAGACCCGCTTCCTTCGCATCTCTCAGCACGTCTCGGTGAATATCCTTGATCAGGTCGCTCAACGTGACCATCGCTGTGAGTTGGCGGGAAGTAAAGATGTCGGAGAATCGTGGCAAACCATAAAGAGGTGGAGAAAACCACCTTCTGTCATTAGTCATGTCCTGTTCAATTTCCTGGACCTCAGGACGATCAATTTCTGGACATATGACCGCATCACTGGGAAGATATATCCTTCCACGACCAACATCCGCAACAACAGCGAGGGGAACTTCATTTACGCCATGTCGAGTTGCCATTTCTCGAACTTGGGCCTTCGATATTGTTTGCCCACAGAACAAACATCGTGCTCCTTTTCCACTTGTCGTCTCTTTTTCAGGTTCGCCATCTTTACAAATTACAAAGGAAACATCTTTACCTTTCAGCATAGGTTTCGCATGCATATAGCGTGGCTTCTTCCGGCATAGCCAGAAAGACCGAACCAAGGGAGCGCGAGCAGAGCATGCAGGATTCGGGCATTGGATTGTCCTTGCCCACAACCAGGCGATAACGTTGGTTTCTCGTCCACCGTATTCTTTGGGTAGTTTCACTTTTGGATAGAGGTGTCCAATTTTCTCTGTGGCACGCTCGCGGACCAATCTTCCGTAATAGCGAACGTCTTCTGCAAGACCTCCTGCTCCTCTCCAACCCGTCTTACGCAGAACATTTTGCCTTACTTTCGGATTGACGGGTTGCTGGTCGAGCCATCGAGGTACAAGCTCAAGATTGCACTTGTTGAGTAGCACCGCGATAGGATTAAGGTCCGCAGCGTGGGCATCGAAGCCAAGCCGCGCCGCTTCCAGCGGGATGGACCCGCCGCCGGAAAAGGGATCGAGTACAGGTGGAAGTGTCCCATCGACGTGCTTCAGCATCTCCGCGCGGGCTTTTGCATAGACCTCCGGGTGCTCATGCAGTTTCTTTTGCATCAGTTCACGCACAATATCGAATAACCGCTCACGTTCGGTGTTCTGGGCTTCCTCGGTTGGAAACTTGTCGGGATGCGACGACGGGTCATCGACAACGGAAGCAAAGAGTACCGCCCGGGCCGTCGGGAGCGGCAGCCGCGCCCACCAGTGATGGATGCCCTTGGGATGCGGTCCGATGCCCGGCATCTTGTCGTATGCCGATGCGTCGTTGATTTCCGGCAACGGTAGCGCGACCTCTATTAGTTTTTTCCTATTGTTGATTGTCTGGCTTTCAGAAGTTACTCGATATTCTCCCATACGTACGAAGTTGTAAAACGCGACAAATGTCCGACATTCGTCGTTGCGATAATGGGATTAAGGCCATCTGCGCTGTAAGATTGCGCTTGTGCTGCAAGAATGACATCGGCATCCAAGGCTTTTTCATCAGCGGTTGGAATTCCTTCGTTTCTTGCCCGTGCCCAGAATTCAGCCGCCAAGAGCATGACCTTAGTCGTAATAGGAAGATAACCGATGGCTTTTTTAAGATCATCAAGTCGTTTTATGCTCTTGTACTTCTTCGCACGAATGAGCTCACGGCGCACTTCGTAATCCGCGATCTCAGGGACAAGAATAACTACACCTGACTTAAGCATTTTTTTTAACCACTCGACGATGTCTGTGTTTTGTCTTGGGTGTGTGACCATCCCCAAAGGGCCGGCATCAAGAAGGATCACTTTCGGCATCAAACAACCTCCTATTCGAGAGCCTTTCCCGATCCAACGACTTCTTGAGTTCGGGCCAGGTTTCCTCATCGTACCCAGAATCGTCATTCAACCATTGATCAAGAAGGGCAATAGCTTTTATTGCTCTTTCCGACCGTTCTGCATAATCAAATGAGGAAATGACTTGCGATGTTCCTATTCCGGAAAGTTTAAACGGGGTAACACATTCCGATTCTGAGGAAAGAGCGTGTAGGATGGCATTACCCCATGCAGTTGCTAACGAGCTAACTGCAACACTATGCAGGACCTTACTACACCATATATTTTCAGACGACTCATACCCGGTTGGGGGAAAACCATACAATGGCGAAAAAAAGGTGTCCGAGCCGGCAGATCGCCTTGATAAAACAAAATCTGTTTCGATTGTGCTGGTCACTTGACGCCTCCTTCAAGAAAGGTTCTGAGTCTCTTCGTTTGTCCCGTCTTAAATATCTCCCAGACATGCTCATGGAGATTATTCATTTCGCCATGCAGCACCTGATCCTCCACAGGAATATCTTTCTGGATTATACGATCAATATCAAAAATAATTCCCCTCTTATGCTCTTTACCGTCTGATTGACCTTCGGCAAGTGTGACAATGATGCGATTTTCAGCATCGATTTGCGATTCAACTCTCGACAAAAAGGAACCTTTGGATCGCAAAACCACTGCGGGTATATAATCGCTTGCTTTGAACCAATCTCCTGGAATCTCGTTATCGTCCGTCATATTTACTTTGTTAATGTAACGGAGACCAATTCTCGTTATTCGTGAAGGATTCAAAGCGTTTTTTGCCTGTTTCCATGCACTTATAACATCCTTGCTCATACTGTCCCATCCCGTATACTTGGGCAAAACGTTAACCGTAAAGACATTCGGTCCAAGCTGTAAGAACAAAGGTCGGTCTTTGTGCTTGAAACGCATTCTTTGGCGTGGGGGCAACAAAGAATGGCCAATGCGCCGGGGACCAAGTTCGAACTGAAGGCCAATTTCGGTCATAGGTTCCATCTCAGGGAACTCATCCTGCACCTGTTTGAATAAATCGCCAGCGAGCGATGCTTTCCAAGGTGCATCATCAGGCAATGAAAAATGGATCTCACACAACGCCTCGGCAATCGTTGGATTGCGATAGCTAGGGTGCTGATTTGCTTTCTGCCCTTTTTGCTTTACCATTATATCCTCCACATGCTCAATTTAGATCGAGATCACTCAGTTTATCATTCCTTAAAATATTTAACCATTGTAGAACACAATCCGGTAGATTGCCGGGAATAAAGTTAATTAGCCGCTGTCCAGGAGGTCACAAATCTGTTTGCCCGAGTATTCGATCGAGGTACCGTCGAAGGCGACTATGTGCCTCCGCGCCCACCAAAGATGCAAGGCCAACGGATAGCAGCGGCGAATCGATTTTTTCCGGGCTGATCCTCGTTGTTTTCAGCGGCAAAGCGACCTTTAACAATTTCTTGCGGCGATTCATCATTCAACAACCTCCCAGCGCCCTTCCTTGCGTCCGCCAACGCGTCTTAACAAGCCGTTTGCCCGGAGCTTTTGAATGTTTCTTTCAACCGACCTCTCGGTGATGCCGATCAACGCGGCAAGTTCCGGGATCGTGATCAGACCATTTTCCCGGCAGGCATCCAGGATCTTTCCCGACGTTTTCCCGACGTTTTCCCGACGTTTTCCCGACGTCTTTTCGGGTTTTCCCGACGCTTTCTCCGACGAATCGACGGCCAAATCCAATTCGCCGACCGGTTTCCGGTGAACCGTTGCGATGAACAGGCAGCGATCATGGTCATCGATGAACTCGATGTCGGGCCATTTGTCCAACGCCCGTTTGATGCCGGACCCCAGTCCGTGGTATGGCAGTAATCCCTTGGCGATGTAAGAGACCAGGATCGGATTGCGGATGTTCGAGATGCCGGTGCGTATCTTCTCGACCGTCAGGTTATTGGGCAGATGGCCGGGGTTGATGATTTCGATGCGGTTGTCGAAGATAAACAGACGAACCGGTGCGCTGAACATGTAGTCCCGGTGCGCCAGAGCGTTGACCAGCAGCTCCTCGAATACGGTTTCCGGCACCTCAGGTAATCCCAGCGTGTTCACACCTCGTCCGGCCTGCACCTTGTGAAGGTTGCGCATGACAAATCCAAGGGCGTTATCGAAGATTCGGCGCAAGTTTCCGGAAAAGTCCTCGGTATCCACGTAATCGGTNGCGTGTATCTCATTACCAGGGTAACGGATCGCCTTGACCACGAACTGGGGCACGATCCATTCCGGCTGTTCGGCAAACAGCAAGACGCCAGCCAGGTTCAGCCTGCCGTTCTCGGTGGCGAGGTTCATGTTCTGCAACAGCCTCGTCAGTTCCGCTGGATCGTCGGGATACTCCTGCTTGTACACATCGCGAAGGAAGTCGCGGAAACGAAGCCTGTCCAGCTTTTCGATGCCTGCCTTGGTCGGCAGTTCGTCGGCATGGAACTGATCGGTTATCTGAAACAGCCTGCGCAGCTCTTCCTTGGAGTTTACGCGCCGCTTGTCAGCTCCTGCCTTCAGCCAGATGACGCCATTCTTGTCAAAATAGGGCTTGTCGATTCCCTTGGGAACGGTCAGGGCAACGACAAGTCGGCCGTCCTCCAGCGCCACATTATCGGTTCGGACCGTCAACGGGCTGCGCACCAGTTGGCCGGCGGCGTTGCCGATCAACTGGTTGATCCTTGCGACATCCTTTAGCGACAACCCGGGCATGGAGCCGTCATCGGCTACGCCAATGAGAATCGTGCCCCCATCGCTGTTGGCAAAGGCAGCCATTTCCGCAGCCAGAGATTCGGCATTGGTTACATCCGCCTTGAACTGTCTGGCGCTGTCTTCACCCCTTGCAGCCAGACTTCGCAGTTCTTCCAAGGTCATCGTGGCGGTCCTCCCTTGGCCAACAACTCCGACAACCGGTAATTCACGCTCGTGACACCGAAGTCGGGCTCCCGGCCGAACGGCTCCCGCACATAGGTGATGTCCGCCGCCTGTTCGCCATCAACCTGCACAATCGCCAGAATGAACTGATCCGGCTTGTTCAGTGCGGTCAAGATCTCGTTCTTGGTGACTGTGATGGTATCCGCACCCTGGACCCGGCCCTTCACCTCAATGAAGCGAAGTCGGGCACCACCGTTCGGGTGGCGGGACTCGACGTCGTAACCGCACTTGTCAGCGGCCACATCACGGGGGTCGAATCCCAGTTGTTGCTCCATCTCTATCACGGCCCTCATCGCAATCATCTCGACCCGTATAGTTTCCTTTGCCTGTATTGGGGGCGTAGCCGAGGACCCGATGAGTTTGTGGAAAAGTCCAATCGGGACAATCATCGCTCCCCCAATGACGTTCGGAGGAAGAGGGGAGATCCGCCTTTCCTGCTGTAAATCTTCCATGCGCTTCTGAAGCCGCATGGTCAGCTCGTCGGCCCGTAGGCGTGCCCTTGCGGAATTGATCCTTGCATTGACCCTACCCGCGAGTTCCTGCTGTTTGAGCTGCTCGGCACGATGGTCCCAGTAGTTAATCTCGGTCGTAAGGCGCTCCTTGACGGCCGCCATCGTCTTGTCGACCAATGCCTCCTTACGCGACTTGACCTCCTGAAGGTGCGTCGGCACCAAGTACTGAACGGCGTACCCGAGTGCGCGCGACTCGATTTCATTGGCTATCCAGCCGGGCTGCTCCATTTGCCGGATAAGTAAGGCTTCCGATTCAGCAGGGGGCCGGTAGTCAAGATACGGAGCATATCCGGCACCACGTACATTGCCGGTCTCTGTCACCTCCGCGAATTGAATCTGGCGAGAGACTACCCGTCGATTGCCGCCACGGTCGGTCCGTGCATCCTGGATGGAGTGTTCCAGGTAGACGAGCGCGCGAACCTCTTCACCCATATCGCTCTCGTCGATCAGGATCGCGCCCTGTTTGAGCAGATCGCGGTGCCGTTCGAGGATCAGGTCGAGCGTTGCGTCGAGCAACGGATGCCCTGGACAGATAAACTCAGCCATTGGTTTGCCGGGAACATTGATCAGATCTTTTTCGAATGATATGCGTTCGTATTTCGTCAGCACCGGGTCACGCATTCCGATGATACGATCCCGGTTCCGGATGACGGCCGGAACATGGGTTGCCTCGTATCGTTTGGGCTCTCTTTCCCGGGCCGTGCCGCCAAGTCTTTTGAATGCCTCGTTAAAAAACGCGGCGACAAAGTGAGGCTGCAGCCGTCGCGCATCGGCTCGTTCCATGTCTTCCCTGATTTCCTGAACGCGCGAAGCATCCATCGCGTCATGAGCAAGCGCATGCTCTTCGATCAAATCACGGAGCCTGTTTCGATCCAGCGCGCTATCAACGATTTGATTGAGTCGGGCGCGCACATCCGGACGGTCGCCATAACGGATGGCCTCCATCAGGAGACTGCGGAGGGGCTTATCATCAAATAAAAGCTTGCCAAGAACATTGAACACTTTGCCGCCAAGGGCTTTACGTTCTTCCTCGAGCTTTTCCAGCAGGCGACGGTAAACATCGCCTTCTCTGGTCTTGCCGGCGACGAGGTTCCAGCAATGGCACACCTCTATCTGACCGATGCGATGGATACGTCCGAAGCGTTGTTCGAGGCGGTTGGGATTCCACGGCAGATCGTAATTGACCATCAAGTGGGCGCGTTGAAGGTTAATACCTTCCCCGGCTGCATCCGTGGCTATCAACACCTCTGTTTCCTTGTCCTGCGTGAATAGCGTCTCTGCCTTTTTACGTTCCTCTCGTCCCAGCCCTCCGTGAATGATCACAACTGCTTCCGGCTTTCCGATCAGGGAGCCGATACGATCCTGGAGGTAATACAAGGTGTCGCGGTGCTCGGTAAAGATAATGAGCTTACGGCGATAACCATGGGCGTCGAACATTTCGGTTTGGTTTTGAAGGATGCGCGACAACTCATCCCATTTGCGGTCTGCGTGCGACTGGCGAACGCGCAAGGCGATCTGCTCCAGCTCCTTCAATATCTCGATTTCCGCCTTCAGTTCCATGATGGTCTGCGCCGCCGAGGCCAGATCGACGACACGCTCTTCGGTGTTTTCAACCTCCTCATCCGGTGCATCCTCGAGGTCCTCAAGGTCGTCTTCCGAAAGCGCAGGGATGTCCCTCTGCCATTCGATTCGGACCTCTGCGCCTCGCTTGAGCAATTCCTCCTCGCGGCATCTTTTCTCAAGGCGTTCTTTACGCCTCCGAAGCGACTGATAAATGGCCTCGGGTGAAGATGCGAGACGGCGCTGAAGGACGGTCAGTGCGAAACCGACCGTGCCCCTGCGCCCGTCATTCGCCAGTTGTTCAGCGCGGTTGAACTCCTCCCGCACGTACTCTGTCACTCGCTGATAGAGGTCCGCTTCGCCATCGGAGAGTTCATATTCTACGGTGTATGCCTTGCGCTCCGGGAACAAAGGACGACCGTCGAATTTCAGAAGGTCTTCCTTTATCATTCGACGCATCAAGTCGGATGCATCTACCGAGTGGACGCCATCCCGAAACTTGCCCTCGAAACGGTCGCCATCGAGCAGGGCCATGAACAGTTGGAAATCTTCTTCCTTCCCGTTGTGGGGCGTGGCCGTTAATAGGAGAAAATGTCTCGTCAGCGTGGAAAGCAACTGGCCAAGTTGGTAACGTTTGGTCCTGCGGATCTCTCCACCCCAAAACGAAGCACTCATTTTATGGGCTTCGTCACAGACTACCACGTCCCAGTCGGTCGTCTTGAGTTTCTCCTGAACGTCGTCATTTCGGCTGAGTGTGTCGAGACGGCAGATGGAAAGCGGATTCTCCGCGAACCAGTTTCCGGTCCGAGCCGCCTCATACTTGTCATTTGTCATGATCTCGAAGGGTAGATGGAATCGTCGATAGAGTTCATCCTGCCACTGTTCGACCAGGTTGCCCGGACAAACGATCAAACACCGTTGAAGGTCTCCGCGCGCGATCAGTTCCTTGATCAGCAAACCCGTCATGATGGTTTTTCCGGCACCAGGGTCATCGGCGAGAAGGAATCGAAGCGGTTGACGGGGAAGCATCGATTCATAAACAGCGGTAATCTGATGAGGTAACGGATCGACGAGCGAGGTGTGGACTGCTAAAAGCGGATCGAAGAGGTAAGCAAGTCGTATGCGGTGGGCCTCGGAAACCAGGCGGAACAGATCGGAGTCGCCGTCAAAGCGCCAGGGTTTGCCGGATTCCAATATTTCGAGGTCGCCCTCGCGGTCCCTATAAATCAGTTCGTTGGCCAGTTTCCCTTTGCTGTCCTTGTAGGTCAGCTCGATGGCAACAGAACCGATCCAAGATACATCGACAACGGTGATGAAACCATCGGGCAGAATGCCTTTGATAGTTGCACCACGTTTGAGCTCTTCGAGTCGGGCCATTATGATTCTCGTTTTCTGGCTTCAGATGTTTCGTTTTCCGGCTGGGAAGTGTTTGCGCCACCGCTTCTCACCCACTCGTCGACTTCCCGCTTATTAAATTTCCAAAGCCGACCGATCTTGTGACCCGGCATTTGCCGTTCGCTAATCCACTTGTAGACCGTATCCCGCTTGATGCCGAGATGGTCCGCGATCTCATCTACGGAGAGCCATCGGTCTTCCATTATACGACTCCACTCACATTTAATCTCATCGGTTGCCTCCCAACAGCCTCTTTCTCTTGGTTGATCGGTGTCACACGTTCCAGCCTTCGACGCTTACGTCCCAATAAACCGGGACAAACAGGGTTATAATATATCATCCGGAGTTCCAATGTCAACCGGTTTATCCGTTTATTTTCATGATTTGAACGAATTTGACCGAGTCAAAGCTGTCGAGACCAGCGGGATCTGCCGAGTGGCTTGAGTCGGCCCGAGAACAGGCCTTTACCCACATAGAGCCAAGCCGGAGGCATAACTCCGTGGGCCTGGGAGGTGACCAAGACGCGGCGGTAGAGGCAGGGACCGCCGCCTGCCTGTGCGTGCCCCCGCGCAGACAGGGGGCGGAAGTCCTCCAGGCCGGTCGATGGCCGGGAGGCGGAATTCGGAATTCGGATTGCGGAATAAGAAATGAACCGTCACCCTGTCAAAAAATATTTACCGCATAGAACTGTTCAACAGACTCCACCCCTTTGTACGCACCAAGCCGCCTCAGGATCGGCCATGAGCGTTTAACGCAATTCTCCACATAGATAAATGATTGTGCGCGGATTCTTTAGGACATAGACGAAGTGGCATTTGCAATTGCATACCCTATGGGATAGGGTTATTTAGTCTACCGCTCCTTTTGTCCGTCAGGCTTACAGGCGCCGCCCTGTGAAATCATGCGACAAGGGGTTTTTTTTGTAACAGATAAAGCACCGGTTTTGTTATTCTCCCAGGAATAGCCGGGCTTCAGCGTTGGAGTCGAAAAGGATGATTACCTATGGTATTGGAACAACAGAGGATGGATATGATGGCCAGCAAGGATTTCCTGGATAAATTGGTTCAGACGTGTCCCGATGGGATCATCGGCATCGATCGAAAGGGGACCGTGATCATCTTTAACGCGGCCGCTGAAAAGTTGACGGGTCTGGCCGGCAAGGATGTGATCGGGAAGTTGTCTATTCAGGATGTTTATCCTGACCCGGAGATAGCCCGGGAAGTCAAGAAACAGATATACAGCAAAGAGCACGGGGCCCCCGGAAGTGTAGAAGGGCTTGAGGTGACCGTGAAAGGTCCTGAAGGCAGAAAGATCCCCATCCGCCTGTCCGCTGCATTGATCTTTGAAGACGAGGTCGAAGTCGGGAGCGTGGGGTTTTTTCATGATCTGACCGATCGAAAGGAGTTGGAGGAGGAACTGCGCAGGCGATCCATTACCGACAGTCTGACGAATCTCTATAACCGGAGACACTTTCATACCACCCTCATGGAAGCGATGGCGAGATTCGCCCGATACAAAAGACCGTTGAGCATGGCCGTGTTCGATTTGGATAACTTCAAACCGTTTAATGATACTTACGGGCATCAGGAGGGCGACAATATCCTTCGTCTGGTGACTGAATGCACCCGATCTGTGTTTCGCCAAACGGACCACACATTCCGGCTGGGAGGAGATGAATTCGCGGTGCTGCTGGTGGAAACGGATCTTGCCAAGGCCGGCCAGGTCATGGAGCGCTTCAAGGCCCATTTTACCGAAGAATGGTCCCTTAAGATGGAATATCTAGGCCGGACGCTTCGGCCCGTGACCATGAGTATCGGCGTGGCCCAACTGGCGGTCGGGGAAAAGGCCGACAAGTTTCAGCTCAGGGCCGATCTGGCCATGTATGAAGCCAAGAGTGCCGGGGGCAACCGGGTCGTTCTGGCATCAAAGAAAATCGGTGAATAGGGGGAATTCTAAAGCTGTGAACCGCCGGGGTGGAATCCCTCCAGTCGGTCGATGGTCGGGGGGCAGGATTTTTAATTGTGGATTGGGGATTTCCTCCAATGCGATGTTTGACAATTTCTTTGTATGCGTATAAGATTAAGAATATATCTCCGTTTTTTTGGGTCCCAAGCGGCAGGCAGGGTGTGGTTGTGTTCCCGAAAAATGTTCCGACACAGAAGAGGAGGACACTATGGCAGTCTACGTTTCGTTTTTGAAGAAGACACCTGAAGGCAACAAGGACATCAAGAAATCGCGGCAACGTTTTGCAATGGGAAGAAAGAGCGTTGAGGCTGTTGGAGGAAAGATTCTTGCGGAATACTACATCGTGGCGCGCGGCGAGTACCTGATCATTTGCGAGTTTCCCGATGAAAAAGGTCGAGTGAAATCAATGGTGAACACCGTGCAGCGTGGAACGGTCAACTACGAGGTTTACAGGGTCATGCCCGTGGAGGAATTCTTCAAGCTGGTGGAAGAAGCGTAAGATCAGTCATCACATTTGTGAGATTTCCATCATCCGAATAATCAACCGATCATCTCAACCCTGCGGAGTGAGGGCCGGTATTTTTTTCAGGAAGGGCCACTCCGCAGGGCATGCGGTTGAACGCATGGCATCGTCATCACTCACCCACATCATTTTCCCTACAGTTGCATAAAAACATGGGTAGCGTAGAATTTAGGAGAC
>PCSF01000040.1 GCA_002771315.1 Desulfobacterales bacterium CG23_combo_of_CG06-09_8_20_14_all_52_9 | reverse complement strand
GAACTCAGCCTCCTGGCCCCGGAGTCTTTGCGGCAGGCGATCGATGACGCGAAGGCGTTATTTAAAGGAGACCGGTTACCATCGAAAGTATATGAATTCATTACAAAATCCGGTGAAAACCGTTTCGTCGAAGTGAGCGGGTCTCCCATGCTGCGCGACGGTAAAGTGGTCGCCTATGTTTCCGTTGCAAGGGATGTCACCGAGCGCAAAAAATCTGAGCAGGCCCTGAAGGAGAGTAATGCCCTCTTTCGAACCGCCTTTGAAAACGCCGCTGTGGGGATGGCGCTGGTAAACCGTGACGGCATCTATATTGAAGTCAATGCGGCCATGGCGCACATCATCGGTTACACTCAGGCTGAACTGGTCGGAAAACCTGTGGCCAGCTTTACACACCCCGAAGACCTGAAACAGAGAATGGACTTCATTGATGATCTCGTAGCGGGCAGGATAGATTCCGGGGAGCAGGAACGGCGTTTTATTCATCGAAACGGGTCGGTAGTGTGGGTTCTCATCTGGGCCAGCGTTCAGCGTGATTCCGAGGGACGGTTTCTCTACTTCATCTCCATGGTTGTGGACATCACCAAAAGGAAGAAGGCCGAGGAAGAAAAGAAGCAGATTGAGGCTCAGTTCCAGCATTCCCAGAAGATGGAGGCCATAGGAACCCTCGCGGGGGGTATTGCCCATGACTTTAACAACATCCTTTCGGCCATCATCGGTTACTCGGAGCTGGCGCTCATGGATATTCCTGAAGACACCAAAATAAGCCGCTATATTCAAGAAGTGCAGACAGCCGGGGAAAGGGCAAAGGACCTGGTCAAACAGATCCTGACATTTGCAAGGCAGACAGATTCTGAGGCTAAGCCGATTCAGGTCAAACATATCCTGAAAGAAGCGCTGAAACTCCTGAAGGCATCCACCCCCAGTTCCATAGAAATCAGAGAGGTCATCGAAAGCGATGCCGCCATCCTGGCGGATCCGACCCAGATTCATCAGGTGACCATGAATCTTTTCACCAATGCGTTGCATGCCATGAAAGAGGATGTCGGTGTCATTACGGTTCAATTGAAGGAAGTTTCCTTAGACAATCATTTTACGGAATTGCATCCGAGCATGCTGCCTGGCAGCTATTTGCAGTTACGCGTTGAAGACACCGGTTGCGGGATTAGGCCGGATATACTGAAAAAAATATTTGATCCGTACTTTACAACCAAGAAAGCAGGGGAAGGAACCGGGTTGGGATTATCCGTGGTCAAAGGAATCGTCGAAGGATGCAAAGGGACGATCACCATTAAAAGCGAGGTGGGCAAGGGGAGCGTTTTTGACGTATATTTTCCGATCATAGAACGTAAATCAAAAACGCTGACCTCGCGATCCGAAGATGAAAAAGTTCCCGCCGGAAAAGAATCGATTTTGTTGGTCGACGATGAAATTCCCATTTCCCGTCTTAACGAGCAAATATTGACTGCACTGGGATACCGGACTACCATGCGTACGAGCCCGATAGAGGCATTGGAGCTGTTCAAGTTCGATCCGGATCGCTTCGATCTGGTTATCACGGATATGACCATGCCCAAGATGAGCGGAGATCTGCTGGCAATTGAGATGAAACGGATCAGGCCCGATATTCCGGTAATCCTGTGTACCGGGTACAGCAAAAGGATGTCGGATGAAAGAGCAATAGAAATCGGAATCAACGCGGTCTTAATGAAACCGGTGGTAAAACTGGATTTGGCAAAAACGATCCGAAAAGTTTTGGATGAGCCGATGAATACGTTTAGACATGGTTCGCAAATAGGCTTTTAGTGACTCCTAAAACAAAGAAAAATTTGTCTTATTTTTACCCGGAGGGAAAGCCGAGATAACCCGGTATCTGACGAAAGACCCGGACGATAAGGAACAATGGAATGAAAATACTCATCGTGGATGACAGAGAGGATGCCCGCTATCTTCTTGAGACCCTGCTCAAGGCAAACGGGCACATCGTCGGGCCTGCCGGAAACGGTGTCGAGGCCCTTGAACGACTCAAATCCGGGGGGGTTGATCTGATCGTCAGCGACATCCTCATGCCGGTCATGGACGGCTTTCA
>PCSF01000243.1:404-25079 GCA_002771315.1 Desulfobacterales bacterium CG23_combo_of_CG06-09_8_20_14_all_52_9 | reverse complement strand
GTTCGTCGATAGAGATCCTCATCGCACACCCCCCATGCATTGGCGAAGGTAATCTCATCACCGGTCAGCACCGCGCGGTCCACGATTTCAGCGCCATTCCCCGCAAAATAATTGTTCATGTTGTCGAAGTAGCCGAACCCCCCATAGAGAAATTTGGTATCGTACCCTCTCCGTTGAAACTGGTTCATCAGGGTGAACATGTTCGCGTTGTTGGGTCGCTTGATGACCGCTCGGCCTGGTGTCGGCGGAATGGAGAGGGTTGTCGCCTCCAGGCCCCGGTCGGTCCGTGTGCCGGTGGCGTAGAGGTTGTCGAAGAACAGGCTTTGCGCGGCGAGCGCATCCAGGTTCGGTGTCAGATGGGCTTGGTTCCTGTATACGCCGAGAAACTCGGCGCTCAGACTCTCCACGACAATCAGAACAACATTGAGCCGCCGCTCCGCACCCTCCGCCGTGATGTGTCGGCGAATATCCAGACCGGGGACGATAAAACGGGCGTTGTGATCGAGTACTAGTGGTCGCAACCGGCTGAAGACCGCAGCAGGGTCTCGTTTAAGGTAGTACTGATCGTAATCCAGGACGTTGTCTTCAAAGGCGTCCACCAGACTGTAGATCCCATTGTGCGACAGTTCATTGGCATAGTAATTTTTAGAAATCTGGAAATCATCATCGTCGATGAAGATCAGCGCTCCGGTAGCCACAAGGGTGATTGCTAACAGAGGCACCAACCTGGCCTTGCGTGATGTCGGGCAGGAAAACGCCCGCACGAATGGTCGCCAGGTGGCAGCGAAAATGCCCGCTGTAAGTACGCCGATAGAAACCAGGATCGTCGTGAAGGGGTAGGATTCGCGGATGTTCTTGATGACCTCCGTCGTATAGACCAGGTAATCGACCGCCACGAAGTTGAAGCGGGTTCCGAACTCATCCCAGAACAGCCACTCGGCGCAGGCGTTGAACAGCAGAAGGAAGATGGTGATGAAATAGACGGCAGCCGCCGGTCCGCGACTCCACCAGGAAGGGGTCCAACGGTTCGGCAGAAGAAAGAGCGCCAGCGCAGCCGGTGCAGCGAAGTAGCAGAAGGTAATGACGTCATAGAATAAGCCGACGGTAAAGATCAGAACCACCTTGCCGATCGTCAACTCGGCCAGGGCGCCGGCCGTTATGGTCAGGATAAGTCGTGTTGATAGAGAAATAATCAGAAAAATAATCCCGCCCAGGGCGAGGGTTCCGAACCGGGTCTGAAACAACCTCATGATGGCTCCTGATGTAGGTTGAAAATTCTGACGTGCATGCTCAAAGAGATATAAAATGACCCACTCGATTACACGAAGACCCTTTTCCTTTATATTTTAAAGAAATTGGCTTGATTCGGTTTATTGCGTCATTAGTTTGTATGTTAACGCTCAACGAAAGGAAATCAACGAATGAATGAAATGATTTTTTAACAATTTTAATCCGGTCAAAGATTCATACTCTGATCTGTGCAACAAATTTTCAGATGCGTATGACATTTGCAGGGTCCGGGGGGACTTTTTCTAGACTGCCTGTGAAAACGATATCGATCAATGGCATGATAAAATGACCTATGCCGGATGGCTCTCTGGAAGCCATGCAGATGCGCCGGCTTTTCGCCCATTCGTTTTTCCGGATTCATGAGACGTACCCGGGAGACCCCATTCGGCTTCAACTCTCCTTTGAAGGCTTTGGTTCCGCATGCGATCCGGCAATACCGCAAGCCATTTCCCACGTCCCGTCTTTTTCCATGACGGCTGATAGCGCTTCGGCTAGCTTTTCTCCGACCAGATTTTCTTCATTGACCAGGATGTCGGCTCCGGCCGCTTTTAGGGACTGGCAGGTGATATCGTACCGGGCGCGCACGACGAGGATGCACTCAGAAGACAGGGTCCGCACATGGCGGATGAGGGTCTGCGCAGAAGACGGATCGGGGATGGCGATAACCACCACCCGGAATCCCTCGATTCTGCAATGTTTAATGAAATCTAAGGAGGTGGCGTCTCCCTGATGGACAATCAATCCCATATCTTGAGCTTTTTTCGCACTGATGGGGTTCAACTCGATGATTTCCGGTTGCCAGTTTTTCTTCATCAGCGCCTCGGCGACACGCTGGCCGGCAGGCCCGAAGCCGATAATGCAGATACCGCAAACCATATCAGGTGCGCCGGATCGGGATTCTTCTTCAGGTATAGATCTTTCACCGGCGAGACGTTTTAATAAAAAGCCAGCAAGAGGCTGGGCATAGACCACCAAATAAGGGGTCAGGAACAAAGACAGGACGGTCACGCCGACGACAAATGTAAGGATCTCTTCCCCGATGATCCGATTTTGAGCCGCGGTCGAAGCGGCGACCAGCGAAAATTCACCGATCTGTGCCAGAGTAATCCCGGTGGTCAAAGCCTGACGCCGGGTGAGGCCGGCGATAAAGGCGCTTCCGGAGGCCGCAAGGGTCTTAATAAAAAAAATGAGGAGGGTCGAAATCGCCACCAGATGGATATGAGAGAGCATCCAACGAGGATCGAGCAACATACCGATGGAAGTAAAAAAGAGTGTCAAAAACAGGATACGGATGGATCCGATATCCGAACGGATCTGGGAAGCGAAGGGAGATTCCCCCAGCAGCATGCCGGCAATGAACGCACCCAATGCCGGTGATAAGCCAAGGGCGTGTGCCCCCCAGATGGCCCCCAGGGCCGAAAGGATCGCCAGGAGCACCACCAACTCGCGTTCCGCAAAAAACCCGCGGGTCATCATGAGTTTCGGGATCATTTGGTAAAACGCAAGATAAAATATGAAAATCAAGCCCGCGGCACCGGCAACAGTCTTTACCGCCTGAATCAGGATGTGGGTTTCCTGGGATGCAGGGTTGAAAAATGACAAGACTAGGAGAAATGGTACTACCGCCAGGTCCTGAACCAGAAGAATGGCCAACGCGATTCTTCCGCGAACCGAATCCAGCATAGTGTTTTCGATCAGGACTCTGAGAACAACAGCCGTTGAACTGAACGATAAAAGGATGCCCAGCGTCAAGGATCGGCCCAGAGGGAAGGCCAGAAAAAGCAATGGGACAAAGAGCAGGGCCGTCAAGACGATTTGTAAGACACCGGCACCGAGGATCCGGGAGCCCATGGCTTTCAGGCGACTAACGGAAAATTCCAACCCGATGGAAAAGAGCATCAAATCGACACCGAGTTCTGCCATGGTGGTGACGGCGTTTTTATTAAAGAGAACGGGGCCGGCGACGACACCGGCAGCCAAGTAGCCGATGATGGGGCTTTGCCGGAGCCTTTTGGAAAGCGTGCCAAAGGCAAAGGCAAGTCCTACCAGAAGAAGAATTTCAGCTAGAACCGACCATAACTCCATACGGTTATCCCAAAAGCATGAACGAATGAGTTCTTTTCCAAACCAATGTGTTTTCCCATATCTTTTTTTTAAAGCTGGGACAAGAAGGGAATCCCTTGACGCGAAACAGGACATTTGACATGTTCTTGAAGTGGTGCCTATTTTTTACAGGCAAAGGAAATATTTTTGTTAAATCAATACGGAGGCAAAAGCGTGGGCATTTCTAACCTGAATCGGATATTTGAACCCGAATCCATCGCCGTGGTCGGTGCAAGCGAAAAGGAAGGGAGCATCGGATGGGCCTTGATGAGAAATCTGATTGAAGGGGGATACCCAGGAACGGTGATCCCCGTCAATCCCAACCACCGATCCATTTTTGGAAAAGAAGCCGTTCCGAATGTTACGGATATCGGTTTCTCTGTGGATATGGCCCTGATCGCCTCTCCGATTTCAACCGTCCCGGATGTGATTGATGCCTGTGTCACGGCAGGTGTGAAAGGCGCGGTCATCATTTCGGCGGGAGGAAAAGAAATCGGTCAAAAAGGAGAAGCTCTTGAAGGAAAAATCTGGGAAAATGCAAGGAAAGGGAACCTTCGCATCGTAGGCCCCAACTGCGTCGGTATAATCATTCCATCGCTCAACCTCAACGCCAGTTTCAGCTCGGGAATGCCCAAATCCGGAAACCTGGCTTTTATCTCTCAAAGTGGCGCGCTATGTGCCGCCATTCTTGATGCGGCCATTCAGGAAAACTTCGGTTTTAGTCATTTTATCAGCATCGGTTCCATGCTGGACGTGGATTTCGGAGACTGCATCGATTATCTGGGAAACGATCCCAAGGTCAAAAGCATCCTCCTTTACATCGAAAGCCTGACCCACTTCAGGAAGTTCATGAGCGCGGCGAGGGCGGTATCTCGGGTGAAGCCCATTGTGGCGCTTAAATCCGGACGCAGTGCCGCAGGAGCACGGGCGGCGGCATCCCACACCGGTGCCATGGCAGGAGAAGATGTCGTCTATGATGCGGCGTTCAAGCGGGCGGGGATTGTACGGGTGGATACCTTCGAGGAGCTGTTCGATTGTGCGGAGTTGATGGCCAAGCAAGCTCGGCCCAGGAGTTCCGATCTGGTCATCATCACCAACGGGGGAGGACCGGGTGTGATGGCTGCCGATGCACTTGCCCGGTACGGTATCGAGCCTGCTTCCATGAGTACTGAGACCCTGAAAGCACTGGATGACGTTCTGCCTCCGTTGTGGAGCCGGAACAACCCCATCGACATGATCGGGGATGCCACTGCAGACTGCTACGAAAAAACTCTGAAAATCTGCCTGAAAGAAGAACGCCCGGGCGGTATTCTTGTCATTATGGTTCCCCTGGCCCTGTCTGATCCCGCCGATGTTGCAAAAAAGGTGGCGACAAGCCTTTCCGATAAAATGGTTCCGGTCTTTACGTCATGGATGGGAGGCAAAGTTGTCCAGAAGGGGATCGAAATCCTGAACCAGGCCGGCATACCGACTTACGATACACCAGAAAAAGCCGTCCGGGCGTTTCTTTATATGGTCGCCTATTCCAGGAACCTCGAAACGCTAATGGAAATCCCGCCGCGTTTTCTAAAAAAAATTTCCTGCGACAAGGATCGGGCTGCCGGCCTGATTGCCGCCGCCCTGAACGGCCCGTGTTCAACGCTGACGGAAGATGCTTCCAAGGCTGTTCTGGAGGCTTACGGCATCCGAGTCAATCCCGTACAGTTCGCTTTGTCGGAATCAGAGGCCGTATCCAGAGCCGAAAGGCTGGGGTATCCTTTGGCCATGAAGCTGATCTCACCGGATATCACTCACAAAACGGAAGCGGACGGCGTTCATCTTGATTTAAACAGCCCGGAAGAGATCCGGAAGAGTTATCACCGCATCATGCAAGGCGCAAAAGCCTATAACCCCGATGCCCGTGTCATGGGCGTCTCCTTGCAGCCATACATTGAACGCCCGGATTACGAACTGTTAATTGGCGCCAAACGGGATGAAAACTTCGGTCCGGTGATCCTGTTCGGTTTGGGCGGCATCTTTACTGAAATCCTCAAGGATTGCGCCATCGGCCTTCCACCCCTTAATCGCCTCCTGGCCCGAAGGCTGATGGAGGAAACTCGGGCATACCGACTGTTGCAAGGTTATCGGAATCGCCCTCCTGCAGACATGGCCCTTTTGGAGGAGATGCTTGTAAGGCTGGCCCAGCTCGTCATGGATTTTCCTGATATCGCCGAACTCGATATGAACCCTGTGGCGGTTAAAGACGGAATACCTTGCGCCCTGGATGCCCGTCTGGTGTTGAAACGAAGCACCAAACCTTCCCCGATGCATCTGGTCATTAGTCCGTATCCGCAGGATCAGGAGGCCTCCATAACCACCCGAACCGGCATTTCCCTTTTCATTCGGCCCATCATACCAGAGGATGCCCCGCTGCTGGAGGTTTTATTTTATAGACTTTCACCGAATACTATTTACTATCGATTTTTCCATCATATGAAGACCATTACTCCTGAAATGCTGGAAAGACTGACGCAGATCGACTATGACAAAGAAATTGCCCTGGTGGCGTTGGAAAAAAATGAAAAAGAGGAGAGGATTCTCGGGGTGGCCAGGATTATTTCCCATCCGGACGGAAAGCAGGCCGAGTTTGCCATCGTCATCGCCGATCCATGGCAGGGGAAAGGAATCGGTGCTGTTCTCCTGGAACATGCGCTGCGCATTGCCAAGGGCCGATCCATCGAGACCGTGTGGGGTGGCGTTCTGCAGGAAAATATTCACATGCAGCGACTTGGAAAAAAGATGGGATTTGCGATGAAATACAATCGGGAATCCGGAGTGTATGATTTGACCATCGACCTGAACTCGACGACTCTTTGAAAATCGGCACCTAAAAGAATAAGGGAGATAAGATGATTCGAACGTTTTTAATAAAAGCAACTATTTTGCTGGCTGCTTTGACCGTTTTGGGATGCATTGATGTCGAAGATGACCCCCCATCAGAGGACCCATGGTCCCCGCCGACACTCACCCGCGGAATCCAGTGGACTCGTAATAATCCCATGCTCATCAGCGGTCTTACCGTTTCCATGGGGCCGCCGCCGGCGCGCTTCGTAAACGACTATTTCAACGGGTTTTATGCCAATGCCGTCCACCTGTGGGAAGACGGCCTTCCCGAGGAGATGGACGCATGGGCCGCCGTGGGAAATCCGAGTTTTCGCTTCGTGTCCTGGATGCAGCCGGACGGCACCAGCCGGGCCAACGGAATTTTGGTCGGGGGGTATCCCGCAAATGCTGTAGGCAGAATCGGCTACCAGATCGGAGACGAACCCATGACCCTGGCCGAATTCTTCCAGTGCGGAACCGGAATTAATGCCATCAGAGCCTATGACCCCGAGGCTCTTTTGATTATGAATTTTTCTTTTCTGGCACCGGAGGTCGACCAGATGATCGAATATTATGGCCAGAATATGGACGGTGATGTGATCAGCCACGATGTTTATACCTGGACCAGCAGCGTATACCAACATCTTGCAAAATTCCGTCGAGCCGGTCTGAGGTACAACAAACCCTATTGGCGCTATCTCTATTCCCATTATTCGGACCGGGAAGAGGTGATCTCGGAATCGGATCTGCGATGGGAGGCGTTCATGGGGCTTGTTTACGGATATACCGGCCACACCTGGTTTATTTACCAGATCGCGGAGAATAATGTGCTCGATCCAGCCTTTTTTACCAGGCAAGCCGATTTTAATGCACCCAAGACCAGCCTGTGGACTGTTGCGGCCCAGATCAACGCGGAGATGACCCGCCTGGGAAGGGCCGTCACTCAGATGACCAGCACCGACGTCCGGTATGTTTCCACTACCAATTATTACATTCCCCCCGGCGCGGTGCCGTGGTCACGGGGCGCCGGAGGCGATCCGTATGTCACCGACATCGCACCGGCGCCTGGTCATGAATATCTTGAAATTCTTGCAGGATTTTTTAGAGATGATTCCGGAGAATTTTACGTCATGGTTCAAAATGTCCGGCACACCCACGGGGATATTCCCATCAATCGGGAGGACCCCGGAATAGTACGCATCGCGTTTGATTTTTCCAGGGCGCCTTCGGGAGTCGATCGGTCCAAGATATTAAGCCTGAATAAGCTCATGGGAGCCCTTGACCATATTCCTTTGACCAGTACCGGAGGGAACACGGCGTATCTTGACATTGCCTTGGCTGCAGGGGACCCCTTTTTATTCAAATATGCCACGCAAGCCCCATTTGCAATGAAATGATATCTTCATTCCCTGCACACATTAACTGCTTTAAATTGCATGGAAAAGCGTCGAAAAGGTTCCCATGGTCCTTTTGTTTAATACAACATATATGTGTTTGAGCAAAAAAAGATACAATATGTAGTTGACAAGAGTTTTTTGGGGATGTAAGCTGCCGACCCGAAAACACAATGTCGGGATGCATCAACGCGAAGAGGCAGCCATGGGAACCATCTTGGTGATTGATGACGAAAAAAAGATCTTGAAAATGCTTCAGATGGCATTGGAGGCTTACGGATACCGCGTAGAGGTTGCAGCCAGCGGGAAAGAAGGGGTAAAAAAATTCGATGCCGCCCATTTCGACGCGGTCATCACCGACCTGGTGATGCCCGGGTTGGACGGAAAAGAGGTGGTCCGTCACATCCGGGAATCCGAGCGGAGCCGTACACCGGTCATCGGAATATCGGGGACACCCTGGCTTCTGGAGACAGCCGATTTCAATTCGGTCTTAGCGAAGCCCTTTTCCATCGTATCCCTTGTGCAGCATTTACAGGAGCTGGCACCGGCGTAAAATCCGGAACGGCTTCAAAAGCTCAAGGGGACGCTCCCGCATATCGCTTCAGAACCGAAATAGGCCGTTTTCGTATATCGTCGTTTTTTCCCCACCTTTTCAGATGCGCGGTGATGCGTTTTTTCCCCGTGTTTACCATTTCCCAGCGATTAGCAGGGTCATAAAACCCCAAAGGACAAATTGTATGGAAGAGATCCTGGAATTGACCAAAACGCTGATCCGGTTTCAAACGGTTCAATCCAAACCCGATGAGATTCAGCGGTGTACTTCGTTTATTGAGAACTACCTTAAAACGCATGGAGTTTTATGTGAGTGTATGGAGCATGAAGGTGTTCCTTCCATCTGGATCATGCCCCAAAATCGGAGAGTACCCATTTTACTCATGAGTCACCTGGACGTGGTGGATGGCCCCGCCGAACTTTTTGAACCTAGCGTCCACGATGGGAGGGTCTTCGGACGTGGGAGCATCGACGACAAATATGCCGTGGCGTTGTCCGTGGTATTGATGAATCGTCATGTGGCTCGTTTGCAAAGAGAAGGCTTAGACCAAAACTGTGCGGCGATGGGAGTCCTGATCACCGGAGACGAAGAACTCGGCGGACAAAACGGAGCTAAAAAGGCCCTGGAAAAGATTCAGGCGGATTTTGGCATCGCATTAGATGGCGGAAGCGTTGGTCAAATCGTGGTCAAGGAGAAGGGGCTGTTGACTCTGAAACTGATAGCGGAAGGGAAAGCCGCCCACGGTTCCCGTCCCTGGCTGGGTAAAAACGCCATTGATATTCTTATCGAAGATTATCATAGGCTCAAATCGCTTTTTCCGAATCCTGAAGGCGATCATTGGCATCGAACCATGAGTTTCAACATCGTTTCCGCCGGGAAATCTTTTAACCAGGTTCCTGAAATTGCAGAGGCGGTTTTCGACATCCGCTACACCGAAAATGACGATATCGAAGAGCTGTATAAAATGATGCGGGGCTCGGTGCATGGGGATCTGCAGATCATCAGAAAAGAGCCGATCTTTATCGGCGGAAACTCTCCTTTCGTCGATTTGCTGCTGGAGGATAGCCCGCAAAGCAAAATTACTTTCGAGCATGGGGCCAGTGATGCCCGGTTTCTTTCTGAGTTCGGTATTCCCGGCGTGGTGTGGGGGGCGGACGGTGAACAGAGTGCCCACAGCAGAGATGAACATGTCGTTATTTCCAGCATTCAGGCATTGTATGACCGCTTGGAGGCTTTTTTCGAAAGGATCGGCGGCGGACTGCATGTCGGCGGATGCCGAAACAGGGTGTGACGACGGAAGGGTTGGATTATGGAGATGCCGGAAGGCTTTACGATTTCAGGATATTATCCGGGGGTTATCGGAAAGATGACCGAGCTCCATGCTGTTTATTATCATTTTCAATGGGGATTCGACATGTCTTTTGAAATCCAGGTTGCCAGAGAGGCGGCGGATTTCCTGGAAAATTTTAACGCAAAAAGAGATGGATTCTGGGCGGCCCGGGTGGGTGACGCTTTTGCAGGCTGCATCGCATTGGATGGAAGGCTTAGAGAAACCCAAGGAGCCAGGATCCGTTGGTTCATCGTGGGCCCTGCATTTCAAGGCAAAGGGCTGGGACGTTTTTTGCTCCGGAAGGCCGTAGAATTTTGCACCATCGAAAAGGGAATGCGGAAAATATTTTTATTGACCTTCAGGGGACTTGACTTGGCCAGAAGATTATACGAGGGCGAGGGGTTCCGACTCGTCGAAGAACAGGAGATTCATCACTGGGGAGCTAAAATTTTGGATCAGGAGTTCCACCGTCCGGTTGGGCCATGATTCCGGTTCTTAGGATTCCATCAGGTCGCCGGGACCTTGTATTGGATCCTCAAGTGCGGGCCCAAGCAAGGTTGCCGCTTCCCTGTCCAATAAATACACTATCTCGCCGCCTTGAGGATGAATCCGTTGAGCCGGAACTTCAGGATTTGGGTTCAGGATCACCCGGGCGACGATGGATGCTTTTTGTCGGCCGGAGACCAGGAAACATAAGTGCCGTGTCGCATTGATCGCTTCGAAGGTCAGGCTGAGACGCCAGGTTTTTGGGTCGCCACCCTGAGCCAGAGTGGTCCAGCGTCGTGGGGTTTCGGAATCGATGGTTTCCGGGAATAGAGAGGCCACATGTCCGTCGGCGCCTAAGCCGAGAAAGACGAGATCAAAGAGAAGCCCTCCTTTGCCGAATCGATCATGAAAGAGGCGAAGTTCGGATTCGTATCGATCCGCTCGTGTCTTTAAGGGTCCTGATACAGGCATGGGGTGGATGTGATCCCCGGGAATCGGGACATGCCGTAAAAGGTCCTGCCGCGCCGTGCCGAAATTGCTGGATACATCCGAATAGTCCAACATCCGTTCATCGACCCAGAACAGGTGAGTACGATCCCAGGGAATGCCGGAAAGATAAGGTTCCCGGATCAGCCGTCTATGGACAGGGCGTGGGGTGCTTCCACCTGAAAGGGCTGCGGCGAACCATCCTTTCACATGGACGCTTCTTTCGGCGGCCTCCATAAACAGTGCCGCCCCTTTTTCTGAAAATTCGGATAAGTCGCCGGCAACAAGGATTTTGCAGTTGGCCATTTGAGTTAAAACAGATGATTGAAGCGTTTCAATCAAATAAACCCTGCTGTTGCAAAAGCTGAGGATGTCCCAGATCCAAGGCGTCCAAGGGCGAAGCCGTAGTATATTACTGCGAGCCCTTGGCAACGAAGGAGATGGGGCATCTTCAGCTTTCCCTCCGGGTAAAAAACATGACAGATTTTCTTTGTTTTAGAAGTCACGGAAAGTTTATTCGCGAGCCATGCCTGAACGTATTCAAATGCCCTGTTATCATTCTTTTTTCTATACCTTATCGTGTTTGTTATGCAACTGCAGGGATAATAGCGCTTGGGCTGCATCCGGTCTTGGTCCTCCCGCAGGATAGGAATGCAGCATCTCCTTCCGGAAGGCACATTGTTCACACGCGTTCAAAATCGGCGTTAAAAAAGCCCAGCAGGCCTCGACACCGTCTTGACGCCAGAAGAGCATCTGGTCGCCGGTCATGCAATCGATCAAAACCTTTTCATAGGCACCCAAAAAAAGTTCTCTGGCATTTTGATGGTATTTGAAATCCAGAACGGCGCTTCCGAGGCACATTTTTGCCCCGGCTTTTTTGGTTTGGAAGCTTAATTGAATGTGTTCTTCGGGATAGATGCCGAGTACCAGCCGATTGGGAGAAATGGCCTCATCGAAAGTTTTGCGAAACATGCAGTGAGGCACATCTTTGAAAGTGATCACGATTTCGGTTCGTTTTTCCGAAAGTCGCTTCCCGGATTCCAGGAAGATCGGAACACCTTGCCATCGCCAGTTGTCGATGAAGACCTTCATCAGGGCGTAGGTGGGTGTCAGCGATCCGGAACGCACTCCAGGCTCTTCCTGATAGGCCGGAAGGACTTTCCCGGTTGAGAATCCGCGTGCATACTGTCCCAGGATGAGAAATGCCCGGAGATCATCCACCGGAAAAGGCCGAAGAGAGCTAAAGACCTTGGCTTTTTCATCCCGGACCGCTTCGGATTCGAATCGGGGAGGGGGTTCCATGGTTGTCATTGCCAGCAACTGCATCATGTGATTTTGGAACATGTCCCGGATGACGCCGGCCTGGTCATAGTATCCGGCGCGATGCTCCACACCCACTGTTTCAATGGCTGTGATATGAATCGAAGCAATATATTTTCGGTCCCATATCGGCTCAAAAACAGCGTTGGCGAACCGAAAGATCAGGATGTTCTGAACGGTTTCCTTGGCAAGATAGTGATCGATTCTGAAGATTTGATGTTCCCTGAAATGGGAATGAATCTGTCGATCAAGCGCCATGGCGCTTTTCAGGTCATAGCCAAAAGGCTTTTCCACAACCAATCTGGACCATCCTAAACCTTCCGACTTCTCAACTCCGAGTCCGGCATCTCCAAGGAGGTTGACGGCAGGGGCATAAAGATCCGGGGGAAGCGCCAGGTAAAAGAACCTGTTTCCGGATGTTTTCCTTTGTCGGTCCAGAGACCGGAGTGCTTTTGCAAGCCTTTTTCCGGATTCGGCGTCTTCATAGGAAAGCCGCTGGTAGGCAAGGGTTCTTGAAAAATTATTCCACTTTACCGCATCAAATATCCCGGCATTTTTCAAGGCGGTCTGTGTTTGATCCCGAAAATTCTCAAGGCTTATTTCGGTGCGACCGCAGCCGACAATGGTCAAGGGATCCGGTAATGCTTTGTTTTTAAAAAGATTGAAAAGGGCCGGAAGAAGCTTTCGGTTGGCGAGATCCCCGGTGGCACCCATGATGATAAAGATGCACGGTTCAAGAGGAGTTTCGATCGGACATGAAGCAAAATACGCCATATGAAAAAAATCTTGTGAACCTTTGATCCTTAAAACTGCCGATTTCAGCCGGCATGAAGTTTTTTTATCGTTTCATATTTTCCGATCTCATTAGGCGATGGACCCCGGCCGGTGTCAGCCGAACGATCTATTTTTATTAACAAATGATCGAATGTCAAATAAATATCCATGATCATCTGAATAATATCTCAAGTTTCAGCGGCAGAGCATCGGTTGGTTTCTACATACTACTTAGAATGGGGGCTCCACATCTCCTGCAAAGCTCGAAAGCAGGGATTATTCCCTCATCGGTAGAAAAATTGTAGACTAAATATGAACCTGGGACGTCTTTAATGTTCAAAAAGGGCAGAAAAAGGAGGAATCCCATGAATAAAAAAAGCTTTCTCACAATCATCTTGGTTTCAATTACCTGTTTGGCGTTCCTGAGTGTTTCCAGTGCTTACGCAAGAAGTCCCCAGCAATATCGGTGGGAAGGCGTGGCCATTGGGGTCGGCGCCGCAATTATAGGAAGCGCCCTGTTGCATCCACCTTATTATCACAGACCTTCACCGCCGCCGTTTTACCATCATCCCCCGTATTACCCAAGGCCGGACTGTGATAGCTGGGAGGTGAGGCGGGAATGGGTTCCCCCTCAGTATGATTGGGTGTGGATTCCTGATCACTATGATCATAGGGGCTGTTGGGTTCCGGGATACTGGGAAAAACGGCTGATTTATCCGGGCCGGTGGGAAGAAAGGCGCTATCGCCTGTGTGACAGATGAGGATGAATAGTCGGTAACCTCAGCCCGGCTAAAAAAAATGACAAGGGCTGTCGGCGGTCCATCAGGGCCTCCGACAGCCCTTGTTTTTTAAAGACTGGTGTGAGTTGTCCGGTCATCACAGCCCCGTTTATTTTAGTGGGAGAATGGATTGCTCGAACATCCGGGATCGGTTACAATAAAATCAAATAGTTTAAAGAGAGTCGATTGAACATCAAAAAGATCCATACGGCGGATGAAAGTCGGCGTTTCTATCGTACAGTTGTGAAGGCAACCCCGAAATGATGGCAAAAATTTCCCAGCCCTATAAGAAGGCGGCGCTTTTAAGCCTGCTGATCGCATTATTGGCCGGCATCGTCATAGTAGGGTACTGTTTTTATTTATCTTTTGAAATCGAGAAACGGTTTTCAGGGCGGCGCTGGCAGATTCCTTCCCGGGTATTTTCGGATGTGACCCTCCTTTTTCCAGGACAGCGAATCAATAAGACTCTGTTTTTTGCGAAACTGAAAGATTTGGGATATCAAGAGGTTAACCGGCATCCTGAATTGCCGGGACAGATGCATATCCTGCCCGCGGCCTTGACCGTTTTTTTGAAAGGTATCCGGGAGACAGGGGAAAAACGAGAGGGCTTTCCGGTCATGATTCGATTCGACGCGGATCAGATTATTTCCATCGATCGCGTGGATCTCAGGGAATCCATTCCTCTTTTGGAGATCGAAGCTGAAGAGCTGATGCATTTTTTCGGACCCGAGAGGGAACAACGGCGGCTGGTATCCATTGATCAGGTTCCCGAGCATCTGGTCCACGCGATTTTAGCCATCGAAGACAATCGTTTTTTTCGACATCCAGGCGTCGACCCCATCGGAATAATCCGTGCGCTTCTGGCAAATTTACGTTCCGGCGCTATCCGGCAGGGAGGGTCCACGCTGAGTCAGCAACTTGCCAAAAATTATTTTCTCACACCGGAACGGACCCTGTCCCGGAAGATCAAAGAACTCCTGCTTGCCCTCACTATGGAAGCCCTTTATAACAAAAAAACCATTCTGGAAATATATCTCAACGAGATTTATTTCGGACAGAAAGGCTCGGTATCGATCAATGGGATCGGAGAGGCGGCGGATTTTTATTTCGCAAAATCAGTCGACCTCCTTTCGCTCAATGAGTCCGCTGTTTTGGCCGGACTTATCAAAGCCCCCAATCGATACTCGCCCCATGCCCATCCTGAAGCGGCCCGGATCCGAAGAAATCAAGTTCTTTCGGCCATGTTCAAAGAAGGATGGATCACGGAAAAACAGCAAAAAGAGACCGAATCGCTTCCAATAAGGGCTGCAAGCGTCACAAGATATGGGAAAAGAGCCCCCTATTTTATGGACCATGTTTCAGAGCAACTGGCCCTCCTTTACCCCAAGGAAGTTTTGTCCGGGTCGGGGTTTGCCATTCATACCACCCTGGACACACAGGTTCAGTCCGCCGCGGAAAAGGCTCTTGACGACGGCTTGAAACGCCTGGAGAAAATCCACCCGGAGCTGAAACGCGTAAAGCCGACCGAGCATCTTCAAGGAGGGCTTATCGTCATGCATCCGAAAACCGGCGCCATCCTTGCCTTGGTGGGGGGGCGGGATTATGGCAGCAGTCAGTTCAACCGGATGACTCAGGCCAGGCGACAGCCCGGAAGCACCATCAAGCCCTTTGTCTACTTGAGTGCTCTGGATTCTCTAACCCCCGCTTCCCTATTGTCCAACGAGCCCAAAACTTTCACGATTGACAGTCATGAATGGCAGCCGAAAAACTACAAGCCGGTTTTCCGGCGCCAAATGCGACTAAAAGAAGCATTGGCCGAGTCTGTGAATCTGGCTACCGTGGATCTGGCCATGCGGGTCGGCATTAAAAAGGTGGT
The DNA here is from genome assembly GCA_002771315.1 of Desulfobacterales bacterium CG23_combo_of_CG06-09_8_20_14_all_52_9. Lineage (GTDB taxonomy): Bacteria > Desulfobacterota > Desulfobacteria > Desulfobacterales > UBA2156. The sequence goes on along the minus strand of PCSF01000243.1, from coordinate 9,826 downwards.
GGAAACGATCCGGAAATTCGGGTTTTCGACACCGATACACCCTTATCCGGCCGTCTCGCTGGGTGTTTTCGAGGTGATTCCCCTGGAGCTTGCCACGGCCTACTGTGTTTTTGCCGGCGATGGTGAGATGCCCTTTCCCCTTTCCCTAAAAGAAGTATATGATGAAAAGGGAAAAACGCTTCAACGCAAATACATGACCTTGTTACCGGTGATTCCTCAATCGAAAGCATATCTCATGACTTCCATGCTGGAATTTGCCGTAACCCACGGCACTGCCCGCTCACTGTCAAGGCTCGGCATATCATTTCCGGTCGCTGGAAAAACCGGAACCACCAATGCTTACCGGGATGCGTGGTTTGTCGGATATACCCCGGAGATCCTGGCACTTGTCTGGGTGGGCTTTGACAACAACAGTTCCACCGGACTTACCGGTGCCGAGGCGGCGCTTCCCATCTGGGCGGAGTTGATGTCTGCGATCAAGCACAGAATTTCAGGCAACATGTTCAAAGTCCCGGAAGGGGTGGTGAAAAAAAATATCTGTGTCGAAAGCGGCGAACTGGCCGTGCCCGGCTTTTGCCCCACCATCGAGGAAGAGGTTTTTCTTGATGAAAATCCACCGCAAAGAGAATGTACACTCCACACAACTGAATATGGGCATTATCCTGACAGACAAGACGGGCCCTAGCATGTCAAAAAGGTCTGTTGGGATTCTTTTATGCATCTTCTTCTTGATACCGGCGGCGTGTGCGCGTCAGGTGATCCGCCGTGTGCCTGCAGGCGATGTTTCCAAGGAGCAGACCGTCGTCACGGAGAAAAAAGGGCCGAGCACCGAAGAACGCCCCGCAGGCCCGGAGATTCCGGTGCCTCCAAAGAGCCCGGGGGAGCTGGCTTCCCTCCGACTGACGGATCAGGCGAGGCGATTTTTAGAGTCCGGAAACGCAGAGTCGGCCATCCGGGTTCTGGAACGATCCGTGGCCTTGCACCCCTACAACGGGGAAGGATATTTTCTGCTCGCCGAGGCGTGGATCCTGAAAAAAGACCCTCAGAGGGCGTTGACTTTCCACCGCCTGGCTCAGACATATCTTAAAGGAGAACCGTCCTGGGAAGAGCGGATCCGGGATCAACACCAGAAAATATTGAGTCTTAAGTAAACGCAAACAGGCTTTCATTTTCCGGTAAATCTACACCAAAAGGGCGCTCGGTCAAACCGTATGATAATAAGTATCCTGATGGGATGCCGGATGGCTGTGAGCGGATGAGGATTCATTATCTTCCCCCTCCGGCATTGAAAAAAAAGTGCAGGGCAGGAGGGGTTGTATCAGACACTTTGTGTAAATGTAAGGACTGTTGCGACCTGGCCGGCGATGGCGCTCTCCCCGAGCCAACCGTCGGGGTCGGTTGTTCGATGGGTTGCCTGGAGTGCGCGCGCTTCAATGCGACGCTTTTTCGCGAAGAACCGGACCCAAACCTGGAATGCGAAAAAACTCAAAAAAAAGGTGACGCCAATGGCAAAGAAGGCGTGCAGAAAAAAATCGAAAGGAAGTATCTTCCCCTGAATAAAGTCCCTGATGGTTAACCATGCCGCGTAACCCGATATTCCCAGTATCGGCAAATTAAATAATAACTGTATGAAAAAGCCGCTGAGACGGTCGGCAGTCTCTCGGACTTCTTCTGCAAGGGCCGTGTTCCAAACGGATGAAAGATGATCTTCCAATGCTTCCCTCCCTTGGATAAGCGTGTCGATTTGCCGTGTGGAAGGGTCGAAGCGTCCTTTGATCAATGCTGCTGCAATATCCCCCCAGTGTCTGACGATCACCAAACGATATTCCTTCAGGGCCAGGCCGTTGGATTCTCCACCGGTTGCTGAAAAAGGCTTCACTTCGATGCCGACTTGACGACGAAAAGACGCTATCTGATCTCTCATGTGCCGAACCGACCTGGGTAAACGGAAAAGAGATGCAATCCCGCTTCCAAAGGCGAGCAACCGGTACCAGAGGGCAATGAGCCATCCCACAGGCCCTGTCCAGCGTTGGACCAGTTCCTGATAGATGCGGGTCGATAGTGAAAAAAGAGAAGGAGAATCATTGGATTGAAGGACAGCCATCGCACTGTCGGCAGCCTTCTTTTCGAGATCCCGGATTTGATTCAGGGCATGAGACAGGGTTTCCCGATCCTTTGATGCTTCGGTTTTCACTTGCATGAAAAGATAATCCAGAATCTCTTGGGCATTCTTCAGGCGGCAGTCAAAAAGAGCGCCCTCATAGGCGGATTCCAGCAGGATCTTTTCTTTGAGCGCATCGAATTGATCGAACTCATGAAGGGGGCTTGCAGACGGATCCCATCCGGGATTTTTCAGATGATTCCGACCGGATATACAATAGAGTGCTTCGGCCGGCTTTCCCCATGAATCCTGAATGTACCCCAAAAATTCGGGAACGATGGTCGTGATCAGTTCTTCTTTTTTCAACCGATCGCATTTATTCAATACCGCGATGAGGGATTCTCCGTCGAATCGGTGGACATAAGAGGCAAGAAAATCGGTATGGTCTTTTCTTTTCGGATTTTGGGCATCAAACAGGCAAATGAGAACATCGGAAAAAGCGATAGCCTTATGGATGAGGATACGGTGTTCCTCGAGAAGGGTGCTGTCCGTATCGGGCGTATCGATAAGCACCGCATTTTCCAAAAAAGAGGTTTCAGGAATGTGTCGAATTTCCACATGTTCGCTTCCGAGCTCCCGAATGAGGTCCTCGGCGTCTGTCCCGGCTTGTGAAAGGAGGATAATTTTTCTCGTTGTCGGGCGTTTAAACCCGGTTTCCGAGAGATCGTCCACCCCGGAAAGGGCGTTGAAAAGTGTGGATTTTCCGGAGCCGGATGCACCGATAAGGGTGATGACGAGCTTGCGTTCGAAACGCTCTTTCAGGGAGGTAATCAGATGAAACGCTTCACGGCACTCCCGGATCAATGAAGCCCCCGGAGTCCAAAGGGGTGCTTGACCCAAGGATTTTTCGAGGCGTCGGATATCGGACAGATATCCTTCAATACGCCCGATAGCCCGGATTCGTGAGATTTCTTTTTTAGACACGATCGGTTTGTTCCGGTCTGTTTTCAAAGGTACCCGACTCCATCCCATCAAGATCTTCCTGAATCTTTGTCATCAGTAACTCGGATTGTGAAAGCGCCTCATCGGCACGATCGAATATCCTGCCGGTGATATGGGATTCAAAGATCTTTGCAGTTTCTTGATATTTATTTTCAAACCAGGATCGGGCCAGGGGTTCCAGCATCTCCTGAAGCTGCTTCATGTCCGCAGCCTTGAGACCGGACGTTGCCGGAATGGCGAGCAGCGCATAGAGGTCCTTGGCCCCTAAGAGGCTTGCCAGTTTGACTTTGATCCCCACGGCGCCTACGGGATCTCCGGTGTGAAGGACGTAGGTTACGGCCAGGGTAGCGGGCAGGATGTTCAATGCAGCCGAAAGAGACTGACGGATCCGATCTATCGGGCGCATCCGTTTTCGGAAATCCCCGGCGATTCCAATCAGTTCCATATCCATTTGGTTTGAAAAGGCCACAATCGCCTCTTTCCGGGCAAGGATGGCATCCCGTGTGGTTTGCCAGCCGATAGCAGACAGGGCGTTTTGCTCTGGAAAGACTACGGAATGTGTCGAGACGTCCAATGCCTGAAAGGTTTCTTGGGCCGATGTCGATTCGGCAGCTTTTCTCGTTTCGTGAGGAGTCTCGGAGTCGTGTCCGGGGATATCTCCATGGGTTACAGCGACGGAGAGATGTTCGGCAAGGGCGGCCGAAAAGAGCTCATGGGCGGCATGGAGCAGATCGGATTCCACTTGAGATTCGAAGGCCCTGGGATCCTTTGCTAAGGGCTCTGAATCGCTTGATTTGCCCAACCATTTTGCGGCTTTCACAAGGAGTTTGAATGGGATCTCCATGAGCTGACCGGTCTTTCGAAGGGTGCGGATGAAGGGCGGATCCAGGGCCATCCAGATTTTTGCGAATCGTTTCAGGACTCGGTCCGTAGGGAAATGCCGAAGGCTTGCCCGGATTTGAGTATCTTGTATGGCTTTTAAGAGTTTGGTGTATCGGAAAAGCATTTCCCGGGAATGCTCGAGACCTTCTGCGAGAGGCCGCGCTTTCCTGCCGGCGTCAATTGCCACCGAATCCAGCATATCTTTACGGAGTCTTAATGGATCGATGGCATCGATGGCTTCATGAAACGGAAGGTATTGAGTATGACCAGGATTGAGGGAAAGAAAGGCCTTTCCGGCTGCTACGGCATTGTTTTCATCGGCGCGGTATATTCCTAAAATATACTTTTCGGCATTTTCCCCATAGATGTTTTTAGCGACCGTCATGGCATGCTCGCAGACTTCCGCATCAGTAAAGCCGGGGTAGGCCCGATAGACCAAAAAGGCCTTGCGCATGCCGATGCCTGTCAACATCCTGGAAATGAAATCGGTGTTATCCCGGTTGTTATAATTGGAATTGGTGAAGACGTAGATAAAGATGTCCGCCGTTTCGAGGGCGTTCTGGGCTTCTTGCCGGTTTGCGTAGACGCCCCTGGAACCGGTATCGAAATCCGGTGTGTCGAGAAGGATCAAGTTCTTGGGAACCGCATTGCTGATCATATACAAAGGGGCCCCGGGCTCTTCGAGGGTCCGGGGATTTCTCAGTTGCTCCGGGACAACCCCGAAGGGCTCGTAGAGGGAAAATAGAAAGTCTTTTCTCGAAGCGATATTTTCAGGGAGAGCCATGAGAACTCGCCGGTTCATGCCGGCGCGGCCGCCGGTGGGTGAAATCCTGGATCCGACCAGGGTATTGAACAGGGTCGATTTTCCCGAAGAGCCTCCCCCGCAGATGGCGGCAATCAATGGAAAATCCGGATCCACCCGGGGAAAAAGCTTCAAATCCAGCGCACGGCTCCACGAATCGATCAGAGGGTCTTCAACACAAAGGATCCGCGCCAGATTCGGGATGCCCCGGCGCAAAGACCGGAGGGAAGAGATGGAATTATTATCCGGCATGACGCTGAAAAGAGGAAAAAGGCTGTTTTAAAAAGAGAGGGGGCATGCTTGAGGTATCTACCGTGACAACCGATCCCAGAATGCCTTCCCTTTTTCGGCGACATCGTTGCCGGAGCCTTTCCGAGTATTTCCGGAAGGCGTGATGTAGCCGCCCCGAAGCTTCGCAATCCGTTCTTCCACCGGCGGATGCGTGGAAAAAAGGGCCATGAGGCTCCTTCCGGAAAGGGGATTTACGATGAACATATGGGCTGTGGACGGACTGGCGTTCATGGGGATTCGCTGGGAATAGGCCTGTAATTTTTCGAGGGCCCGGGCCAAACCTTCCGGACTCTGCGCAAAACGGGCACCTGTGGCGTCGGCCAAGTACTCCCGGGAACGGGAGATGGCCATTTGAATAATCATGGCGGCCAGGGGTGCGATGATAGACATGGCGATCATCGCTAAGGCGTTGCCGCCTCCGCCTTCTCGGTTTCGGCCACTGCCCCCGAACATGGCGCCCCACCGGGCCATATTGGCCAACATCATGATGGCTCCGGCCATGGTGGCGGCTATTGATCCGATGAGGATATCCCGGTTGTTGACATGCCCGAGTTCATGAGCCAGGACACCCATGAGTTCTTCTCGGTCCATGATCTTTAGTAAGCCTTCGGTGACCGCCACGGCGGCATGCTCCGAATTCCGGCCGGTTGCAAATGCATTGGGCGATTCTTTGGGAATGATGTAAATCCGTGGCATGGGAAGCCCTGCCCGCTGAGTAAGGGTGGAAACAATCTCATGAAGCTCAGGGGCTTGTCGGGCATCCGCCTCTTGGGCACCGTACATTTTCAAAACAATTTTATCTGAAAACCAGTAACTGAAAAAGTTCATCCCGGCCGCAAAAAGCAGCGCGATGAGCATCCCCTGGCGTCCTCCCATGAACTGTCCGAAAAGGACGATCAGTACGGTCAATACGGAAAGAAGCAATACGGTTCGAATTTGATTTCCCATGAACGTCTATCTCCTCCGGTGAATCATCGGCGTCTTTGATTTTTCAGTATTATAATACCTCTTCCACAAAATTGCAACTTCCGGAAACGAACTTTGAAGTGGCTGGAGGCATACTTTTACTCCGTTTTAGGAAGTGCCGATACACGATGGACCGTCAGTGTCGCTGCCCCGAATTCTTCTTCGACTTTTCCGGAAAGAACAAAGGGCCTGGATTTATCCAGGATGACGCAGAACCGACGGTAAGTCTCGGGGAAAAAGACGGTTTCCATAAGGCCGGTTTCATCCTCGAAGGTCAAAAATTCCATGGGCTCCCCGTGTTTGGTGTGAACGACCTTTCCGGTAATCAGCAAGCCGGCGGTTTGTATTTGTTTTCCGGCGTATCGATGCAGGTCCTCGGCCTTGATGATCCCTTTATTCTGAAGCGTTTCGGAAAAAAGAACCATGGGGTGCCGGTCACAAAGAAAACCCAGGACGGCGTAGGTTTTTCTGAGACGATTCTTTTCGGAGTCATGCGGAAAATCCGGTTTTTCAGGCGGAGGGGCGCCTGAAAACAGATCGGTTTTTGAAAGCCGTGATTTTTGCCATACGGCAAGCTCCCACAGCAAAGCGGCCCGGCTTTCACGGGGATGAAGGGCATCGAAAGCCCCGGCGTGGATTAAATGGCTCGCCTCGGAAGCATCCGGCCGAACCCGATCCAGAAAATCGGCAAGGTTCCGGTACGGCCCTGACTTTCGCTTTTCCATAATTTTTTCCTGGGTGGCCCGGCCAAGGTCTGAAATGGAAAGCAGCCCCACGCGCATGGTTTTTTCTTTTCCTTTCCAGTGGATTTCACTTTGGTTGACATCCGGGCCAAGGATGGCCACCCCCATACGCCGGGCCTCCGAGACATACGCAAAGGGGCTGTAAAACCCGCCCTGGTTGCTGATGACGGCGGCCATGAATTCGGCCGGAAAATGGGTTTTCAGATATGCGGCCTGGAAGGAGACCCGGGCGTAGCTGGCGCTGTGGGGCTTGCAGAAAGAATACCCGTCAAAGCTTGCCATCATGTTCCAGACCGCTTCGACGCACTCTTTTAAAACCCCTTGGCGGAAAGCTCCTTCAAAAAAGCGCGCCTGATAGTCTCTGAGGCGTCTTGCCCTATTTTTCTTGGACAGGATTTTGCGCAGTTCGTCCGCTTCGGCGTGGGAGAAACCGGCCAGGGCCACTGCGGTTTTGGAGACGTCCTCCTGATACACCAGGATCCCGAAGGTCTCGTCGAGGACGTCTTCCAGGAGGGGGTGAAGGGGTTTCCAGGGGGCGCCGTGGAGACGACGCAGGTACTCCCGGATAAATTCGTTTGCCGCCGGCCGGATGATGCTGCTGTGGATCACCAGGTGATCAAAATCTCCTGTACCGGCCTTTTTTTGGAGCAGTCGCATGGCCGGACTTTCGATATAAAAGCAGCCCATGGTTTTTCCTTCGGCCACACTTTTTTGGGTTGGCGGGTCATCTTCCGGATTCCAGCAGGCTTCATCCAAGGGGGCGCCGTTTTCAGAGAGGTTGGCTATAGCGTCCCGAATCACGCCCAGGCTGCGGTTTCCCAGAAGATCGATCTTGACCATGCCGCCGGCCTCGGCGCCGTCCTTTTCCCACTGGATGATGGGCACCCCCTTGGGGGCCAATTCAACGGGAACATAGTTATCGATGGGATGGGGAGTAATCACCACCCCTCCCGAATGCACCGAGATGTAGCGCGGGGTGCCGATGATTTTTTGGGCAAGACCGAGGATTTCCGGCCATGGATCCTGAAATTCGATGCTCCGGAGTTCGGGCATGTTTCGGATTTGCGCCAAGAGGTTTTCCGTGGCATCCTCCATCCGCCAGAACCAGGGGAGACGTTTGGAGACCCGGCCGATCTCTGCCTCTGTAAGCCCGAACACCTTCGCCGTTTCCCGGACGGCCATTCGCGGCTGAAAGGCGACATGGTTGCACACCATGGCGCTGTGTCCGGCGTATTGTTTCAAAACCGTCTCGATGACGGCATCCCGTTCGTCCCAGGCAAAATCCACATCGATGTCCGGCGGGTCTTTCCGCCCCGGATTCAGGAACCGTTCGAAGTACAGGTTATGCTTGATCGGACAAACGTTGGTGATTCCCAGGCAATAGGCGACGAGCGATGCGGCGCCGCTTCCCCGGCCGCAGATGCGGGGGCTTTTTTTGACGATGTCCTGGACAACCAGAAAGTAAGCGGAAAACCCCATCCTCTCGATGATGGAAAGCTCGTGCTCCAGGCGTTCCACCACGGTTTCCGGAAGATCTTCGCCGTAGCGTTTCCGGGCCCCCGCATACGCCGATTCTCTAAGGATCAAAGCAGCAGGTCGCCCCTTGGAGTCGAACCAGGGTGGGAGAACCAGGCCAAAATTCGGCCCGGTAAAGCTCAGGCGTTCGGCCAGGGTGTCTGCGGCGGCCAAGGCTTCGGGCCACAGATGAAACCGCTGCATATAAACGGACGGCGGAGCCAGGAAGGCGTTGTTCGGGACCGTATCCGCAGCGGACAACCGGGAAAAGGAGGTGTTTTTGGCGATGGCCCGAAGCAACCGGTGGATGGCAAACGCTTCCGGGTTGCAAAGGAAGGTTTCCGGTGCGGCCACAATGGGTATCCCAAGGCGCCGGGAAAGGTTTCGCAGCGTCAATCCCGCGGCATCGGAACCGTGGAAGAGGGCCGCCGCCACGGTCACGTCGGCTTCGTGCCAGAAGGCAAGCCACTCGGGCGTCGATGTCAAAACCGTAAGTCCCGTGCTGAAACAGGGAAGGGCGGTTTTCAAGTCAAAACTTTTATCGCAGCGGCGGCGGGTGATGAGACGACAGAGGTTGCTGTATCCGGAATCGTTTTCCACTAGGCACACGACCCGACGGTTGGACTTAGGATCCGTCACGACAGCGCCGATGATGGGAGTAATCCCTTCCTCCCGGCAGCCTTTGAGAAAAGGCCACAGGCCATAGAGGTTGTCCGTGTCGGTCAGCGCCAGGTGACGGTACTCCAACGCCCGCGCCTTTTGACAAAGCTGTTTTGGTGAGGCGGTCCCTTCCACCAGGGAAAAATGAGAATGGATGCAAAGGGGGATCATGGTCAGGCAGCCGGCATCCGTCCGGTCCGTACGGCACCCGCTCCGAAGCGGTCTCGAATGGCGTCCATGGCGGAAACCAGCCGTTCTTGGACGATTTTTCCCCGGGTGTCTTCGGCAAAAAGGTCCTGCTGGAGCGGCGGCGGATAGGTAAGTCGGTCGCAGACCAGGGCCAGACGGCACACCCGGACCCGGCGTTTCCAGGCGTGCCGCAAAAGCGTCCGAGCCGTCGGGAAGAGGCAAAAGTCGTTGGCGGATGCCGGAGTGAGGGCCGCCCGCCGGGCTGCCCGAA
>PCSF01000243.1:0-333 GCA_002771315.1 Desulfobacterales bacterium CG23_combo_of_CG06-09_8_20_14_all_52_9 | reverse complement strand
CCGTGGACTTCCGACTCGTCTTGATCGAGTTGGCCGAGAAGATCGGTCTGCTCGCGACCGCGGGGCTCGTCACCGTGTTGGTGGGGCCTCTGCGCGGGCGACTGCTCGGCGTGGGTCGACCTCGGGACCGCGTGGTGGCGGTGATCTTCGGCGTGGCCCTCTCCATGTGGGGCGCGAAGCTCGGGCAGGTCTGGCTCGGCTATCACGTCAACACGCGCGCCATCGGGGTGTTGATCGCGGCCATCCTGGGCGGCAGCCGCGCGGGCGCCACGGCGGGCCTGCTGGCGGGGCTCTTCTACGTCTTCCGCGTGGAGCCCGACGCGGGTCTGAGGG
>PCSF01000058.1:30934-31181 GCA_002771315.1 Desulfobacterales bacterium CG23_combo_of_CG06-09_8_20_14_all_52_9 | reverse complement strand
AGGAGGAACTGGAACAGGTGGACATAGAGATCAGCATCCTTACCGAACCTCGGGTGCTCACGTTTACAGACGGCCGGGACTTGAAACGCCAACTGATTCCGGGAAAACACGGGGTAATCCTTTCGAGGGGATGGCAACGGGCCACGTTTTTGCCCCAGGTCTGGGATCAACTCCCGGATAAAGACCTTTTCCTGGAACATCTTTGCATAAAAGCGGGAATGGAACCGGATTGCTGGAAGGCCAAGGG
>PCSF01000058.1:28108-30758 GCA_002771315.1 Desulfobacterales bacterium CG23_combo_of_CG06-09_8_20_14_all_52_9 | reverse complement strand
GCAGAGCCCGATCGCTCATATTCCCCCTCGGATGAGCGCGTCCAAGCCGCTTGTTTTTTCAAGGTTCTTTTCGGAATCCCCAGGAGAAATTGAGAGGGACGATTCAGGATCATGCCGGTGCTTTTATCGAAAACATCTTCCGGATAAATAAAAAAGAGTTTCTCTTTGGCTCGGGTAGCTCCTACATACATGAGTCGAAGCTCTTCTTCGAGAACATCGGGCTGCAAAGCGGATTGGAAGGAAGGAAAACGCCCTTGAAGTGCGCAAATGATAAAAACAGTATGCCATTCGAGACCTTTTGCCGAGTGGATCGTCGAAAGAGTAAGGCGTTCGCTCCCGGCCTCAGGAAGATAAAATTCGGTGCCGACGCTGGTGTTGGGGGGTTCCAGAGCCATGTCGGATAAAAATGCTTCGAGGGATGGGTAACGGCTCATGATCGCCAAAACCTGTTCCAGCTCTTTGGCTCGCTTGCCGTGGTCCTCATAGTTATCTCTCAAAAAGGGCAAGTAGTACCGCATCACTTGCTCGCCCTTCTGCTCTAATGTGAGAGCTTCATCAAGTGTGTGTTTGAGCAGCTCCTGGAGGTTGCGGATCTCTTCAAGATGAACCCCGAACCCCTCAACGGCGAAGAAACCGACAAGGCCGGCGTCCCGGGCGGTGATGGCGTCGAAGACCTTCTCGGCGGCTTTGGGTCCTACGCCCTTGAGCAACATGAGGATTCGAAGCCAACTGAGCTTATCATAGGGATGAACAATAACCTTTAAATGCGCCAGGAAGTCTTTGATGTGCGCCGATTCGGCGAATTGGAATCCGCCGACTTTCACAAAAGGAACACTGCTTCGCTTCAGCTCGATTTCCAGATCAAAGGAGTGAAAGCTGGATCTGAAGAGTACTGCCATCTGATTGAGAGGAATGCCTTTTCGCTGCAGCTCCCGGATCTTTTCCACTACGAATCGCGACTGGGTGTTTTCATCTTCGGCCCGGACCAGGCATGGCGTCGCTCCCTCGGTTTTTTGAGTAAAAAGCCGCTTCGGATAGCTTTCTTCGGCCTTTTCCAAAATGGCATTGGCGACATTTAAAATGGGCTGGACACTCCGGTAGTTTTCTTCAAGGCGAATGATTTGCGTGTTTTTGAACCGGTCCGGGAACTCCATGATGTTTTGGAAGTTGGCCCCCCGGAAAGCGTAAATGCTCTGGGAGTCGTCTCCGACCGCCACGATGTTCTGATGCGTTTCGGCCATGAGGTACAACATTTGGGCCTGAATGCGGTTGGTATCCTGGTATTCGTCCACCATGATGTATTGATAGGTTGAAGAGATGCGGTTGCGGATATCCGCATGTTCCGTCAGCAACAGCTTGGCGTAAAGCAAAAGATCGTCGTAATCCAAAAAATGATGATGGGTTTTGCGGCGGGCATATTCTGTAAAAATGGAGCGCGCAGCTTCCGTGAATACCGTCAGATGTTGGAAATGATCCGCAATGGTTTCTTCGATGGAGAGTTCTTTGTTGATGCTCATGCTCAATATTTGAGCCAGGGTCTTAGACTTCGGAAATGAACGGGTTTGTTTGCTGACGCCCAATTCCTTTTTCACCATGGAAATCAGATGATGCGCATCGGCGCGATCCAGAATGGAAAAATCCGGATCGATTTTCAGGTGCTTGCCGTATCTTTTGAGGAGCAAATTTGAAAAGGCATGGAATGTTCCCCCCGAAATTTGCTCGCACCGGTCATCTAAAAGCTCGGACGCCCGGTGCAACATCTCGGATGCTGCTTTTCTCGTAAAAGTCAGCAGAAGGATGGACTTAGGAGATATTTGATCTTCCACCAATCGGGCGACGCGATAGGTCAGGGTTCGTGTCTTGCCGCTCCCGGCGCCGGCAATCACTAAAAGCGGTCCATTCCTGTGTTCCACCGCCTTTCTTTGTTGCTCATTAAGCGCTGTGAGGTAATTGATTCGAACAGTATGGATCATTTGGAATCGACCTTGAAGAGAAATTTTAATCCTTAGATGGATGAAGGATATTTCAGATAAATCCTGTTTATGGGCGCAATTCTTTTCACATCCTTTTCCGAATGTCAACAGACATTGAAAGGAGAAAAAGAGAAATGAATTGACTTTATAAAAGAAATAGCCTAATGCTTCTTTCATATACTGAACGGCAGAATCGAAAAGGAGGAAAAAATCAATGACAAGAAGCGAAAAACAACTCAAAGCTGTTTCAAAACAACTTCGGTCCCTGTTGCAAAAAGTCGAGAAGCTTGCAGGTTTGACAGCAATGGAAAAACCGGTGAAAGTCATTCCGAGGACCAGAGGGAAAAGAATTGTCAAAAAATCCGTTCCGGGAAAAGCGGCGGCAGCAAAATCCACTATTCTTGACAGCGTATACAATGCAGTCAAGGCATCCAAAAGGGGCATCAATATCTCCAATATCAAAAAGAGAGCCGGTCTTGAAACTCGTCAGCTCAGCAATGCACTCCATAAGCTGACCAAGAAGGGTTTGATCAAAGCCGCATCGAGGGGTATCTACATCAAGGCCTGAAGATCATCCCTTTATCCAAAGTCTTAAAGCTTTCAACCTGAAGCGCAGACGAATCCAAACAAGCAGGCAGCAAATCCTTTCGGTTGAAGATCCCTGCGGTAAGCCGCAG
>PCSF01000058.1:11635-28081 GCA_002771315.1 Desulfobacterales bacterium CG23_combo_of_CG06-09_8_20_14_all_52_9 | reverse complement strand
CAGGAGAGGCTTTTTTCTTCCCTCTATTGCGACTCGCAGATTCCCGCCATATATTAGTCAAATTATTGCAACCTTCATTAGGGATATTCAGGAATAAGCGAAAAAAAGACGTTGATCGGACCCAATCGCCTGAAAGGTACGAGAATTAATGTATCCAAAACAATTATTTCGAATACGAAGACTCCTTGAATCGATTTTTTTTGCTTTCCTTATACAACTCACCTTCATATTCCCGAATGGTTGTTACGGAAAAGCGAATCTGTTATCGAAAGCGCACGGTGCAAAAATCCTTTCAGCAAATCCGAATGCTGATGCCTCTGCTTCCAATTTGTGGCCCCATGAGACCAGCGATCTGGCACCGGACCCTGCGCTGCATTTCGGCAGCCTCCCAAATGGATTTCGCTACGTGCTCATGAAGAACCAGGAGCCGAAAGGACGGGTAAGCATGCATCTCAATGTTCAAATCGGCTCAGCCCAGGAAGAGGATGAAGAACAGGGACTGGCGCATTTTATGGAGCATATGCTTTTCGATGGGAGCACCCATTACAAACCGGGTGAACTGGTTAAGTACTTCCAGAAAATCGGCATGCAGTTCGGCCCGGACGCCAATGCCCATACAAGTTTTTATGAAACCGTGTACGACATTCTTTTGCCCAAAGGCGATCTTAAAAGTATTGAAGAAGCCCTGGTGGTCTTTAAAGACTTCGCAGAAGGTGCTCTCTTGCTGGATTCCGAGGTCGAACGGGAACGCTGGGTTGTACTGGCGGAAAAACGGGAGCGGGATTCCGAGTCCTATCGTACCTATGTCCGAACATCGGAATTCGAGTTTCCGGATTCGGTTTTATCCAAACGGTTTCCCATTGGAAGGGAAGACGTGATCCGAAAATCGGACCGCAGCCGGATTAAAAGATTTTATGACCGATGGTACCGGCCGGAGAAGATGATCCTGGTGATGGTGGGAGACTTCGATAACCAGGCTGCTGTCTCCATGATCGCAAAACATTTTGCGGACGTTGTCTCTCGAAACGGGAAGCCGGAAGAGCCCGGCATCGGTGAGATCCGCCATACAGGCGTCAAACCCTTTTATCATTTTGAAAAAGAAGCCGGGAACACGGAGGTGGCCATCGAAGTAATACAAAAAGTTCCGAAGCGTCCTGATACGAAAGCTTCGAGATTGGCCATGTGGAAAAAAGAGGTGGCGCATCGGATTATCCAAGATCGTATCGATGCTATTCTGGCGGCCCCCGGCCCTTTCTTTTCTCTGGCAGACATCGATGGAGGACTTTTTTTAAAGGAGATTGAATATGCCCAGATCAGGGCCGAATGCCGTCCGGATCAATGGGAAAAGGCCCTTGCGGTTCTTGAACAAACCCTCAGACGGGCTTTGAATTTCGGTTTCACCGAATTAGAACTAAATCGTGTCAAAAAGGAGATTGCCGCCGGTATGGATAGCGCCGTCAAAGGATCCGCTACGCGCAACAGCCGGAATCTGGCCCGAAAGCTTGTTGCAAGCCTCAACGACGATGAGGTTTTCCTTTCCCCCGAGCAGATAAAGGTGATATTCGGCGATGCCATTGCCGCGCTGACTCCTGAAGAAGTCCATGACGCTTTAAAGGCAGCCTGGGGGGCGGATCATCGTCTTATCCTGGTCACCGGAAATGCAAACCTATCCGGAGAAACGGATGGGCCTGAGGCGCGGATTCGAACTGTTTATGAAGAAAGCCGGAAGATTCCTGTTGAAAAGCCGGTGTCAACGGAAACGATACGGTTCCCTTATCTACCGGAGCCGGATCAGACCGGAAAGATCTTAAGACGTACTGAAATTCCGGATCTGGGAATCATCCGGGTGGATTTTGAAAACGGAGTCCGACTGAATCTGAAAAAAACCGATTTCTCCGATAATGAGGTGCAGGCCAGTCTTGTGTTTGGACCGGGAAAATCCGACGAACCGGCCGATCGACCGGGAATCGGTTTGCTGGCCGAAGCGATCATCAATGAAAGCGGCGTGGGAGGACTCAACAGACATGAACTGGATCAGGCCTTGTCCGGCAGCAATACGGGCGTTGCCTTTCGCATAGCTGATGGTCATTTCACTCTGAATGGAACCAGTGTCACCGGGGAGGTTCAACTTTTGTTTCAGCTGATGGCCACTCATCTGAAGGATCCGGCCTATCGTGAAGAGGCCTATCGATTGACCTTGGAGCGGTTTCGCCAGCTTTACGAGGAGATGGGCCATTCAGTGGAAGATACCATGAGGTTTTTTGGCTCAAGGTTTCTTGCAGGAGATGACGGACGTTTCGGATACCCAGTCTGGGAGCAGTTTTCACGGATCCGGTTGGAAGAAGTTCAAAATTGGATTTCCGTCTTTTTTAAACAGGCCGAGCTCGAATTGTCCGTTGTCGGCGATATCGACATCGATACGGTCATTTCTCTGGCCTCCCGGTATTTCGGCAGTTTGACCCCGAGATCCGGGATCATGCGGGTACGACCGGTGGCCGGAATCCGGTTTCCCGCCGGAGAATCGAGGACTTTTGAGGTCGATACCCGGATTCCCAAAGCTCTTGTGGTCGTCGCTTATCCCACGGAAGACATCTGGGAGATCGGGAGAAGCCGACGCCTGAATATTTTGGGAGAGGTGCTTTCCGAAAGGATTAGGGAAGCGATTCGGGAAAAGCTAGGGGCGGCCTATTCTCCGGTGGCCTATCATCATCCAAGCCGAACGTATGCCGGCTATGGAATTCTTTTAACCATGGCTTATGCGGATCCGGCTGCCCTCAATCCCTTGATTTCGGAAATTCAATCCACAATTACCGGTCTTGCACAAGGGACCATCACCGCTGAGGAATTTCAGCGGGCAAGGGACCCGATTAAGACCGGAATCAAAGACATGATGCGCAAAAATACTTACTGGCTCGATACGGTCCTGATAGACTCCCGTGTTCACCCCGTGCAGTTGGAATGGAGCCGGACGATCCTTTCCGACTATGATTCCATTACCCCCGAGGAAGTCTCCGGCCTGGCCGGAACCTACCTGAAAAAGGACCAAGCCGCTGTGATGGTCTTCAAACCCAAATCGGCGCCATGATGCATTTTAGATTGACCTAAATTAAGCGATTTTCGAGTTTGCCGCAGATGTAAGGCGTCCGGAAGCGAAGTCGTACATATCGTACGTCGAGCTTTCGGCAACGCAGCAGATGCGGTGAAATCGGAAATCCAGAAGGGTTTCCAATTTGGTAGATGTTTTTTTACAAGGCACCCATTGGGTAAACGATTGAAATCGGCCAAATCTTTTCTAACACAAGAATATTTATGCATAATTATTTTTTTGCCAAATTGGAAACGCTTAATTTAGGATTGAATAAGTCGGATTTATCTCCTTGATTTGGACCATGCCTTTTTATATACCCTTCCAATTTTAATGTTTTGGAATTGCGAATGAAACCGAAAGACCCGAACTCACCGATTGCGAGAATCTGGGACTTCTTTTCGTCTGTGCGACTGACGGTGGTCCTCCTGCTTACCCTGGCCGCTACCTCCATCATCGGTACGCTGATCCCGCAAAATGCGAGCCCCGCCGACTATTTCCAGGCCTACGGTCCGTTTCTTTTCAGGCTGTTCAGCATTCTGGATGTCTTCGACATGTATCATTCCTGGTGGTTCCAGTTTTTGCTTCTGTTGTTGACCGTCAACATCCTGGTCTGTTCCTTGAACCGGCTATCGGGAACCTGGAAAATTGTTTTCCAGAAAAATCCATCGGTTGACATCGATCGGTTCAGGAAAATTCCGAATCAGACAGTATTCACCGATTCTCGGTCCATGGATGCGCTAAAAGCGATTTACGTCCCGAGGGTCAAGCGCCGGTTCGGCTATGTCCGGATGGAAGATACGGAAAAAGGGTTTTACGTTTTTGCCGAAAAGGGGCGATGGTCCCGGCTTGGGGTATATACGGTTCATTTTAGCGTGATTCTGCTCTTGATCGGCGCACTGATCGGCTCCTTTTTTGGGTTTGAAGGATTTGTCACCATTCCGGAAGGAGAGGCCCAAAGCCAGATACACCTGCGCAAGACCGGGGATGTCCTTCCTTTGGATTTTGCGATACGCTGCGATAGCTTTCATGTGAGTTTTTACGAGTCCGGAACTCCCAAGGAGTTTCGGTCCGATCTCTCCATCCTGGTGGGCGAAAATGCGGTCTTAAAAAGGAGCATCCGCGTCAATGATCCTCTCCATTACAAAGGAATCAGCATTTTCCAGTCGAATTACGGTAAACTTCCGCCGAACATCATCACATTGAACTTGGTCAGCGAAGAAACGAAAATGGAGTATCGAAAGGAATTATCCGCTGGTCAGAAAATCGATCTCCCGGAGGGCGCCGGAACATTTGTGTTCAAGGATTTCAGAAACCGATACCCGTTCAGGGGCCAAGATTTGGGGGAGACGGTGATCGGAACCTTGATTGCGCCCAATGGAAATTCGGAGGAGATTGTTTTGCCGCTGAAATTTCCCGGTTTCGACCGGATGCGAAAAAGGGCCCTTGTTTTCTCGGTGGAAGAAATCAATCCCAGGTATTACACCGGCCTCCAGGTTTCCAAGGATCCCGGCGTATGGGTGGTTTATTCCGGTTTTATGATTATGATTTTAGGGTGTTATATCACTTTTTTTATGTCTCACAGGCGCTTGTGCATCGAGGTGACGCCAAAGGGAAATTCGAACCGGGTGCTGGTGACCGGAACGGCCAATAAAAATAAGTTGTCCATGGAGACCGTGGTCAGTAAAATAACTCAAGATTTAGCGGCGTGATCGATTCGGAACATGTAAAAGGGGAGACCCAATGACCAGCTCATTGATACTGTCCGTTATCACATTTATATATGGTTTTTCAGCGGCGCTTTATGTCGCTTCATGGATCTTTAAAAAGGCGTCCATCGGAAAAGCCGCCACCTGGATCACTTTAGCGGCGGTTGTCGGACATGTGGCCGGGATTCTATTGCGATGGGTGGAGTCGTATCAGATGGGGATCGGACACGCGCCGTTATCGAATTTTTACGAATCCATCGTCTTTTTTTCATGGACGCTGGCGGTCATCTATTTGGTGGTGGAACGGGCCTATCAAAATCGGGTGATCGGAGCTTTTGTTGCGCCGATCGCTTTTTTAGCCATGGCGTATGCCTCCCTTTCCCCGAACATCAACGATCGGATTCAACCGTTGGTTCCCGCATTGAAAAGCAACTGGCTCATCGCCCATGTCATCGCCTGTTTCGTCGGTTATGCTGCTTTCGGAATCGCCTTCGGAATCAGCCTCATGTATCTGATCAAGCACAGTGGAAGGGACCGGAACAGCCGCCTGCTCGCCCTTTTTCCGGAACAGCGGCTCCTGGAAGCGCTGAATCATCAAATGATTATGTTCGGCTTCCTGTTTTTATCCATCGGGATCATCACCGGGTCGGTCTGGGCCAATTCCGCCTGGGGAAGTTACTGGTCCTGGGATCCCAAGGAGACCTGGTCATTGATCACCTGGTTTATTTATGCAACCCTGCTGCACGCCAGGATGATGCGGGGATGGCATGGAAAACGGCTGGCTTATATTTCCATCATTGGATTCGGCGCCGTGCTTTTCACCTATTTCGGAGTTAACCTCCTTCCTGGCCTTCATAGTTACTCCCAGTAGGTTCCCCTGCGATTTTACCTTGACAAGGCAGACCTTAGAGGTTAAAAAAATTCCGACTTCGAGTTTTGCCGAAATCGATCGATGGCGGTTTCAACCCGATTTGGCATTTCAATTTTATGAGGACGGGGTGGGCATGAGTACCAACGATGACAAGGCTAAGGAGAAGGCGGTGGCGGAAACGGAGAATCACCCAGGGCATTCAGAAGATAAAAAGGGGAAGGGATCGGGCGGATCCATTCTCCTTTTCTTTTTGGTCGGAATTATTGCAAGCCTCCTGGTTGGCTGGGTTGTTTTCCCTAAGCTCTTATATTCCCAGAAGAAGCAGCCTATCAATTTCAATCACGCCTTTCACGTGGAGACCGTAGACGAAGGGTGTGCAAGCTGTCATTTCTTCCGGGAAGACGGGAGTTTTTCCGGCGTTCCCAAACTGGCCCAATGTACCGGGTGCCATGAAGAGGCGCAAGGGGAGGATCCGGAAGAGATTAAGTTTGTCACACAATATGTGGAAAAGGGCAGGGAGGTACCCTGGTTGGTCTGCTCCCGTCAGCCCAACTGTGTCTTCTTCTCCCATGCCGCCCATGTCGAACTCGCCAAGATGGAATGTGTGACCTGCCATGGTCCCATCGGCGAATCGACCCATTCGAAAATCTACGAAGAAAACCGGATCACCGGCGTCAGCCGGGACATTTGGGGTAGGAATATCGCCGGGATCAAGCGAAATTCCTGGGATCGGATGAAGATGGAGGACTGTGCCGAATGTCACGCCGAAGCGGCCGCCAAGGAAGTATCCGAGTTGGAAGGCCCCATGGAGGGATTTTTCAACAATGCTGTAAAAATTGCCTTCCCGAAATCATTGTCCGGAAGAAAAACCAGTGTTCAAACGCAAAACGAGGCCTGTTTTGTATGTCATAAATGACGGAAACGGGGCAAGACCTTTAAGGCGGATCTCAACGGACGGTTTGAAGAGGTAGCACCGATGAAGATGGATCGAAGAAGCTTTTTATCTTTCGTGATCGGCGGCGCGGCGGGAACGACCCTGTCCCCCTTGCCATGGAAGCTGACGGATGATCTGGCCATCTGGTCCCAGAATTGGCCATGGACGCCGGTCCCGGAAAAGGGAGAAGTCAGTTATGCCAATACCACCTGCATGCTGTGCCCCGGAGGATGTGGAATTACGGTCCGGAAGGTAGGCGACCGAGCGGTGAAGATCGAGGGAACCAAGGGCCACCCGGTCAATAACGGTGGAATTTGTATCCTCGGGCTTTCCGGTCTTCAGCTGCTGTATGGTCCCACCCGTGTCCCGTCCCCCCTCCGTCGAACCGGCGAGCGTGGTGAGAACCGGTGGCAGAAGGTTTCCTGGGATGAGGCCCTTGCCTGGGTCGCCGAAAAGCTGGCCGACCTGAGAGGGAAAAGACTCTCACACACCGTCGCTTGTATTTCAGGAACCGACGGCGGAACCGTCCCTCGCCTGATGGAGCGGTTTCTTACGGCCTTTGGATCCCCCAATTTCATCCGGACCCCTTCTATGAGGGACAGCTATGAAATGACCCTCCATCTCATGCAGGGGGCCCAGGCTTCCATAGGCTTCGATATTGAGAATGCCGACTTCATAGTAAGCTTTGGAAGCGGGATTCTGGAAGGATGGGGCTCACCGGTGCGGATGTTCAGGGCCAACAGTGTTTGGAAGGAAAACGGTGTAAAAGTCGTCCAGATCGAGCCGAGGCTTTCCAATACGGCGGCCAAATCCGATAAGTGGCTCCCGATTCATCCGGGCACGGAGGGGGCTCTTGCTTTAGGCCTTGCCCACGTCATTCTGAAGGAGTCTTTGTATCGCAAGGATTTTGTCGGCACGCATACATCGGGATTCGATCGATGGTCTAAAGAAGTGGTCGAAGAGTGGACCCCGGAACAGGTGGAAACGGTTACGGGCATCGATAAATCCACCATCGTCGACCTGGCAAAGAGTTTTGCCAACGCAAAAAAGCCTCTTGCGATCTGTGGGAGGGGGAAGGGCAACACAGCGGGGGGGATCGGCGAGTTCATGGCGGTTCATTCCCTCAACGCCCTCATGGGGAATATCAACCGGAAAGGCGGGGTATGGGCGGTTCCGGGTTCGGATCACATCCATTGGCCCGAAGTGGAGATGGATGCCGTGGCTTCCGCAGGAATGCAGCAGACCCGTATCGACGGTGCCGGAACCGACAAATTCATGCATGCCCGGCATCTCCTCCACCGGGTACCGGAAATGATCAACGCCGGTGATCCCTCATTGGTTCAAGCGCTGTTTGTTCTGGATGCTAATCCTTACTATACCCTATCGGATAAGGCTCTTTTGAAGAAAGCATGGGCCAAAATTCCTTTCATCCTTAGCTTTTCTTCGTTTATGGATGAGACAGCCCAGAATGCCGATTTGATCCTTCCCAACCACATGTACCTGGAGCGGTATGAGGATGTACCGTATGCCGAAGGTTTTAACAAACCCTTCATCGGACTTGCCAAACCTGTTGTGAGCCCTCAGTTTGACACGCTGCACACGGGGGATGCGATCCTCCGGCTGGCCAAGGCGCTGGGAGACCCTGTTGAAAAGGCTTTCCCCTGGGAGGATTACGAGGGGTGCCTCGATGATACCTTCGGGGATCAGTGGGAGGAGCTCCAGGAAATCGGATACCGGGTGGAATCGGACTTTGAACCCGGATCACGGAATACGGCGTTTGAAACGGCCTCCCGCAAATTTGAGTTCATCCCCGAAGAAAGCAAAGATGCCGCAAAGAACGTGATGGTGAAGGCCGAGGGCGAGGAGCCGGCTTACCCCCTTGTGCTGATTCCCTACGATTCTCCGAGGCTTGCCAGCGGATTCATCGGCGACCCGCCGTTTATGATCAAAACCGTCCCCGATACCGTCCTCAAAGAAAACGACTTGTTGGTCGAAGTCCATCCCAAAACGGCCCAGTCTCTGGGCATTTCCGAAGGCAAACCCGCGGTCTTGAAAACGCCTAAAGGGGAAGCGCGGGTGCGGGTCCATCTATTTGAAGGCATCATGCCGGGGTTGGTAGCCATGCCCACGGGATTGGGTCATCAGGCCTATGACGGCTATCTGGCCGGAAAAGGGATCAACTTCAATGACCTGATCGGGCCGGTGGAGGATGAGGTATCCGGGCTCGATGCCGCCTGGGGTATTCGGGCAAAGCTTTCACGGGTATAAAGCCGGCGCGGGCGTCCACAGGGTTGGCGCTTACGGCTTACGCTGAAATTCGACTATGCATAAGAGGTTTCGATGAAAAACGAGCAGGCCAAAAAGTACGGAATGGTGATCGATCTGGACAAATGCACCGGGTGCGGCGCTTGCATGGTAGCCTGTATGGCGGAAAACAACGTTCCGTTTAAAAAAGACGAGACCAACAAGCTGGACAGCATCACCTGGATGCGCGTCTTTCAGCTGACAAACGGGAAATCTTTCCCCGAAACAGATATCTGCTATATCCCCAGACCCTGTATGCATTGCGAGGGAGAACACGGCCACTCCCCCTGCGTTTCCGTCTGCCCAGCCACCGCCACCGATTACAGCCAACAGACCGGAATTGTCAGTCAGATCTACACCCGGTGCTTCGGCTGCCGGTACTGCATGGCGGCTTGCCCTTATCATGCCCGGTACTTCAACTGGTGGGATCCGGTCTGGCCCAACGGGATGGAGAAATACCTGAATCCCAATGTTTCTCCGCGTATGCGGGGGGTGGTTGAAAAATGCAGCTTCTGCTTTCACCGATATCAGAGGGCCATGGAAAAGGCTTTCCTGGAGGGTCGCCGGGAGTTGGAAGAGGAGGAATATCAGACGGCGTGCACTCAAGCCTGCCCGGCAGGCGCCATCGTTTTTGGGGACTTGAACAACGAAAAGCACAAAATCCACCAGATCGTTAATCCGGACCCGGCCCACAGAGGCCGGCCGAAAAACCCCAAAGCCTTTCGACTCCTCGAAAGACTGGGGACCAATCCCAAGGTATATTACTTATCCAGCAGGGAATGGGTCCGGAGGGCCGGTGATAATTACTTGCCTCACGAAGGTTCCGGCAAGGGGCACTAATGAAATCCCGTATGGATGAAGCACAATGCAACGGCATGGAATTTAAGGAATGACAAGCGAGGGGCGTATGGATGATGCATTAATTCCCAAAGGGGTCAAACGTTGCCCACTACCGGAATTTCTCATGAAGCTGGGACCGGTGGTTGTTGTTTTGATCTGGGGCATAGTCGCCATGTTCATGTGCTGGTTCAAGGGACTCAATCAGACCAACATGAACGACTCGTATGGGTTTGCCCTCTGGATCTGGGCGGACCTGACGGTGATCGCCCTGGGCGGAGGCGCCTTTTTCACGGGTTTATTGAGGTACATCATTGGAAAGGATAAGCTTAAAAATATCATCAACTTCGCCGTGCTCGTCGGGTTTATCTGCTACAGTTCAGCGTTGTTGATTTTGGCCATCGATATCGGACAGCCTCTGAGGGGATGGTTTATCTTCTGGCATGCCAATGTGCATTCGATGCTCACCGAGGTGGCCTTCTGCCTCACCTGTTATTTCGGTGTCCTGACCATTGAATATCTGCCCCTGGTTCTGGAAAATCGCCAGGTCGACCAAGTGTCTTTTTTTCACCATTTGAGCCACAACATGCATGAGGTCATGCCGATATTCGCCGCAACGGGCGCTTTTTTAAGCTTTTTCCACCAGGGCTCTCTGGGCGGTGTCGCCGGTGTTCTCTTCGGCCGGCCCTTTGCGTTTCGGGAAGGCATTTTAATCTGGCCCTGGACCTTTTTCCTCTTTACCTGGTCCGCGGCGGCCTACGGCCCCTGTTTTACCATTATGCTGGCCAAGATCACGGAGAAAATCACCAAAAAGAAGCTTATCAAGGATGATGTCTATGCGCTTTTGGCCAAGATCTCCGGATGGATGATGGCTACCTATATTATGGCTAAGATCATCGACACCTGGTACTGGGCTGTGGTAACGGCTCCCTCCAAGGGTCAGGGATTCATGGAGTTTTACTCCGACAACGCCTTCTACGGGATTTGGATCCTCATCCTGGAGATCGTTGTCGGCGGTGTGATCCCGGCCGCTATTCTGATTACCCGGAAAGGGAGAAGCACTCCGGCCTTGCTGATGATCGCGGTGGTGTTGGCAGTCATCGGGGTTTCCGTCAATCGGTGGGTCATGGTGCTCCAGGTCATGGCCGTCCCTGTGCTCACCTTTGAAGGATGGCCCATGTATTATCCCAGCTGGCAGGAAGTGGCCACGACCCTCCTGCCGGTGGCTTATGGCATTCTGCTGGTGGCTTTTTCTTATCGCTATCTCCCGGTGTTTCCCCAGGAAGCGGAGCTGAATCCGATTGATTTGGAATCCGATGAGACGGCGGAATCCGTTACGGCCTCTGAAACCGCCGATGCAAAACTAAGCCCGGCCAAGGCATAAAAGGAGGAGAAGATGTTTCCATTTAACTTCGAATGGATCTGGGATATGTCCCATATGGTCTTCATGGGGGGGCTCTGGTTTGCGCTGACGATCCTCGGTCTTGGCATGACCTATTGCGTAATCAAAGCCGCTATCGACGCGGCCAAGGGTAAAGGCGGCGGACACCACTGAGTAGTTGGATATAGACGCAAGAAAGCGCTTCCGCCGGAGCAGTCGCGGGAAGCGCTTTTTTATTCGGAGGGTAAATGGATCGGATCATCATCGAGGGTGGGCGAGTTCTGAACGGGGAGGTTCGAATCGGGGGCGCAAAGAATGCGGCGCTTCCGATTCTTGCATCCGCCCTTCTGACGGACGGCTGGAACACCTTTTCCAATGTCCCGAATCTGATGGATGTCGAAAGCATCAATCGTTTATTGGTCCACCTGGGGGCATCGGTTGAAAGTACTCCGGGGACGGTCCGGATTAACGCCGCCGGCTTGAACAACTCCGAGGCTCCTTACGATCTGGTCCGAAAGATGCGGGCCTCCATCCTTGTGCTGGGGCCGCTGGTGGCAAGATTGAAAAGGGCCAGGGTTTCTCTCCCCGGGGGGTGCGCCATCGGTGCCAGGCCCATCAATATTCATCTGAAAGCCCTCTCGGAGATGGGGGCTGTGCTGGAACTCAAGGGCGGATATGTGGAAGCCACCGCGGAGACCCTCCGCGGAAAGGAGCTTTTCCTGGATCTTCCGACGGTGACCGGAACCGAAAACATCATGATGGCCGCGGCTCTGGCGGAGGGAGAGACCATCATTCGAAATGCCGCCCGGGAGCCGGAGGTGGTCGCCTTGGCGGGCACCCTCAAACAAATGGGGAGTTTGATCACCGGGGCGGGCACGTCCGTCATCACGATACAAGGGGTTTCCTCCCTGTCCCCGGTTTCCGTATCCATCATACCGGACCGCATTGAAACCGGAACTTTCATGGTGGCGGCCGCACTGACCCGGGGAGATGTCCTGCTGAAAGGGTGTGAGCCCGGACACCAGAATGCTCTCATCGACAAACTCACGATGGCCGGGGCGAAGATTCAAACCGAGGAAGGGGCTATTCGCATATGCGGAGGCGATGTTGTTGAGAGCGTTGACGTGAAGACCCTCCCATACCCCGGCTTCCCAACGGATATGCAGGCTCAGTTCATGGTGCTGATGTCGGTGGCAAACGGGTTGAGCGTTATTTCAGAGACTATTTTTGAAGACCGGTTTATCCACGTCGGCGAGCTGCGCCGGATGGGGGCGGATATCACGGTTTCAGGAAATACCGCCGCCATCAAGGGTGTACCCATGCTTTCCGGGGCCCCGGTGATGGCAACAGATCTGAGAGCCAGCGCCTCCCTGGTACTGGCCGGCCTGGTTGCTAAAGGAAAAACAGAGATCAACCGGGTGTATCATCTCGATCGCGGTTACGAACGACTGGAAGAAAAATTCGCCCGCTTGGGCGCTTTTATCAAACGCGTTAAAGGCTAGTCCCCGCGTTCGAGACATGACTCTGATTTTAACCGAGATGAATCAGGGGCATTATCATCGCCCACTGATCCCTTTGTTGTTTTCCTTGATACCGGGGATCATTGCGGGATACGAATATCCGGGCCATCTTTCATGGGCGGCCGGTGCTGCGTGTATTGCAGGGGCCTTCCTCATTCGGTGTCTTGCCCTAAAGAAAAGCGCATCTTTTTCCCCGCTGATTTTCTTTTTTCTGATCGGTTATCTCAGTATCCAATCCTGGGCCGCCCCCCGGTTTTGTGAAGATCATGTGGTGCGCTTCATCGGACTCGAAAAAAAGCATCTCTTGGGAACCGTGGAGGAAGTGATCAAGAGGAGTGAAAAGCGGACCAGTTTTATCCTTGAAAACATTTTCATAAAAAAAGAAGGCTCAGAGGCGCCTTTCCCGGTGGTCGGAAAGGTCCGGATGTCTTGCTGGGGGAAAGCCCCGGATTTTTTCGCCGGGGATATTTTGGCTATGAAGGCTCGGATCCAGCCGGTCAAATATTTTAAAAACCCGGGTGGATTTGATTATCAGAGATACTTGGCGTTTCAAGGCATATGGGCCACGGCCTATACCTCTGAGAAAGATCTGGTCGTCAAACCCCATGAGACCGTCGTATCCTTTTCTGACCGGATCCGATCCTTCCGCCGGAGCCTGTCCGATTTCATCGACCGGATCATCGGCGAAAAAAAAGAGCAGACCAAAGGCATCCTCAAAGCCTTGGTTCTCGGCGATCAAAGAGAAATTTCCACCGATCTCCGGGACGCCTTCAACCGGGTCGGAGTCAGTCATATCCTGGCCATTTCGGGGCTGCACATCGGCATTGTCGCCGGAGGGGCGTTTTGGGTCTTTGTCCGGATGCTCTCCTTTTTCCGGATTTTTCTATGGCATGCCTGGACCCGGAAGGGGGCAGCGCTCTTATCCATGCTTCCTGTCCTGATATATGGGGAGTTGTCCGGATGGTCCCCTTCCACCCAGCGTGCTGTCATCATGGTCGGGGTTTTTCTTGCGGCTCTTTTCTTCGAAAAGGAGCATGAACCTTTCAATACGCTCGCCGTTGCCGCCCTGGGAATCCTGGTCCTTGATCCCCCCGCCCTTTTTTCCATTTCCTTCCAGCTCTCGTTCGCTTCTGTTTTCTGGATCCTTTTCGGTATGGGGAGAACAAAACACTGGTGGAAAAGACCCCCGAAAACAGATCCGGATCCTTTTTTCTTGCGGGTTCCAAGATGGATCCTTTCATCTTTTTTGGTTTCCGCCTTTGCAGTTCTGGGAACTCTCCCCCTTGTGATGATGTATTTCAATCAGATCTCGCTGATTTCCCTGGCGGCCAATATAGTGATTGTCCCCCTGATGGGGTTTATCGCCGTACCTGCAGGGCTGATGGCCGTTTTCCTGTATCCCATTCATCTTCAGACGTCGGCTTTTCTCATCAAGATCAGCAGCTTTGCCATTGAGATGGCCATCCATGGGGTGCACATCTTTTCCCGGGTGCCTTTTGGGTCCATGAAAACGGTCACCCCGAGTTTCCTGGAGGTCGTATTATTCTACACAGCCATCTGGGCACTATTCGATTTAGGAAAGCGGTCAAAAACCGCGTACGAACTTCCCGTTGCCGGGGAGAAGGAAAAGGGAGTTCTTCTATTTCTGAATCGTTTCATCCGCAGGATGTTCACGTCATATAGGAGCCAAGCGGCACTTCTGGTCGTCTCCGTTTTGGCAATCGCGGACATCGGCTATTGGATGCAGTACCGGTTGTGGCACAAGGATCTGAGGATCAGCGTGATCGACGTGGGGGCAGGCAATGCGATCCTGGTGGAACTGCCGAAAGGCTACAATCTGCTCATCGACGGGGGAGGATTTCCGGACAACGAGGCCTTCGATGTCGGGGCTAGTGTGGTGGCGCCGTTTCTGTGGTGTAATAAAATTGTTTCCATCGATACCGTTGCCTTGTCCCACCCCGACGCCGATCATTTGAACGGCTTGGTTTACATCGCCCAAAATTTTAGCGTTAAAGAACTCTGGACCAACGACGAGCGAGAGGACTCCCATGCATACCGGAGGCTCCTTGAAATCGTTCGGGAAAAAGGAATTCCCATGCCCGCTTACGAAAGGCTTAAGCGGTCTTACCGGATTCATGGGGCCCTCATTGAAATTTGGCACCCGCCCCCGGAGTATCAGGCGACAAAGAAAACGGGCCGATTGCAGAACTCCAACAACAATTCCATGGTCATCCGCGTCCGATACGGCGATTATTCATTCCTCTTTCCGGGGGATATCATGGCAAAGGCGGAGAAGGAATTGAGCGATATGGCCGGAGATGCGATTCGAAGCACCCTGATGGTGGCCCCGCACCACGGAAGCAATACTTCGAGTACCGCGGATTTCCTGGACGCCGTCAAGCCGCAATATATTATTGTTTCCGCGGGGGACAAAGGACCCCATCCGGAAGTTTTTGAACGATACCGTCGTCTGGGTGCAACCATTTTTCCGACCCATGTTTATGGCGCCATAAGGGTCTTTGCAGACTACGATTCGCTCAAGATCGTACCGACGGTGAATAGAGCCCCATCCGGGTTCAGAAGCTCTGGCGCATCGTGGAACCCATACGAGTCGAGAACAGAGAACCCGGCTTATAATTGACACCGGCAGATGATGTTGGTAGTTTAAATCTGAATCTTATAGACCGATGCAAGGGGGATGTGCATTAAGACTCACGATTGAGGATCTGAAGAACATACGGGGAAAAGCCGCAGAGGCTTTGGCGCCAACAGGGGCAATACAACCAATCTGAAGCAATCGACCGGATTCTTTAACTATGAGAGTGGGTGACAAAGACGTGCGGCCCATCTGGCTGGATGATCGGACCGGGATCGTGAAGGTGATCGATCAGAGATATCTGCCCCACCACTTCGTTGTAGCGGAACTGAAAACCGTCGAGGATATCGTTGAGGCCATACAGGAAATGGTGGTTCGCGGGGCTCCCCTCATCGGTGTCACCGGAGCATACGGTGTGTATTTGGCTGCAAAACAGGCGGCAGGCGCCGGGGATGATCGCTTTCGACGGTTTTGCGGTCAAATCAAAGCCGCGCGACCCACGGCGGTCAATCTGTCCTGGGGAGTCGATCGCGTTTATCATAAGGCAGCCGGAATCTCTTTGCCGACTTCATGTATCGAAGCCGCCAAAAAGGAGGCGGCCGCCATTGCCGAGGAAGAGGCTGAAAACTGCCGGCGAATCGGTATACACGGGGTTCGGTTGATTCGGGAGGTAATGGCCGAAAAGGCCCGGGGGCCGGTAAATATCCTGACCCACTGCAATGCCGGATGGCTGGCCTGTATCGAATACGGGACCGCCACCGCTCCCATTTATGCGGCCCATGACGAAAAAATCGATGTCCATGTGTGGGTGGATGAAACCCGGCCTTTGAACCAGGGGGCCAGACTCACGGCCTGGGAGCTAGGCGGCTACGGTGTCAAACACACCGTGATCACGGACAACGCCGGTGGTCATCTCATGCAGCACGGCCTCGTGGATATGGTGATCGTAGGCACGGATCGAACCACTGCAACCGGGGATGTGGCCAACAAGATCGGCACGTATCTCAAGGCACTGGCGGCCAAGGACAACGGAATCCCTTTTTATGTGGCGCTTCCTTCCACGACATTCGATTGGAGCCTGGAAGACGGTGTTCGGGAGATTCCCATTGAAGAACGGGATCCCGATGAGGTCCGTTACGTACACGGGCTTGATGGCGGAGTGAGCCGTCGGGTCCTCATCCCTCCAAAAACAAGTTCCTGTGCCAACTA